>DATGXY010000223.1:0-10103 GCA_035298525.1 Holophaga sp.
GGGGGGCTCTTCGTCAACGATGGCCGGGTCGCGCTGTTCTCCGTCGCCTTCCAGGGAAACGAGGCGAGGGGTGGCTTCAGTTCGGCTGGCACGGACGGCGAGGGCGGAGGGGGTGCGGGCTTCGATACGGACAGCCCCGGCCGGGGAGGAAAGGGCGCGGACGGCGGTCTCCTCGGTGGCGCGGGGGGTGCGGGGGTCCTGGATGGCACCGAATTCCAGGATGCCGGGGGCATGCCCGGGGTCGGCGATGGATCGGGGGGAGGTGCGGTCCGGGGCGGCAGGCTGGAAGCTCCCTTGCCCACTTGGTCCGGCAACCTGCCCGGAGGCAAAGGCGGCCTTTTCGCCGGGGGCGGCGGCTTCAGCGTGGGGCCCGACGGGGGCGGCGGAGACGGCTCCTTCGGGGCGGGGGGAGGGGGATCCGGGGGCTTCGTTCTCGGGATGCACCTGCCGGGTGCGGCCAGCGGCCAAGGCGGCCTCTTCGGGGGAGACGGAGGACGAGGCGACGGCGTATCCGGCGGCCGCGGCGGCGGCGGCGCGGGCCTGGGGGGGGCCATCTACCTGCGGTCCGGACGCCTGGAGATGATCGGTTGCACCTTCAAGGACAACCGGGCCCTGGGAGGGGACGGGGCGGAGCGCGGCCTGGGCAAGGGGGGCGCCCTCTTCATCCAGGCCACGGCCGGGGACCAGGGCTTCCCGCCCGTGGACCTGGCCTCCCTGCGCGAGCAGACCTTCTCGGGAAACCGCGCCCAGGACCTGCTGGAGGCCCCGGACTTCGACAACGACGACTTCTACCTGGCCCAGGTGTCCCTGGAGGGGTTGAAGGCGGGCGATCCGCTCCGGGCCGCCTACCGCCTCTACCAGTTGGGCCTGAAGCTGGGCCTGCCGGCCCGCCCTGCGCCCTGAACTATTCCGCCGCCCCGGTGGAGGCCTGGGGCGAGACCTTCTCCCCGAGCCACACGATGATGCCCAGGAAGATGGCGACGACGGTGGCCAGGGCCATGCCCCGGAGTTCCACGTGGCCGAGCTTGACGGCGGCGCCGCTCACGCCCACGACGAAGGTGACGGCGCTGAGGATCAGGTTGGCGGGCCGGGTGTAGTCCACCTTCTTCTCCATGATCATGCGGATGCCGGCGGCGGCGATGACGCCGAAGAGCAGGAGGCAGACGCCGCCCATGACGGGGACGGGGATGGTGCGGATGGCCGCGCCGATCTTGCCGATGAAGGAGACGGCGATGGCGATGACGGCGGCGCCGCCGATGACCCACACGCTGAAGACGCGGGTGATGGCCATGACGCCGATGTTCTCGCCATACGTGGTGTTGGGGGTGGCGCCGGTGATGCCGGAAAGGATGTTGGAGATGCCGTCGCCCAGCAGGGAGCGGTGGAGGCCGGGATCCTTCATCAGGTCGCGGCCCACGATGTTGCCGGTGACGACGAGGTGGCCCACGTGCTCGGCCAGGACCACGAGGAAGGCGGGGAAGATCATGAGGATGGCCTGGGGGTTGAAGACCGGGCTGGTGAAGGCGGGCAGGGCGAACCAGGCCGCGTCGTGGATGGCCTTGAGGTCCACCAGGCCCATGAAGGCGCTCAGCGCGTAGCCGAACACCACGCCCACGAGGACGGGGATGATGGAGAGGAAGCCCCGCGCGAAGAGGGAGACGAGGATCACCACGCCCAGGGTGGCGGTGGAGACGATGACGCTGGGGCCGTGGGGCAGGGGCGCGGTGGCCGGGCCCTGGACGAGGCCCGCCATCTGCGCGGCGGTGGGGGCCAGTTCGAGGCCGATGACGGCCACGACGGCGCCCATGGCCGCGGGGGGGAAGGCGATCTCAAGCCAGCGGGTGCCGATGCGGCTCACCAGGAGGGAGACGAGGATGAAGAAGAGGCCGAAGGCGATGAAGCCGCCCTGGGCCGCCCTGTAGCCCATGGGGCCCGGGATGGCCGCCATCACGGCGAAGACCGGGGCGATGAAGGCGAAGCTGGAGCCCAGGTAGGCCGGAATGCGGCCCCTGGCCACCACCAGGTACACGAGGGTGCCCACACCGTTCATGAGCAGGGAGACCGAGGGGTCCACCTTGAAGAGGAAGGGCACCAGGACGGTGGCCCCGAACATGGCGAAGAGGTGCTGGAGGCTGAGCGGGATCGTCTCGAGGACGGGGAGCTTGTCCTCGACCTGGATGATGCGCGGACCGGTGCCGTTCGCCATGGCGTCTCCTGGGTGGATGATTGATTGAATTCATCATGCCAGCCCAGGCGCCGGGGGGCCAAGGGACTAGAAGAGCCGGCCCGCCAGGGCGGCCACCGCCGTTTCCACCCGGAGAATACGACCGCCCAAGTGAACAGGCGACAAGCCTGCCCGCTGCAGGAGTTCCACCTCCTGGGGCAGGAAGCCCCCCTCGGGCCCGATGGCCAGGAGGACGGGGCCGTCCACGGCCCGGGGGCAGGGGGCGGGGACGCCCGGGTGGGCCACCAGGGCGGTGGTCCCCGCGGCCAGTCGCGGCAGTTCCTCCTCGGCGAAGGGCCGCAGGAGGCGGTGGAGGCGGAGGCGCGGCAGGACCGTGTCCCGGGCCTGCTCCAGGCCCAGGATCCGCTGGAGCAGGAGGTTGTCCCCGGCCATGCGCGGGCTCTTCCAGTAGCTCTTCTCCACCTTCCAGGCGTTCACCAGGTGGATCTCCGCCGCGCCCAGGCTCGTGGCGGCGGCCAGCACCCGGTTGAGCACCTTGGGCCGGGGCAGGGCCAGGACGAGGGTGAAGGGCAGCTTGGGCGGGGGGGGCTGGTCCAGTTCCACTTCCATGTCCAGGGCCTCCCCCAGGGCCAGGACCCGGCCCCGGCCCAGGAGGCCCCCCAGGAGGCCCACGGTGAGTTCGTCCCCCGGGGTGGCCCGGTGCACGTCCAGCACGTGGCGCAGGCGCCGCCCTTCCAGGCGGACCCGGCCAGGCGCGATGAAGTCCCCTTCCTCCAGCAGGATCAAGTTCACGAGGCGTACCGTTCCCGGAGGACCTGGAAGTGGTGGGCGGCGTGGCCGGCCACCACGTACGCCAGGGCGGAGGCGGTGATGGGGCGCCCGTTCACCGGGCCTGAGCGTCCCAGGGCCTCGGCGGGCAGGGAGCGGAGCAGGGCCAGGGTGGACCGGCGCACCAGGGCGAACTCCTCCAGGAGATCTGCCACGGTCCGGGCCCCGGCCCCGGATTCGGGCACGTAGAGGTTCTCGTCGAAGCCCGGCAGGGGGGTGGCGTCGTTCCGGGCGATGCGCAGCAGGCGATAGGCGAAGATCCGCTCCGCGTCGACGATATGCCCGAGGACTTCCTTCACGCTCCATTTGCCGGGGGCGTAGCGGTGGTCCCCGGGCAGCGCGGACAGGGCGGCCGCGTCCTCCAACTGCCCCTCCAGGATGGTCAGGAGGTCCCCTTCCGGAACCGCCGCCACGTACAGGGCATAATGGGGGGCGAAATCCCCCGTCCCGGGCCTCGAGAGGGTCGTCATGCCAGCCTCCGCCTCGTTCTGCTAGGATGGAACGTTACCTTGATCTGGAGCTTTCGTGAAAATCCTCATCCTCGGCGTCAACGGCTTCATCGGATCCCACCTGGTGGGCCGCATCCTGCGAGACACCAACTGGGAAGTCTATGGCATGGACCTCGGCGACCACAAGGTGACCGAATACCTGGACAACCCCCGGTTCCAGTTCCGCGAGGGCGACATCAGCATCAGCAAGGAGTGGATCGAGTACCACGTGAAGAAGTGCGACGTGGTCCTGCCCCTGGTTGCCATCGCCACCCCCAAGGTCTACGTCACCGACCCCCTGCGCGTGTTCGAGCTGGACTTCGAGGAGAACCTCCGCATCGTGCGCCAGTGCGTGAAGTACAAGAAGCGGGTCGTCTTCCCCAGCACCTCCGAGGTCTACGGCATGTGCCCCGACGCGGAGTTCGACGAGGAGACCAGCCCCCTGGTCACCGGCCCCATCCCCATGAACCGTTGGATCTACAGCACCTCCAAGCAGCTCATGGACCGGGTCATCTGGGGCTACGGCTTCCGGGACAACCTGCAGTTCACCCTCTTCCGCCCCTTCAACTGGATGGGCCCCAAGCTGGACAGCCTCAACACCGCCAAGGAGGGCTCCAGCCGCCTGGTGACCCAGTTCGCCTGGAACCTCTTCAACGGCGAACCCCTGAAGCTGGTGGACGGCGGCACCCAGCGCCGCTGCTTCTGCGACGTGGAGGACGCCATGGACGGCCTCATGGCCATCCTGCGCAACGAGGGCGGCAAGGCCGACGGCAAGATCTTCAACATCGGCAACCCCGGCGAGGATCACAGCGTCCAGGCCATCGCCGAGATGATGCTAGAGATCTGGAAGGACCATCCGTTCCGGCTTGAGCGGGGCATCCCCCTCTCCCCCATCGTCCAGGAGACCAGCGGCGCCTTCTACGGCAAGGGCTACCAGGACGTGCTGGTGCGCACCCCCAGCATCCGGCGCATGCAGGAGACCTTCGGCTACCAGCCCAAGGTGGGCATCAAGGAGGCCCTCCGCAAGGCCATCGACTTCTTCGTGGAGGAGCACAAGGCCATGGAGAAGGTGGTGGAGACCGAGGCTTGACGAAGCGCGAGCGCGCCACCCTCCTCTGGACCTGGCTCTTCCTGGGCCTCGTGCCCCTGTTCATGCGGGGGCTCTGGGAACCTGACGAGGGCCGCTATGCGGAGATCCCCCGGGAGATGCTCGCGGCCGGGGACTGGCTGACGCCCCGCCTCAACCAGGTCCTCTACTTCGAGAAGCCCCCCCTCCAGTACTGGCTTTCCGCCCTTTCCATGAAGCTCTTCGGGCTGCATCCCTTCGCGGCCCGGCTGCCCTTGGCCCTGGCCACGGGCATCCTCCTCTGGTGCACCTGGAAGCTGGCGGTGCGCCTGGGGGCCCGGCAGGGCTTCTGGGCCGTGTTCATGGCGGGGACGGCCCTCCTCGTCTACGTGTGCGGCCAGATCCTGACCCTGGACGCCCTCTTCGCCGCCTTCCAGGTGCTCGCCCTCGTGGCGGGCATCGAGGCGGTGGCGGCCCGCTTCGAGGGACGCCGGGCCTGGCCCTGGACCCTGGGGGCCTTCGCGGCCCTGGCCCTGGCCATGCTCACCAAGGGCCTGGCCGCCCCGGTCCTCGTGGGCACGGGCCTCCTGGCCACGCTCCCCTTCGCCTGGTCCGACCGGCGCCTGCGGGGGGCCCTCTTGCGCACCCTCTTCGATCCCCTGGGCTGGCTTCTCTTCGCGGTGCTGGCCGCCCCCTGGTTCATCCTCGTGAACCGGGCGAACCCCGGCCACGCCTGGTTCTTCTTCGTGCACGAGCACTTCGCCCGGTACACGAGCCACGTGCACAACCGGGCCGGCTCCAAGAACCCCTTCCTGGACAAGTTCTACTTCACCGCCTTCCTGGCGGTGGGCGTCCTGCCCTGGCTCTCGGCCTCCGTGGCGGGTCTCCGGCGGGCCTTCGCCTTCCTCCGCACCCGGGGCCCCATGGCCGAAAGCGCCCCCCTGCACCGGTGGACGGTGGCCGCGGCCCTCCTGGGCGTGGGCGTGCCCCTGGTCTTCTACAGCCTTTCCGGCTCCAAGCTGCCCCCCTACATCCTGCCCTCCATTCCCCCCCTCCTGGCCCTGGCCTGCGCCCTGGAGAAGGAGGGGGAGGAATGGAAGGCCCTGGCCCGGGCGGGCCGGGAACTGCTCTTCCTGGGGGTGCTCTTCGCGGTGGGGGTGCCCTTCGCCCTCAAGAACCGGAACGCCCTGGGCTGGGTGCTGGCCCTGGGGATCGCCTACGGGGGCCTGGGCCTCTGGTGCCTGCGGCCCCGGCACCTGACGGGCCCGCGCTTCATGGCCGCCCTGGGCGCGGCCCTGCTGCTGCTCACCTTCACCGCCGAAAAGGTGGCCGGCCCCTCCAAGGATGTGGGCGCCCTGGCGAAGCTGGCCCCCAAGGGGGTCCAGTGGATCAGCGTGGGCGGCTACCACCAGGCCCTTCCCTTCGTCACCGGGGAGCGGGTGGTGGTGGTGGCGGGCACGGGCGAACTGGAGTACGGCCGCGATCACCTGACCCCCGCCGAACGGGAACGCTGGTTCCAGGAGAAGGTGGAGGACTTCCTGCCCACGGCCCTGCGCCTGCGCCGGGAGGATCCCTCCCGCCCCGTGATGGCCCTCGTGGACATCAAGTGGGCCTGGCGCCACCTTTCCGCCGACGAGAAGGCCGCCTTCGAGATCCTGGCCCGCAACGAGGGCTGCCTCCTGGTGAGGCTGCGGTAGCATGACGGCATGGTAGACGCCGTGTACCTGGACAACAACGCCACCACCCCCCTGGCCCCCGAGGCCCTGGCGGAGATGCTGCCCTGGCTGGAGGGGCAGTTCGGGAACGCGGGCAGCGCCCACGCCCTGGGCCGCCTCGCGGAAGGCGCCGTCGTCGTGGCCCGGGAGCGGACCGCGGCCCTCCTGGGGTGCGTCCCCGCGGAACTGGTTTTCAACTCCGGGGGGACCGAGGGCATCAACCACGCCCTGCGTGGGGTCTTCGAGGCCCAGCCCGGGAAGCGCCACCTCGTCACCAGCGCGGTGGAGCACAGCGCCGTCCTGGCCGTATGCGAGGATCTCCGCCGCAAGGGCGCCGAGGTGACGGTCCTGCCCGTGGACGGGGAGGGCCGCCCCGACCCCGCCGCGCTGGAGGCCGCGCTGCGGCCCGACACCTCCCTGGTCTCCCTCATGGCGGCCAACAACGAGACCGGGGTCCTGCTGCCCCTGGAGGAGGCGGCGCGGATCGTGAAGGGCAGGGGGATCCTCCTCCATGTGGACGCCACCCAGGCCCTGGGCAAGGTGCCCTTCGACCTCTCCCGCCTCCCCGCCGATCTCGTGAACTTCAGCGCCCACAAGTTCCACGGCCCCAAGGGCGTGGGGGGGCTCTTCATCCGGCGCGGCCTGCGCCTGCGCCCCTTCATGACGGGCGGGGGCCAGGAGCGGGGCCGGCGCGGCGGGACCCTCAATGTGCCGGGCATCGTGGGCCTGGGCAGGGCCGCGGAGCTGGCCCTGGCGCACCTGCCGGACATGGCCCGGGTGGCGGCCCTGCGGGACCGGCTGGAGGCCTTCGTCCTGGCGCGGATCCCCGGTTCCCGCGTGAACGGCGGCGGCGCGCCCCGTCTGCCCAACACCTCCATGATCAGTTTCCGGGAGGTTGAGGGCGAGGCCGTGCTCCTGCGCCTGGACCAGGCCGGCATCTGCGTGTCCACGGGCAGCGCCTGCTCCACGGGCCAGCGCGAACCCAGCCACGTGCTGCGGGCCATGGGCGTGGACCCGGCCGAGGCCCTGGGCTCCGTGCGCTTCTCCCTCAGCCGCTACACGACGGAAGCGGGGATCGCCCGCCTCGAGGAGATCCTCCCCGGCATCCTGGAGGAGCTGAGGGCCCAGGGACCCCTGGGGCGCAGGTTCTAGGAGCCTTCTATGACTTGGTCAGGTCCTAGAGCCGCTTCCGGATCTCCCGCTCGGCGAAGGTGACGTGCTCCAGCATCGCCTGGCTGGCGGTATCGGGGTCGTGGGCCTTGATGGCCTCGTAGACCCGGGTGTGCTGGTTGATGATGCGCTGGGCGTTCTCCTCGCTGTCCCCCAGCAGCTGCTGGGAACCGGCGGAGACGGCCTTGCTCCACTCCTCGTGCACGGTGCGCAGGAGCTTGATGAGCAGGCTGTTGTGGGTGGCCTCGGCCACGGCGTAGTGGTAGGCCGCGTCGTAGGCCTCGCCCCCCTCGGAATCGCCCTGGCGGATCTTGTCCTTCATCTTCTCCAGGAGCATGCCGATGTGGTCCACCTCATCGTCTGTGGCGCGCTCGGCCGCGAGGGCGGAGGTGGCCGTCTCGAAGATGCGCCGCACCTCGAACATGTCCAGGAGGGAATTGCGCTCCATGGCCAGGAACACGGCCAGGGGCCGGATCACCTCGTCCGCGTTGGTGTCCCGGATGAAGGTGCCCTCTCCGTGCCGGATCTCGATGAAGCCGAGCATCTCCAGGGAACGGATGGCCTCGCGCACGCTCACGCGGCTCACCTGGAGCCGGTCCGCCAGCTCGCGCTCGGAGAGGAGCTTGTCGCCGGGCTTCAATTCACCGCCGGTGATGAGCTGCTGGATCTGCTCCGCGATCTCCTCGAAGAGCCGCTTGGATTTTACGGGGGTGAAATGAATGCCCACAATGCGTCCTCGAGGGTCATGCTAGCAGGGGATAAACCGAGCGAGTGAAACGAGCGGCTTGCTAAGTCGAAGCATTTTAATAATAAAAAAATTTTGAAAATTTTTCAAAGATCTGGTGGTCGGACCACCAGACCTGGGTTAGGCTTTTCCGATCCCGCAGATCTTTTATTCCATCACCCCCCCCCTTCCCACCCCATGGAGGCTCCATGATCTGGACCCAGGTGTACTCGCCCGTCGCGGGGAACATCTTCCTCTCGGCCCTCGTAGCCGCCTTGCCCGTATTCGTGCTCCTCGGCCTATTGGCCTTCTGGCACGTCAAGGCCCACATCTCCGCCCTCCTCGGGCTGGTCACCGCGCTGCTGGTGTCCATCTTCGTGTACAAGATGCCGGCCCAGTTGGCCGGCATGGCCGCGGTGAACGGCGCCCTGTACGGCCTCCTGCCCATCGGCTGGATCGTGCTGAACGCCATTTTCATCTACGACATCTCCGTGAAGAGCGGTGATTTCGAGGTGGTGAAGCACTCCATCGCGGGCCTCGCCGCCGACCGCCGCATCCAGGCCCTGCTGATCGCCTTCAGCTTCGGCGCCTTCATCGAGGGCGCCGCCGGCTTCGGCACCCCCGTGGCCATCTCGGCCGCCATGCTCATCGGCCTGGGCTTCCGGCCCCTGCAGGCCGCCGGCCTCGCCCTCATCGGCAACACGGCCCCCGTGGCCTACGGCGCCCTGGGCTCCCCGCTGATCGCCCTGGCGGGCGTCACCGGCCTCCCCCTGGATATGCTGAGCGCCGCCGCCGGCCGCATCCTGCCCATCTTCAGCCTCATCGTGCCCTTCTGGATCATCTGGACCATGGCCGGACGCAAGGCCATGATGGAAGTGTGGCCGGCCTGCCTCACCGCGGGCGGTTCCTTCGCCATCGTGCAGTTCCTCGTGTCCAACTACCACGGCCCCTGGCTGGTGGACATCGCCGGCGCCATCATCTCCATGGTCGCCACCATCATCCTGCTCAAGTTCTGGCAGCCCAAGAACATCTGGCGCTACGACCACGAGAAGCACGAGGAGGCCGAAAAGGCTCCCGATCACTCCACCGGCCGCATCGCCAAGGCCTGGATGCCCTGGGTCTTCCTGAGCGTGTTCGTGTTCGCCTGGGGCACCCCCCAGGTCAAGACCTTCCTCAATGGCGGCACCAAGGAGAAGCCCAACTTCCTGATGGGCATCTCCAAGAAGGACTACGAGATGCCCCTGCTCCACAAGATGGTGGAGAAGGCTCCCCCCGTCGTGGCCAAGAAGTCCCTGGAACCCGCCATCTACACCTTCAACTGGCTCTCCGCCACCGGCACCAGCCTCCTGCTGGCCGGCATCGTGGGCGGCCTCTTCCTGGGCTTCGGCCCTCTTGAACTGCTCAAGATCTTCGGCCGCACCATCAAGCGCGTGAAGATCTCCCTGCTCACCATCGCGGCCATGCTGGCCCTGGGCTTCTGCACCAAGAGCGCGGGCCTGGACGCCACCATGGGCCTGGCCTTCGCCGCCACCGGCGCCCTCTTCCCCTTCTTCAGCGCCATGCTGGGCTGGTTGGGCGTCGCCCTCACCGGTTCCGACACCTCCTCCAACGTGCTCTTCGGCGGCCTGCAGAAGATCACCGCCCAGCAGCTGGGTCTCAACCCGATCATCACCGCCGCGGCCAACACCACCGGCGGCGTCATGGGCAAGATGATCGACGCCCAGAGCCTCGTGGTGGCCTCCGTGGCCACGGGCCAGGAAGGGGAGGAAGGCACCATCCTCCGCTACGTGTTCGTGCACTCCATCGTGCTGGCCGCCCTCGTGGGCATCGTGGTCTTCTTCTACGCGAAGGTCCTGCCCGCGAACTGGATGCCCCAGCTGCCCGCCGCCGCCCCGGCCGCGGCCGCCGCCCCCGCCGTGGCCACCCC
>DATGXY010000224.1:0-52914 GCA_035298525.1 Holophaga sp.
GTCCCAGGCCGGGGCCGCCCAGCCCCTGGCCGGCGCCTTCCTCCCGGCCCGGCCCGGGCCCCCGAAGCGGGGGGAGGGCGGGGCGATTTCCAGGGCGATCCCCGTGGAGGCGCGGAAGCCGTCTCCCGTGCCTTCGCCTCCTCCGGCGCCCCGGCCGGACCCATGGGGGTCCCCCGGGGTCCGGGCCCCGTCCATGCCGTCCATGACATTGCGGAAGGCCTGCCTCCAGTGCTCCACCAGGCTGCGCAGGGTCTCCATGGAGGGCTGGCCGGAGGTGCCCCGCACCTCCGGATTGGGCATGGCCGACGACCCCCGGGCCAGGGTCACGGGGCGGATGGCGGGGGCGGCCTCCTCGGTGCCCGCTTCGCTTTCCCGCACCTCGCGGTACTGCACCTGGCCCATTTCCACGTGGGTGAGGCCCAGCTCCGCCATGGCGCGCAGGGGGCCCCCCTTCTCCTCGATTCGGCTGGGCTTGAGGATGAGGAGGCCCAGGGTGGCCTCCAGCTCCTGGGCGGTGACGCCCCGGGTGAAGATGAGGCCGGAGATCTGGCGCTCCCCCAGGATCCGGGCGAGGCCGGTCATGTGGACGCTCTGGCCCTCGAAGGGGGCGCCGTCCAGGAACATGCGGCCCCCGGAGGTGGCCAGGTGCACGGAGGGGGCGTCGGCGAGCCAGTTGTGCAGGTATTCGGTGGCCGACACCATCGCGGCCTGGGCCCGGGGGTGGGTGCCCGTGTACATGGCCAGGGCCTTGAGGGCGAGGGAGAGGCGCTGGACGAGCTCGGGGAAGTCCTTCATGGCGCGCTTGCCTCCATCGGGTCGGACCACTCGCGGCGGAGCTGGTCGTAGTAGGACTCCAGGAAGGCGAGGCGCCTCGCGGCCTCCTCCCGTCCCGGCTCGGTGTTCATGCTCTCCTGGATGCCCCGGGCCAGCTCCAGCCAGCGCAGGCCCCGCTCCAGGATCCCGGCCGTGTCCGCGGGCCGGAATCCGGGGGCGATGCAGTTGTAGTGCACGATGCTGGCGGCCCCGAGCTTGCTCAGCTTGTCCGCGTCCCAAAGGCAGGCGGTTTCCACCGGCTCCAGGCGCCGGGTGAGGCGGAGCCCCACGTGGCGCTCGATGGCGTGGCGCACGGCGGGGATCTTGGCGGGGGGGAAGTCCGTGCCCCGGAGGATCTCCTCCACGGCCGCGCTGGCGTCCTGGGCGTGGTGGTCCTTCTCCTCGGGCGCGTTCAGGCGCTTGCGGCAGTCATGGAGCCAGGCCGCGCACTCCACCACCTCCGGGTCGGCCCCCGCGAGGGGGGCCAACCACCGGGCGATCTTCACCGCCGCGAAGGTGTGCTCGTACCGGTAGTCGAAGAGAGGCCGCTCGCCGTCGGGGGAGGGGTGGGAGACACGCCAGAAGCGGAGGGCGTCCGCCTCCGTCCATGCCCTGAGGGCCTCTTCACACTGCCGTCGCCAGGGGATCATCCCTGGGATTGTCGCATATGCTCCCTCAGGGCGTCAGCGGTTCCGGCGATCTCCGCGTACATCGGCCGGTCGTGCCAGGGGGGGCAGGCCCGCTCCAGGCGTTCCATGAGGGGCTTGAGCCCCCCGGCGGGGGCCATGCCCAGGATCCGCACCCCTTCCAGGGCCATGCGGGCCTCCAGGGCCAGGACCTGCTCCAGGGCGTCCACGGCCTTCCAGAGCTTCCGGGCGGCGATGGGGCCCATGCTCACGTGGTCCTCCTTGCCCGCGCTGGTGGGGATGGTGTCCACGCAGGCGGGGTGGGCCAGGAGCTTCATCTCGGAGACGAGGGCGGCGCTGGTCACGTGGGCCATCATGAAGCCGGATTCCAGGCCCCCCTCCCGGGTGAGGAAGGCGGGCAGGTCCGAGTAGGCCGGGTTCACCAGGCGCTCCTGGCGGCGCTCGGAGATGGAGGCCAGGTCGCAGGCCGCGATGGCCAGCAGGTCGCAGGCGAAGGCGGGGTACTGGCCGTGGAAGTTGCCCCCGCTGCGGCTCTCCTGGGTGTCGGTGAAGATCATGGGGTTGTCGGTGGCGCTGTTCAGCTCCCGCTGGAGGATCTGGGAGGCGAAGCCCAGGGCGTCCCGCACCACCCCGTGCACCTGGGGGATGCAGCGCAGGCTGTAGGCGTCCTGCACCCGGTGGCAGTCCTTGTGGCTCTCGGCGATCTCGGAGGAGGGGCCGAGGATCTCCAGCATGCGCGCGGCCACCTCGATCTGCCCGGGGTGGGGCCGGGCCTGGTGGATGCGGGGATCGTAGGGGGCCCGGGTGCCCCGCAGGGCCTCCAGGGAGAGGGCGGCGATCTCGTCGCTGAGTGGCACCAGGGCCTGGAGCCGGGCCACGGCCAGGTTGCCCAGGGCGGTGATGAGCTGGGTGCCGTTGATGAGGGCCAGGCCCTCCTTGGGCTCCAGGGTGATGGGCCGCAGGCCGGCCTTGGCCAGGGCCTCCCCGCCGGGGAGGTGGCCCGCGCCGTCCCAGGCCAGGCCCTCGCCCACCAGGAGCAGGGCCATGTGGGCCAGGGGGGCCAGGTCGCCGGAGGCGCCCACGCTGCCCTGGCTGGGCACCACGGGGAGCACGCCCCTGTTCAGGCACTCGGCCAGGAGCCGGATGGGCTCGGGCCGGATGCCGGAGTGGGCCTTGAGCAGGCAATTGATGCGCGCGGCCATGAGGGCCCGGGTCTGGTCCTGGGGCAGGGGCTCGCCCACCCCGGCGGCGTGGCTGCGCACCAGGTTGAGCTGCAGCTGGGCCAGCTGGGAGGGGGGGATGACCACCGTGGCGAACTGGCCGAACCCGGTGTTGATGCCGTACACCGTCCGCCCCTCGTCCAGGATCCGCTGGATCACGGCGCGGTTCTCGGCCACCCGGGCCAGCGCCTCCTCGCAGAGGGAGATGGGCTCCCCCGAGGCGATCCGGGCCAGGGCACGGGCGTCCAGGTCCTTTCCTGTGAGTCTGATCATAAATTGTCTCCGTGGAAGTTCAGATGGGGTCTTCCTCGGGCATCTGGGCGGGGGGCTTCAGCAGGCCCGCCGCCAGGAGGAGCCCGATCGCCAGGAGGCCGGCGGCCACCCAGTAGGGTGCCGCGTAGCCCCAGCGGGCGAAGGTGAGGGTGCCGATCAGGGGGCCCGCGATGCGGCCCATGCCGCTCATGGCGCTCAGGACCCCGAAGAGCCCGCCCTGCTCGTCAGCCGGCGTCAGCTGGCTGGCCAGGGCCGAGGTGGCGGTGGTGTTCATGCCCGAGCCCCAGGCCAGGGGGATCATGACGAGGAGGAAGGGGGCCTCCCAGGGGGCGTAGGGGATCAGGGGCAGGGCGATCATCATGAGGGCCAGGCCGGCCAGCTGGGCCACCCGTTCCGGGACCCGCTTGGCCACCACCCGCACCAGGCCGCCCTGGTAGAGGACGATGAGGATGCCCACGTACACGAAGATGTAGCCCACCTCGCGCTGGCCGAAGAGGAAGCGCTCGTTGCAGAGGAGGCTGTACGTGCCCTCCATGATGGAGAAGCCCGTCATGGCGAGGAAGGCGATGAGGAGGATGCGGGCCATGCCGGGCCGGCGCAGCACGTGGGCCAGGGCGTGGCCCCGGCTCTGGATCTTGCGGGCGTGGACCCGCGCGGCGGGGTCCAGGGTCTCGGGCACCCAGATGAGCACCAGGAGGGAGGCCAGGAGGCTCATGGCCGAGGCCACGAAGAAGGGCAGGTGCCACCCATGGGTGGCCAGCATGGCCTGGCCCCGGGCGGAGCCGGAAAGGATGCCGGCCAGGGCGGGGCCCAGCACGAAGCCCAGCCCGAAGGCGGCCCCGATCATGCCCAGGGCCTTGGAGCGCTCCTCCGGACGGGAGGCGTCGGCCATGGCGGCCTGGGCCACGGAGATATTGCCCCCGGTGATGCCCTCCAGGACCCGGGCGGCCAGGACCCACTCGAAGCGGCCCGTGAAGGCCATGATCAGGTAGGCCAGGCAGGTGCCCATGAGGGAAATCCAAAGGACGGGCCTTCGGCCGACCAGGTCCGATACCCGGCCCAGGATGGGCGTGGCGATGAACTGGCTGATGGAGAAGGCCACGAGGGCCACCCCGGCCCAGGCGGCGCCGGGATCCACCAGGTTCAGGGCCTGGTTGATCCAGGTCATCCACCCCGAGGGGTGGCTGGCCAGGGTCTTGGCGTAGAGGGGCAGGATGGGGATGACGATCCCGAAGCCCAGCAGGTCGACGAACACCGTGAAAAAAATGGCCGTTTGGGCCCGCTTTGATGGCTGCATGACTTCTCCAACCTCCTACCATACCGAAGCGGGCCCGGGCTTTCACCTTCGGGGAAATTCCTTACACCCCCATCCGCTTTCATGGTTTCCTGAAGATGGAATGAATGAGCGGTTTTGTAATGTATCATTTATTCCTTTTGCGTCGCTTCGAGGAGACGGATGGCCCTTTGGGAAGCCGAGCACACCCTGGACACGTCGGCCGAGCCGCATGAGGTGTGGCTCCGCCTGTCGGACGTATCCACCTGGCCCGAATGGGATTCCGGGGTGCTCTGGGCGGAGCTGCGGGGGCCCTTCGCCACGGGCACCCAGGGCCGCCTGAAGCTCAAGGGGGAGGGCACCCGCTCCTTCCGCCTGGTCCGGGTGGACGCGGAGGACACCTTCACCGCCACCGTGCGCCTGCCCTTGGCGGAGATCCGGCACATCCACGCCCAGACCGCCTGCCCGGTCGGTACTCGGGTCACCCACCGCATCGAGATCCGGGGGCCCCTCGCCTGGTTCTTCGGCTTCACCCGCGGCCGCCGGCTCCGGGAGGGCCTGGCCCCCGGCCTCCGCAACCTGGCCCGCATCGCTTCGGGGAACCCGGGCGCGAACGGGGCCTAAAGGCGGCTTTGCAGATGGGCGAGCATCCGCTCGATGCCGTCCGGGAAGACCTGGGGCAGGAGGCTGACCACCAGGTGCCCGTCCCCCGGGATATCGAAGAAATGGCCCGGGTGGACCAGCAGATCCGCCTCCCGGAGGAGCCGGAGGGCGCAGGCCTCCCCGGGCTCAAGGGCGGGGATGCGCACCAGGGCGGACCAGCCCCCTTCCACGGGGGGGCGGGTGAAGGCGGGCCTTCCGGCCAGGGCCCCGTCCAGGGCGGCCAGGTTCCGTCTCAGACGCTCCCGGAGGCCGGCCTGCACCGCCGGGGCCAGGCGGAGGATCTCCCCGCAGGCGGCCTGGGCCGGGGCGGACACGGAGAGGTACTGGTCCGCGATGAAGGAGAGCGGTTCCAGGAGTTCCCGCGCGAGCCGGCCCCGGGCCGCGATCCAGCCCAGCTTCACCTGGGGCAGGGCGGCGATCTTGCTGAGGCCCGAGAGCACGAAGAGGGGGCAGGGGGGGGCCGTCTCCGCCAGGGCCGTCTCCAGGCGGTCCGGGGGCGGTTCCAGGGCGTAGTCGGCGAAGACCTCGTCCACCAGCAGGGCCAGGCCCTTCGCCTCGCAGAAGGCCAGGAGCCCCTCCCATTCGCCGAGGGTGAGGAACTGGCCCGTGGGGTTGTTGGGGTTGACCACCACCACCGCCCGGGTGCGGGGGGTGAGGGCGGCCTCCAGGCCCTGGAGGTCCAGGTGCCACCGCCCGAAGGCCAGGGCCGGCACGGGCCGGGCCTCCACCCCCTCCAGGGCCGCCAGCCAGTGGAAGAGGGGGTAGCTGGGGGCGGGCACCAGCACATCGTCGCCGGGGTCGCACAGGAGCTTGAAGAGCCAGCCGTAGGCCTCGGAGGTGGAGGCGGTGAGGACGAGGTCGTCCGGATCCAGCCCCCGGCCGTGCCAGGCCGCCACCGCCTCCCGGGCCCCCCGGGACCCCCGGGCGTCGGGGTGGTAGGCCAGGGCCCGGGGGGAGGCCAGGGCCGCCAGGAGCTCCTCCCCGGGGAAGGCCAGGCCGCACCGGGTTGGGTTGGTGACCGTCAGGTCCAGGAAGGCCCTTCCCTCCCGCCGGAACCGCTCCACCTCGAGGGTGAGGGCGTTGGGCTCCAGGGTGGGGGGGAGTCGGCGGGACGGCATGGGACCAGGATAGGGGATAATGGGGGCAGGAGGTGGGTGATGGCCCGTGTTCCCAACGTCGCGGTACTCCTGGCCGGATGCGGCCACATGGATGGCGCGGAGATCCGCGAGGCGGTCTTCACGCTCCTGGCCCTGGACCAGCACGGGGCCCGCGTCCAGTGCCTGGCCCCCGACGCGGAGCAGGCCTCCGTCATGGACCACCGCACCGGCAAGCCCGGCGCCGGGGTCCGGAACGTCCTGGAGGAGGCCAGCCGCATCGCGCGCCTCGGCCAGTGCGCCGACGTGGCCAAGGCCGATCCCGCGGCCTTCGACGCCCTGCTGCTGCCCGGGGGCTTCGGGGTGGCCAAGAACCTCTGCACCTTCGCCGCCCAGGGCGCGGACGCCACGGTGCGGGAGGACGTCCTCCGCTTCGTGAAGGCCTTCTTCGAGGCCGGCAAGCCCGTGGGCGCCATCTGCATCGCCCCGGCCCTGGCGGCCCTGGTGCTCAAGGCCGCAGGCCGTTCGGCCAGCCTGACTTTGGGTTCGGGCCAGGGGGTGGAGGGAGCCATGGCGAAGCTGGGCCACCGCCACGTGGCCGTGCCCAGCGCCCGGGAGATCGTGGTTGACAGGGACCTCAACCTGGTGACGACCCCGGCCTACATGTTCGACGACGCGCGCCTCGCCGACGTGTGGACCGGCATCGAGCGCTGCGTCGCCGAGGTGCTGGCCCGGGCCTGAGGGGCCGCCTCAGTCGTGGCCGTGGCCCCGGTGCTCACCGTGGGGGCCGTGGCCCCGGTGTTCGCGCCGTTCCTCACGCCGTTCCTCGCGCCTGTCCTCCCTGCGCTCCATGCGCCTTTCCATGCGGTGCTCCTGCCGGTGCCAGTGCCGGTAGTGGCCCGCGGGGAGGACGATCAGCTCCCGGGGGACCCGGCGCACCTCCACGAAGGCGAAGCGGTCCCGGGGCCTGCGGGCCCGGTACCACCCGTCCCCCCTGCGGCACCAGTACCATCCGCCGCTGAAGAACACCTCGTCCGCGAAGCCCTCCACCACCTGGATCCGGGGGCCGATGGTGACGAGGGGCGGGGCGACGGGAAGGCCGATGTCGATGTGCAGGCTCACCTGGGCCAGGGCGGGGGGGGCGGAGAGGGCGAACAGCAGGGTGAAGGCGGGCAGGGGGGAACGCATGGGGGACCTCCAGGTGCCTCCTTGGATGCCGCCGGGCGGCCAATGGTTGAGGCCTTTTCGTAAACCGTTTTATATCAATGGAAGGTCCCGCGGCCTCCCATGCCCCGGGCGGGACCGCCGGGATGAGGGCCCGGTCCCAGGCCTACAGCGTTTCCTCGGCCGGAGGCTCGGCCCACGCCCGGATCATGCGGCGCAGGGCCGGGTGGGTGGTCCGGGAGGCGGCCACCAGGCGCTCCTCCGGGGGCAGGGCCTTGATCCAGGGGGAGGCCATGCCCAGCACGAGGCCGCTCCCCGGCGCCTGGAGGCCCCCGTCCAGGGCCGCCAGGACCTGGTGGGCCACGGGGATCACCTCCAGCCAGGCGGAAGCCTGGAGGGCCTCGGCCTGGGGGGGGCGCAGGGGCGGCTGCACCAGCGCCACCAGGGTTTCGTGCGAAAGGCGGGGGTTCTGGAGGAAGGCGGCCAATACCCGCCCATCGGGGTTCTTCCAGATGAGGGGCCAGAGGGGTCGGGGGGCCATGGGGGCCAGGCTCCGCCGCTCCCCGCTGGTGAGCGCGCCCCACAGATGCACCAGGCGCTCGGTGGCGTGGGCCCGGGCCTGGGGGTGGGCGGAGGCGTCCAGGGCGATGGCGGCCAGCATGCGCCAGGGCAGGGCCGGCAGCAGCCTGGAACGCAGGTGGGCGGGAGTGCGGGGGTGCTGGGCCACCCACCGGAGAAGGGCGGGCCGGCGCGCCACCTCCTCCAGGGCGGCGGCGGCCTCCAGCCACCCGGGTGGGGGCGCGGGGTGCCGCAGGCGCCGCAGGAACTGGGGCCAGGGCGATTCGGGGGGGAGCGGCCAGGTCACGGACCCATTCTGGGCTGAATCGGGCAAACTTAGGTGATGGACATCGCCCGAACCTTCGCCATCCTGGGCCGGGGCCGCGCCGGCCGGGCCCTGGCCCAGGCCTGGGGCGGGCGCCACCCCCTCCTGGCCGGGGCGGAGCGCCCCGCGGGCCTCGTCCTCCTCGCCGTCCCGGACCGGGAGGTGGCCCGCATCGCCGGGGAACTGCCCGGCCCCTGCGTGCACATGTCCGGGAGCCTGGACCTGCCCGGGGTGCCCTGCGCCCATCCCCTGGTGAGCTTCGACGGGACCCCCGCGGACTGGAAGGGGGCCCCCCTGGCCCTCACCGGCGAGGTGCCCGGGCCCGTGCTGGAGGCCTTCCGGGAACTGGGCTTCGCCCCCTTCGTCCTGCCCGCGCCCCTGAAGCCCCTGTACCACGCCTGCGCCGTGCTGGCCTCGGGCCACGCGGCCACCCTCTGGACCGGGGCCCGGGCCCTGCTGGAGGAGGCCGGGGTGGCCCTGCCGGGCCGGGGCTTCGCGCCCCTGGCCGAATCCACCCTCCGGAACGTGGAGGCCCGGGGCGCCCTGGGCCGCACGGGCCCCTTCGTGCGGGGCGACCGGGAGACCATCGACCGGGACGCGGCCGCCCTGCCCGAGCCCTGGCGCAGCCTTTTCCTCCAACTCGGACCCATGTGAATCCCCAGGAGCCCCCATGCCCCCCAAGTCCAGCCAGCCCGCAGCGGTGACCGCCGTCGTCCGGCCCCTCTGCCTGGCCATGCACGAAATCGAGGTGGAGATCACCTTTCCGCCGGAGGCCGTGGCCGGACCCACCGTGGCGGCCCTGCCGGCCTGGACCCCGGGCTCCTACCTGGTGCGGGACTATGCCCGGTTCCTGGACCGGCTCCGGGCCGAGGACGGGGAGGGGCGGCCCCTGGTCCTGGAGAAGCTGGACAAGCAGCGCTGGCGGATCCCCGCGGCGCCCGGGGGCCTGCGCCTCACGTACCGCCTCTTCTGCAACGACCTGACCGTGCGCACCAACCACGTGGACGCCGCCCACGCCCACCTGGTGGGCGCGGCCACCTTCCTGGGCCTGGAGGGGGAGGAGGCCCGGCCCTGGGAGATCCGCTTCGAGGGCTGGCCCAAGCCCTGGCGCGTGGCCACGGCGCTGCCCCGGCGGGACCGGGGCTACCTCGCCGCCGACCACGACACCCTCGTGGACGGCCCCTTCGAACTGGGCACCTTCCGCAGCCACGCCTTCCGGGTCCGGGGCGCCGAATTCCAGGTGGCCATCACCGGCGGCCACCCCGGGGACGAGAACCGCATCGTGGAGGGCACCGAGGCCATCGTCTCCGCCTGCGCCCGGATCTTCGGGGGCTTCCCCTTCAAGCGCTACGTCTTCCTGCTCACCTTCAGCCCCAAGGCCCGGGGCGGCCTGGAGCACCGGGACTCCACCTCCCTCCTGGCGGATCCCCAGTCCCTGGAGCGGGCCGAGGGCTACTACGACCTCTTCACCCTCATCGCCCACGAGTTCTTCCACGTGTGGAACGTCAAGCGCCTGCGGGACGCCGCCCTGGGCCCCTTCGACTACCTGGGCGAGAACTACACCCGGCTCCTGTGGTTCCACGAGGGCTTCACCAGCTTCATGCAGTACGGCATCGCCCTGCGGGCCGGGGTGGTTCCCTGGGGGTGGGTGGCGCGGAAGCTCTCGGCCTCCTGGACCGACAACCGCACCCGGCCCGGCCGGCACGAGCAGAGCCTCGAGGAGTCCAGCTTCGACGCCTGGATCCGCCACTACAAGCCCAGCGAATTCTCCACCAACAGCACCGTCAGCTACTACGACAAGGGCTCCCTCGTGGCCTGGATCATGGACGCCGAGATCCGCCTGGCCACGGAGGGCGCCAAGGGCCTTGACGCCCTCTTCGCCCTCCTCTGGGAGCGGATCGGCGACGGCCACGTGGCCGACGCCGATGTCCGCGAGGCCTACCGGACCCTCACCGGCCGCGATCCGGAGCGCTTCTGGACCCGGTGGATCCAGGGCCGCTCGGAACTGGACCCCGAGCCCGTGGCCCGGGCCTACGGGCTTGCCTTCACCTTCCGCGCCCCCTGGGAGCTCCTGCCCCCCTCCGAGGCCGGGGATCCCGACGCCCAGCGCCGGGCCCGCACCTGGGCCGGCCTCACCTTCCAGGGGAATTCCGCCCTCGTCTCCAACGTGGTGCCGGGCTCGCCCGCGGCCCGGGCGGGCCTGGGCTACGGCATGGAGATCCTCGCCGTGGACGGCTGGCGCACCGCCACCGCCCAGGAGGTGCAGGGCAGGGTGGGCGACTTCGCCCCCGGCGACCGCACCCGGGTCCTGGCCGCGGACCGGGGGAGGGTGGAGGCCTACGAGGTGACCCTCACCGAGTGCCCCTTCCGCACGACGGCCATCGCCGCGGACC
Organism: Holophaga sp.; assembly: GCA_035298525.1. Taxonomy (GTDB): domain Bacteria; phylum Acidobacteriota; class Holophagae; order Holophagales; family Holophagaceae; genus Mesoterricola. The sequence continues at coordinate 10,424 of DATGXY010000224.1, forward strand.
CCCGGGCCACCCCGGCCCAGAAGGCCGCCTTCGAGGCGTGGACGGGCCAGTCCTGGCCCCTGAGGCGGCCATGAACCCCCTGGACTGGGATCTGGGCAACCTGCCCCCGGGCCTGCCCTGGGGCGGGGTGGACGAGGCCGGCCGCGGCGCCTGGGCCGGGCCCGTGGTGGCCGCCTGCGCCGTCATCGACCACGCCGCCGCGGCCCGCTGGGGCCACGTGCTCCGGGAGGCCCGGGACAGCAAGCTCGTCGCCCCCGAGAAGCGCGCCTCCCTGGCCCGGGAACTGAAGATGGTCCTGCCCGCCTGGGGCGTGGCGGAGGTGGACAACCTGACCATCGACAGGGACAACATCCTGGAGGCCTCCCTCTCCGCCATGCGCCAGGCCGTGGACGCCTGCCCCGTGAAGCCCCGCATCCTCCTGGTGGACGGCAACCGCGCCCCGCGCACGGGCCTCCTCGAGCGCCTCGTGGTGGACGGCGACGCCATCAGCTGCGCCGTGGCCTGCGCCTCCATCCTCGCCAAGGCCCACCGGGACGCCCTCATGGAGGGCCTCGAGGACGTGTTCCCCGGCTACGGGTTCAGGGCCAACAAGGGCTACGGCACCCCCGCCCACCGCAAGGGGCTCGCCGGCCTCGGGCCCAGCCCCGTGCACCGGGTCAGCTTCGCGCCCGTGGCGGCCCTCCAGCAGGCCGACGAGGACCTCCTGGAGCCCCTGGCCGCCGCGATGGAGGCCTGCAACACCCTGGCCGACCTCCAGGCCTGGGTGGAGGTGAGGCTCCGCCCCGCCTACGGCCGCCTGCGCCCGGCCTGGATCGCCGGGCTCCGCTCCCGGTACGCCGAGCGCCTCGCCGTGCTCGCGGGGGAGGACCAGGGATGACGCTCCTCCAGGTCTCGCTGGCCCTGATCGAGGACGGGGGCCGGTTCTTCGTCCAGCGCCGCGACCCCGCCGCGCGCCGCTTCCCGGGGCTCTGGGAGTTCCCGGGCGGCAAGGCCGAGCCCGGGGAGGACCCCCGGGAGGCCCTCCTGCGCGAGCTCCGGGAGGAGCTGGACTGGGAACCGGCGGCCCTGGAGGCCCTGCCGGCCCTGCGCTACGCCTATCCCGGCCTCCAGGTGGCCTTCAGTCCCTTCCTCTGCCGCGGCCCCCAGCGGCCCTCCACGGCCCTGGCCTGGGGCTGGTTCGCGGCGCCCCAGCTGGCGCGGCTGCCCATGCCCGAAGCCAACCGCCACCTGCTTCCCCTCCTGGCTCGGGCGCGTTCATGAAGATCTGAAGTGACTTCAGGACCTGAAAAAGCGCTCCCATCCGCGCGAAGCGGCGTATAGTGGGGGTATGACCGTTCCTGGATGGCTTGGAAACGTGGTTGGGCGCGCGCTGTTGGGCCTGATCCTCCTCTCCGCCCCCTCCGGCGCCCAGGCCCCCCAGGGCCAGGAGATCGTCCTGGAGACGACCCAGGGCGCGCGGCTCGCCATCGCCGTCCCGCGCCCCGCCGTCTCCGGCGTGAACGAGGGCAAGGTCTCGACCGACTTCCACGCGGTGCTCCAGCGGGACCTCTCCGATTCCGGCAAGTTCGCCGTCCTCAAGGACGGCCTGCCCTCGGCCACGGATCCCTCGTCCTTCAAGGCCTGGTCCGACGCCGGCGCCGAGTGGCTCCTGGCCGCCAACGTCAACGCCACCTCCGAGGGCATCGAGGTCGTCGTCCAGGTCTCCGACGTGAAGACCGGGCAGGACCGCAAGGCCCGGACCGCCGTGTTCAGCAAGCGCTACACGGGCAAGGAGGCCGCGCTGAGGCGCATGGCCCACAAGCTCGCCGACGACCTCGTGGCGCGGCTCACGGGCCAGGCCGGCGTCGCCGGCACCTCCATCGTCTTCGTGCGCCAGGTGGGCCCGGGCATCAAGGAGATCTACCAGATGGACCGGGACGGGGCCAACGTCGCGCCCCTCACGGCCTACCGCAGCCTCACCATCTCGCCCTCCGTGGCCCCCGACGGCCGCCTCGCCTTCGTCACCTACAAGGGCGGCGGCCCCGAGATCTGGGGCCAGCGCACCCCCGGCGGCGCCATGGTCCGCCTCTACCCCCTTTCGGGGAAGGTGGACGGGCACTGCTTCTGTCCCATGTGGAGCCCCGACGGCAGGCGCCTCGCCTTCACCCAGGGGGACCGCCGCGGCAACACCGACATCATGGTGCTGGACCTGCACAGCGGGAAGGTGCGCCAGCTCACCAACAGCAACTGCCTGAACACGGACCCCAGCTGGAACCCCACCGGCACCCAGCTGGCCTTCACCTCGGACAAGGACGGCACCCCCCAGGTCTACCTGATGGAGGAGGACGGCTCCAATGTCCGCCGCCTGACCCGGGAGGGCAACTACAACGGCAGCCCCGCCTGGAGCCCCGGCGGGACCATGATCGCCTACGTGTCCCGCTTCGAGGGCAAGTTCGACCTCTTCGTCTACAAGCTCGCCGACGGCAAGTCCTACCAGGTGACCACCGGCGTGGCCTCCTCCGAATCCCCCTCCTGGTCCCCCGACGAGAGCCGCATCGTGTTCTCCAGCGGGAGCAGGGGCGGCATGCAGCTCTACAGCACGGACCTTTCCGGCTCCACCCTTCGAAAGCTCACCGAGCTGGACGGGTGCCAAAGCCCCAAGTGGACCCGTTCCCGATGAGGAAATAATTGACTCCCGGCGCCGCCGGGTCGCGTTAAACTTTAAGCGTGTTGGAGGAACCTATCATGCGCTTCGTTCGAAACCTCATTCCTCTCTCCGTGGTCCTGGCGCTGGGCGCCGGTCTGGCCTGCAAGCAGCCCGAGCCCCCGAAGCCCGTGGAGCAGCCGAAGCCCGTCGTGCCCGCCGGCCCCACCCAGGAAGAGATCGACGCCCAGAAGCGCGCCGCTGAGGAAGCCGCTCGCCGCAAGGCCGAGGCCGAGGCTGAGGCCGCCCGCAAGGCCGCCGAAGCCGCCGCCGCCGAGAAGGCCGCCGCCTACAAGCGCGCCGCCGAGGCCGCCCTGAAGAACATCAACTTCGAGTTCGACAAGTCCGATATCCGCGAGGCCGACAAGGCCAAGCTCCAGGCCATCGCCGACTTCATGAAGGCCTACCCCCAGGCCAAGGTGCAGGTGGCGGGCCACTGCGACGAGCGCGGCACGGTCGAGTACAACCTCGCCCTCGGCGAGCGCCGCGCCCACGCCGCCCAGGCCTACCTGGTCGGTCTCGGCGTCGCCCAGGACCGCCTGACCACCATCAGCTTCGGCAAGGAGAAGCCGCTGGTCCAGGGCAAGGACGAGAAGAGCTGGATGGAGAACCGCCGCGACGAGTTCCAGCTCCAGTAGGAGCCGGGCCCTCATGTGAAGCACGGAAGGGCGGGGGACGGGTGTCCTCCGCCCTTTTCCTTCGGGAGTAGAACATGAACAAAGGGACCTTCCTTTCCGCCCTCGCCGTGGCCGGCCTGGCCCTGGGGGTGGGATGCTCCTCCGAGGACCGCCTGAAGCGGGTGGAGGACCAGGTCACGGATCTCAAGGTGGAGATCTTCAAGCTGCGCACCCAGGTGGAAGAGGCCAACAAGAAGGCCGATGGGGACCGCGAATCCTCCTCCACCAACCGGGCCCAGGAGACGCGCTTCCGGGCGGATCTCCAGGAGACCCTGCGCCAGCTCCAGGACGCCACCCGGGTGCTCAACGCCCGCCTGGGCGACGCCGTCCAGCAGCGCCGCTCCGCGCCCCCGGCGACCCGCCCCGCCGCGCCCCAGGAGGAGGCGGCCGCTTCCGACGACGAGAAGAGCTTCAACGCCGCCGTCCTGGACTACAACCGGGGCAACTACGCCCTCGCCGCCGACGGGCTCACCCTCTTCCTCAAGAGCCGCCCCCAGAGCCCCCACGCGCCGGACGCCCTCTTCTACCTGGGCCTGTCCTTCTACAACCAGAAGAACTACGCCCAGGCCCAGCCCGCCTTCGAGCGGATCCTGAAGGAGTTCCCCAGCTCCGGGCAGTTCCTCCCCGCCAAGCTCAAGCGCGCCCAGTCCCTCCTGAGGCAGGGCCTCAAGCCCGCGGCCATCAAGGCCTTCAAGGAGATCACGGACAACTTCCAGGGCAGCCCAGAGGCGAGGACGGCCCGGCAGGAGCTGGAGGACCTGGGGCTCTAGGAGCCTGACCAGGTCATAGAAGGCCCCGCGAACGAATCCGTCCCGGGCCCGCGGCCGGCGATCGCCGGCCGCGGCCCGGGACGCGCGCGTACCGAGTGCGGAAGTTAAAAAGTCACAACCTCCCAAGGGTGTGACGAAGGGCCGGACGACCATCGGTAAGATGGGCCATGTAGGTGAGCTGCGCCCCTGCGGAGGCGCGCCCGCATTGGTTTTCCGATGAACCGGCCCCGGCCGGGGGAGCCCCCATGTCCTTCTTTTCCCATCTGCTGGCCCACAATCCCCTGCTGCTGCTCTTCGCGGTGGTGGCCCTGGGCTATCCCATCTCCAAGATCAAGGTGGCGGGCGCCTCCTTCGGCATCGCCAGCATCCTCTTCGCCGGCATCGCCCTGGGCGCCCTGGTGGTGGCCCCGGACCTCGACCCGGCGCTGAAGAAGGACATCTCCAGGGAGATGAAGCTGGTGTACGAACTGGGCCTGGCGGTCTTCGTGTACGCCATGGGCCTGGCCATCGCCCACAGCTTCTGGGCCTCCTTCAGCCGGGAGGGGATCTGGAAGAACCTCACCGTCGCCGCCGTCATGCTCACGGGCACCGCGGCGGTCATGGTCGCCGCGCGGGTGCTGCGCTTCGACGGGCGCTACGCCGCGGGCCTCCTGGCCGGCACCTTCACCAACATGCCCGCCCTCGCCGGCGTCATCGAGGCCGTCAAGCGCACCACCTCCGACACCCTCGCCATCGCACAGCCCACCGTGGCCAGCGCCATCGCCTACCCCATCGGCGTGCTGGTGCCCATGCTCAGCATTCCCCTGAGCCGGCGCATCTTCAAGGTGGACCTGGAGGCCGAGGCGCGCGGCCTCCACGGCTACAACGCGGGCTGCGCGGGGCTCCTGGCACGCACCATCGAGGTGACGGAGCGGGGCGCGGGCTGCACCCACGTGGACCTGCGGGAGCGCGCCAACTGCAAGGTCGTCTTCAACCGCCTGAAGCGGGACGGGGCCTTCATCATGGCCCCCCTGGACCTGGCCCTGCGGGACGGGGACCTCCTGGTCGTCGTGGGCGCCCCCGAGGACGTGGAGCGGGCCACGGAGTTCCTGGGCCGGGACGCGGACGTGGCCCTGCAGCACGACATCAGCGAATACGACTCGACCCGGGTCTTCGTCAGCAACCACGACATGATCGGCCGGCCCCTGAGGGACCTGCAGCTGCCCGAGCGGCACAACTGCATGATCACCCGCCTGCGCAGGGGCGACGTGTGGTCCGTGCCCGACGCCGACACCGTGCTGGAGCTGGGCGACCGCATCCGGGTCGCCACCGCGCGGGACAACATCTCCGCCGTGGAGGAGCTCTTCGGCGACAGCTACCGCGAACTCTCGGAAGCGAGTTTCCTCACCTTCGCCATGGGGCTCGCCCTGGGCCTCGCCCTGGGCCAGGTGCCCTTCCCCCTGGGCCACGGCATCGTGTTCAAGCTGGGCTTCGCGGGGGGCCCCCTCGTGGTGGGCCTCGTCCTGGGGCGCTTCCACCGCCTGGGCCGCTTCATCTGGAACATCCCCTACAGCGCCAACCACACCGTGCGCCAGTTCGGGCTCGTGCTCTTCGCCGCGGGCATCGGCGTGATCTCCGGGGAGGGGTTCCGCCAGATCCTCTCCCGCAACCTCTCCTGGCTGCCCATCTTCGCCGGCGGCGCCCTCTTCGTGGCGCTGGTCGCCGACACCCTGGCCTACTGGCTGGGGCACAAGGTCTTCCGCATCCCCCTCAACGTGCTTTTCGGCATCGTGGCGGGGACGCACACCCAGCCCGTGGTGCTGGGCTACGCCACCCAGCAGTGCCGGAACGACCTGCCCAACGTGGGCTTCGCCGCCGTGTATCCGCTGGCGACGATCCTGAAGATCGTCCTGGCCCAGGCCCTCCTCGTCCTGGTCCGGTGACGCGGGGGGTAGAATGGGGGCCCAAGGGGGAACCCATGCGATACCCGGCCGCCATCCTCGCCCTCGCCTGCGCCGTCCAGCTGCAGGCCGGAGGGCTCGACGAATTCCTGAACAACCTCAATGTGCGCGCCCAGGCCGACCGCAACGGCTTCGCGGTGCAGGTCGCCAGCCAGTTCCACGTGGGCGACGCCACCGTGCGCATGGTGCTGGGGGATGTCCCCAGGCCCGCCGACGCCTTCATGGTCTTCCAGATGGCCCAGATGACGGGCCGGCCCCACGAGGAGGTGCTCCGCACCTACAAGGCCGGCCGGGGCCGGGGCTGGGGGGAGCTGGCCAAGGAACTGGGCATCAAGCCCGGCTCGGCCGAGTTCCACCGGCTCAAGAACGGCGATTTCCGCTTCGGCCGCGAAGACGAGGGCCCCGGGCGGGGCAAGGGCAAGGGCAAGGGGAAGGGCCACGGCAAGGGACACGGCCGGGATTGATAAAAGCCTGAAAAAAAGTGGATGGTTGGGTCATCTATCCCTATACTGGGCTGGAAACATGACCTAAAACATCACGTTTGAGGGGAGGGCCGCCTTTTTCCAGGCGACCCGCCCTTCCTGCGCCCAACCGTCCCGGGCCTTGCCCCGGGCCCCTCCCGAGGTATGTCATGAACCATTCCATCTCCCTCCTGCTCGGCGCCGGCCTTCTCGCCGCGCTTCCCGCCCAGGCCCAGACCTCCCCCTGGATGGTGCGGGTGCGCGCGGTCAACCTGCAGCCCGCCGACAAGTCCGACGCCATCCCCGGCCTCTCCGTGCCCGCGGACGCCATTCATGTGAGCAGCAAGACCATCCCCGAAGTGGACTTCAGCTACTTCTTCTCGCCCAACTTCTCGGCTGAACTGATCCTCACCGTGCCCCAGGAGCACGACGTCACCCTGGGCGGCGTCAAGCTGGGCACCTTCAAGCACCTGCCCCCCACCCTCACGGCCCAGTGGCACTTCCTCCCCGGCAAGGCGGTGAATCCGTACGTGGGCGCCGGCCTCAACCTCACCCTCATCTCCAGCGTGAAGCTGGCGGTGCCCGAGGTGGGCGCCCTGGACCTGGGCAGCAGCAGCGTGGGCCTCGCGGCCCAGGCCGGCGTGGACATCCAGGTGGCGGATCGCTGGTTCCTGAACCTGGACGTGAAGTACGTGCAGATCAAGAGCGACGTGAAGCTGGCCGCCACCGGCGCCAAGGTCAGCACCGTGAAGGTGGATCCCATGCTCTACGGCGTGGGCGTCGGCTACCGCTTCTGAGGCTCCAGCAGGTCCGCCAGGGCCCTCCAGTCGCTCCCCGCGGGCGCCAGGAGGGCCCTGGGGCCGTCCAGGAGGCTCCGGAGGCGCTGATCGCGCCTGCCCATGGGCAGGGAGGGGAGGCGCTCCTCCGGGACCCAGGCGAGGCCGGCGGGGGCCTCCAGGGCCGGGACCCGGGCCACCAGGGGGCGGATGGTTTCCCGCCGGTGGGTGTACACCTGGACCCACCCCGGCAATACAGTGGCCTCCCAGCCGAAGGGGGCCGGGGTCTCGGCGGCGCCGGCGGGGTCCACGGGGGCGTGGGGCCAGCTCCAGAGCCCCGCCAGGAGGCCCTTGGCCGAGGGGGGCCGCAGGAGCCAGCCCCGGGGGGTGTGGATGGCCGCCAGAAGGAGTTCCACCTCCGTCACCTTGGCCCGGGGCTGGGCGGGGGGGATCTCCCCCTGGAGGCCCAGGCGGCGCGCCTCGCAGCCCGCGGCCACGGGGCAGGCCGCGCACCGGGGCGCGGGGACGCAGAGGGTGGCCCCCAGTTCCATGATGGCCTGGGTCATGCGGGAGGGACCGTGGGCCCGCAGGGCGGGGATGAGCCAGGCCCGCAGTTCCGCGGCGCGCCTGCGCGGGTCATCCCGCAGGCCCAGGAGGCGCGCCGTCACCCGGAAGGCGTTGCCGTCCAGGGCCGGCTCCGGCGCCTGGAAGGCCTGGGCCGCCACGGCCGCGGCCGTGTAGGGGCCCAGGCCCGGCAGTTCCAGGAGCCCCGCCAGTTCGCGGGGGAAGCCCCCCGCGGCGATGGCGCGGGCCGCGGCCTGCAGGTTGCGGGCCCGCCGGTAGTAGCCCAGGCCCGCCCAGAGGGCGTGCACCTCGTCCTCGGACGCCGCGGCCAGGGCCGCGGCGTCCGGGAAGCGCGCCATCCACCTCTGGAAGTAGGGGATGACCGTGGCCACCTGGGTCTGCTGGAGCATGATCTCCGAGACGAGCACCCCGTAGGGATCGGGGTGGGGCGCGTCCAGGTCCGCGGCCCGCCAGGGCAGGTCCCGGCGGACCGCGTCGAACCAGGGTGCGAGGGGGGCCAGGAGGGCGGCGGCGGGACGGTCCATGGGACCATCCTAGCCGCTGCTAGCCGCGCACCATCACGTACCAGCGGGGCTTCTGGCCGCGGAGCACGTAGTCGCCGCTCTTCCACTCGAAGAGGAGGTAGGTCCTCCCCCCCGCTTCCCGGATCTCGTAGTGGGAGGCGGTGCGATCGTTGCGGTGGATGATGAGGCCCCGGGTCCAGGTGAGCCAAGGCTTGGGGGTGCGGCCGCCCGGCAGGAATTCCATCTGGAAGTCCATGAGCTCCCCCTGCCAGATACGGCGGCCGGGCACGAAGGCCCCGGGCTCCTCCACGAAGTCATAGGGCTTCCATGCGCCCAGGAGCGCGGGGTCGTCCACGAAGGGGTGGTCGATCTGGTCCTCGGTGCGCGTCTGCACTTCCCGGTAGCTGTCGTCCCGCTCGAACACGCAGTACCGGGGGGCCTCGCCCCGCAGGATCACATCGCCGCTCATCCAGGCCATGAAGAGATGGGGACGGCCCCCCACCTGGCGGATCTCGTACGGGGCCAGGGAACGGTCGCCAGGGTGGTACAGCTGGCCGCGGGTCCAGGACCAGGGGCCGCTGGTGGTGCCATCGGGCCTGAAGGTGAGGCGGTTTATGAAGAGCTTGCCCTCCCACTGGCGTTCGCCGGCCTTGAAGGCGCCCGGTTCCCGGACGAAGTCCACGGCCCGCCAGGTGCCGACGGCCGCTGGGTCGGGCGTGAAGGCGGGGGCCGTCTCCACCGGGGGGACGACGCGGGCCAGGGCCTGGGGCAGGGGGGCCCGGCCGGAGAGGCCGAGGGCCGCCACGGCCGCCAGGACGGCGACGGAGGGGATGGGCCAGCGCGAGGGGCGGGCGGAAGGGATGAGGCGGGAGAGCATGTGGATCCTCCTGGAAAGCAGGGATGGGGTTTCGGAGATGCCCGCCAGGGCCGGCACGGTCCGGGGGACCCGCAGGGCGCCGGCCAGGGCGAGAAGGGTGCGGCCGTAACCTGCGGTGGCTTCGCCGTCCAGGGCCCAGATGGCCGCCTCGTCGCAGGCCATTTCCCGGTCCTGGCGCATGCGGTGGAAGGCATACCAGATGAAGGGATTGAACCAGTGGAGGGCCTGGAGGATGGCGGCGGCCCAGCCCACGGCCAGATCCTGGCGGCGCAGGTGCGCCAGTTCGTGCCGGAGCACGTGCCGCAGATCCTCCTGGGAAATCCGGTCCAGGAGGCCCGTGGGGACCAGGAGCCGGGGCCTGGCCAGGCCGAAGAGGGCGGGGGCGGCCACCCGGTCCGTCTCCACGATGGGCAGCAGGGGCGTGACGGCCAGGTGGGCCCGCTCCGCCTCCAGGGCCTGGAGCACCGGCTCCCGGGTCACCACCCGGCCGTGGCGCACCGCGCGGCCGAAGCGCAGGGTCTCGGCCGCCAGCACCAGGAGGACGAGGACCGCCCCGGCGGCCCACACCTGCAGGAGACCCACCCGGTGGCGGGCGACAGGGGCGGGCAGCCCGCTGCGGGCGTAATCGGGGGCCTCGAGCCGGAGGGGCGCGGCGGGCACGGCGGCCACCCCTGGGGACGGCGGGGGCGCTGCCGCCTGAACGGAGGCGCGGGGCAGGGGAAGGGAGGGCAGCAGGGGCCCCGGAAGGGCCAGGCGCGCCATGAAGAGGAGCCACAGGGCCCAGTGCCAGCGCGCGGGCCACCGGCGCCCCAGGGTGGCCTTGAGGACCAGGATGGGGCCCAGGAGCAGGGTGGCGACCAGGGAGTTCTCCAACACCCAGAGGAAGACCCGGACGAGAAGGCTCATGACCGCCTCCGGGCGGCCTTGGCCTTCTCGTCCAGAAGGCGGCGGAGGGCTTCGATCTCCTCCGCGCTCACGGCGCCGTCCTCCAGCATGGAGGCCACCATGGGCCGCAGGGCGCCCCCGAAGACGCGCTGCAGGAAGGTGGCGCTCTCCGCGCGCCGGGCCTGGGCCTCGGTGAGCAGGGGATCGTACGCGAATTCCCGGCCCTGGCGGGTGTAGCCCACGGCCCCCTTCGTGACGAGGCGGTTGAGCAGGGTCTTGACGGTGCTCAGGCTCCAGTCCCGGGCGTCGGCCAGGTCCGCGGCGATCTCCTGGGCGGTGCTGGGATGCCGCGCCCAGAGCCGCTCCATGATCGTCCATTCCGCTTCGGTGATCCTCGGGGCAGGGTCCATGTCGTCCTCCGATTACAAATGTAGACCAACTACAGATGTAGTCAATAGGACAAAAAAAACAGCGCTCCGAAGAGCGCTGTTCCGACTGGTGCCCGCGAGCAGACTCGAACTGCTACGGCTTGTGGCCACCACCCCCTCAAGATGGCGTGTCTACCAATTTCACCACGCGGGCCGGAAACTCAAGCGTGCCACAGGATCCGCACGCCGTCAATCCTCACTTTTTGGCGGGCGCGGGCGCGGGTGCGGGGGCGGGGGCCGCGGGGAAGGGCGCGGGCGTGGCCGGGGCGCTCTTCACCGGGGCGGCCTTGGGGGCCGTGCGGTCGAGGACGGAGCGGTTCTGGCGCACGATCAGCACTTCGATGATGAGGCACACGGCCATGAAGCCCCCGGCCAGCCAGTACGTGAACTTGGCCAGGAAGGGCGCGGCGCCCCGGGCGCCGAAGGCGGAGTTCGCGCCGCCACCGCCGAAGCTGGCACCCAGACCCCCGCCCTTGCTGCCGGGCTGGAGGAGGATGACGCCGATGAGCAGCAGGCTCACGATCACATAGAGGGTCAGGAGGAATCCGTTCATGCGAGCTCCGAACCCCCAATCCTATCAGGAACCGGGCGCGGGGTCACGCTCCAGCCACCGACGGATGGTGTCTTCAACAACTCCAAGCCTCGCCAGGTGCTCCGTGGCCATCTTCAGGCTCTGGCCTTCGTCCCGGCAGATGAGGAGGCGGAGCTTCCAGGCTTCGGTCGCCCGCTCGTGCAGGTCCGATTCGCCGGCGGCCATGCGCTTCTCCAGGAGGAAGCCCAGGTTGTTGGCGGCCTTGCGGTGCCGGGGGAAGAGGGCGAGGGCGTGCTCGTAGGCCTCCGTGGCCTCCACGGCCCTGCCGGCCACCTCCAGGGCGACGCCCCGGGCGTTCCACACATCGGGATCCTCGGGGGCCGCCTCCATGGCCCGGGACACCATGAGGAGCTGGTCCTCGGTGCGGCCCTGGGCCCGGTAGCACTCGGAAAGGCCGAGCCAGGCGCTGTATTCCCCGGCGTCCGCCTCCAGGGCGGCCTCGAAGGCGGCCTCGGCCTCGGCGTGCCGGCCCAGGTGGAGCAGGGCGTACCCGGCCTGCACCTGCAGGTCGGCGGCGCCGGGCCTGCGTTCCAGGGCCTTCACGTAGCACTCCAGGGCCTCCTCCCAGCGGCCGTCGGCCCTGGCCATGTCGCCCAGGGCGGCCCAGGGCTCCGCGGCGCCGGGATCGGTCTCGGTGGCCAGGGAGAAGTACGAGGTGGCGCCCTCGGCGTCGCCGAGGTCGCGCCGGATCTCGCCCAGGAGGGCGTAGGCCTCCCCGAGCACGTCGGGGGGGGCCGTCATGGCCGTGATCTGGTGCAGCTCGCCCTGGGCCAGCTCCAGGTGCCCCTGCTCGGAGAAGAGCTCGGCCAGGATGAAGTAGCTGGCGGGCTCCCGCGGCGTGATGGAGCGGGCCCGGTGGATGCAGCGCAGGCCCTCCTCCAGCTCGCCCCGCTTGAAGAGCAGTTCGCCCAGGCTGTGCCAGCCCCAGAAGTACTCGGTCTCCTGCTCGAGGGCGGCCATGAACTGATCCTCGGCGGCCTTCATGTCGCCCAGGTCCATGCAGGTGATGCCCAGGAGGCGCAGGGAGCGGGGATCGCGGGGCTGCAGGCTCAGGGCCTTCAGGAGCCAGGCCTTGGCCTCCTGCGGGGTCTCGCGCTGGATGCAGAGCAGGCCCATCAGCTCGAGGGCCTTGGCGTCGGCGCCGTTGGCCGCGAGGGCCTGGCGCAGGAGCTTCTCCGCGTCCTCCAGCCGCTGCTGGAGGATGCGCACGAAGCCCATGTTCCGGAGCACGGAGGCGTCGTGGGGGTGCTCGGCGCGCAGGGCGGCGAGGTCCTTGAAGAGGGCCTCCAGGTCGGCGTCGGTGCCGTGGTCGCCCTGGGCCATGACGCGCTCGAACCAGAGGTCGCCGTCGGCCCTGTCCAGGGCGAGGGCGCGGTCCAGCACTTCCTGGGCGTCCTCGTGGACGCTGCGGAAGTTCAGGGCCCTGCCGTACTGAAGGCCGGCGGAGATGGAATTGCCGGCTTCCTGGCGGAGTTCGTGGATCTCAGGATCCAGCAGCCGGAGCCATTGACGGGGCATGTGGAACCTCCAGCGGAATCACATCAGCTTACCGCCCAGGATCCGGTCGATGCCATCGCAAAGAAGCCTCGCCATGGCCTCCCGGGTTTCCCGGGTGGCGCTTCCCAGGTGGGGGAGCAGCACGGTGCGGGGGGCCTTGAACCATCCGGGGTTGATGGCGGGCTCCCCCTCGTAGACGTCGAGCCCCGCGCCTCCCAGGTGGCCCTGGTGCAGCATCTGGATGGCGGCCTCCTCGTCCAGGATCCCGCCCCGGGCGGTGTTGAGGACGATGGCCCCCTTGGGGAGGCGCAGGAGCATGGGCAGGGTGAGCAGGCCCCGCGTCTCCGGGGACAGGGGGCTGTGGATGGAGAGGACGGCGCTCTGGGGGAGCAGGTCCGAGAGGGGCAGGCGGCGGGCGATGCCCGGACCGAAGTCCACGGGGGTGCCCCGGTTCTCCCGGTCCCAGAAGGCGGGGCGCATGCCCAGGGCCCAGGCCCGCCGGGCGAAGGCCCTGCCCGTGGGGCCGGAGCCCAGGATGCCGCAGGTTTTACCGGCCAGGGAGACGCCCAGGAGCTGGTCCGGGGCCCACCCCTTCCAGGCCCCGGAACGGGCCAGGGCCTCCCCCTCGGCGACGCGGCGGGTGAGGGCGAGGAGCAGGGCCAGGGCCAGGTCCGCGGTCGCGTCCGCCACGACCCCCGGGGTCGAGACGATCTCGATGCCCCGGCGGCGGCAGGCCTCCACGGGCAGGTGGCTGGTGGCGGCGGAATAGGTGCCCACGACCCGGAGGCGGGGGGCCAGGTCCAGGTCGGCCTCCGTGATGGGCTCGGACAGGAGCAGGACGAGGGCCTCGGCGTGGGCCAGGCTCATCTTCCAGGCGATGGACCGGAAGGGGGCGATGCTCAGTTCGGGATGGGCGGCCCCCAGCTCCTGGAGGGCGGTCCCCACCAGGGGGGAGGTGGCGAGGATGCGGATGCTCATCGCTGGAGGGCCTTCAGGGCCATGCGCAGGGCCTCGGCCAGGGGGGGGCGATCGGCGGAGAGATCCTTCACCACGGGCCTGACGGCCTCCTCCTTGAAGCCCAGGTTGGTGAGGGCCGAGATCAGGTCTGATTCCCAGGCGTCCCTGGGGCCGGCGGCGGCGCCGAGGCCGTCGAGGCCTCCCAGGCCGCCCAGCTTTTCAGAGAGCTCGAAGCAGAGCTTCTCCGCGGTCTTCTTGCCCACGCCCGGGATGCGGGTCAGGGCCTTCACGTCCCGGCCGCGGATGGCCTGGAGCAGGTCACCCAGGCTGAGGGCGCCCAGGGCGGCCAGGGCCAGCTTGGGCCCCACACCCTCCACCTTCACCAGGAGCCGGTAGAGCTGGCGCTCCTCCCGGGTGGCGAAGCCCAGGAGGCTCAGATCGTTCTCCCGCAGAAGGGTCTCCACGTGGAGCACGGCCTCCTCCCCCTCCTCGGGCAGGAGCCCGTAGGTGCCCAGGGAGATGGCGCAAACGTACCCCACGCCCCCGCATTCCACGAGGGCGGAGGCGGGGCTTTTCTGGATGAGCAGTCCTCTCAGGCGTCCGATCATGCCCCTAGGATAGCCCAACCCAAGTAGGATCTAGGTGGGGGGGAAGCATGAGGATCCTGCTGGTGGGTTCGGGTGGAAGGGAGCACGCCATGGCCCTGCGGTTCGCCGGGACGGAAGGCGGCGCGGAGCTCTTCGCCGCGCCCGGCAGCGACGCCATCGCGGAACTGGGCACCTGCCTCCCCTTCGGGGTGGAGGACGTGGAGGGCATCGCCGGCTGGTGCCGGGAGGCCCGCCCCGACCTGGTGGTCGTGGGCCCCGAGGCGCCCCTGGTGGCCGGCCTCGCCGACGCCGTGCGGGCCCTGGGCGTCCCCGTCTTCGGCCACGGCGCAGCCACGGCGCGCCTGGAGGGCAGCAAGGCCTTCGCCAAGGCCTTCATGGAGGCCCACGGCATCCCCTGCGCCCGCAGCCTCACCTTCACGGAACCGGGCCCGGCCCGGGCCGCCATCGAGGCCTGGGAATGGGGCCTGCCCATCGTCCTCAAGGCCGACGGCCTCGCCGCGGGCAAGGGCGTGGTCCTGGCGGGGTCCCGGGCCGAGGCCCTGGAGACCCTGGAGGCCTTCATGGCCGGCCAGTTCGGGGACGCCTCCCGCACGGTGGTGCTGGAGGAGCCCCTGGTGGGCATGGAACTGAGCCTGCACGTGCTCGTGGACGTGGAGGGGGACCGCGCCGCCTACGCCGTGCTCCCGCCCTGCCAGGACCACAAGCGCATCGGCGACGGCGACCGGGGCCCCAACACGGGCGGCATGGGCGCCTTCGGCCCCATCCCCTTCCTGTCGCCGGCGGACCTGGAGCGCATGCGCCGGGAGCTGGTGGAACCCACCGTGCAGGGCCTGCGCCGGGACGGTCTGGCGGGCCGTGGCGTCCTCTTCCTGGGCGTCATGTGGACGCCGGCGGGCCCCAAGCTCCTGGAGTACAACGTGCGCTTCGGGGATCCCGAAACCCAGGTGCTCATGCAGCTGCTGGACGAGGACGTCGCCCGGCTCCTCCTGGAGGTGGCCGAGGGCAGGCTGGGGGCCCGGGAGCTCCGGCTCCGCCCCGGCTGCGCCATCTCCGTCGTCCTCGCCGCCGAGGGCTATCCCGGCACGCCCCGCAAGGGGGTCCCCATCGCCCTGGGCGAGCCCGCGGGCGTCTCGGTCATCCACGCGGGGACGCGGCGCACGGCGGAGGGCTGGATCACGGACGGCGGGCGGGTGCTGAACCTGGCCTGCACGGCCCGGGACCTGGCCGCGGCCCGGGCCCAGGTGTCCGGGGCCCTGGATGTGGTGAACTGGCCGGGGATGCAGGTGCGCTCCGATATCGGGCTGCGGGCCCTGAACCATGCCGCCGCCGGACGGACCGTCGCCGACCCCTTCCTCTGAGCGGAAGGCCCATCTGCCTCGCCAGGCGAGGGTCATGGCATCCTGGAGGCGTCCCCCGGGAGAACCCATGCTCCGCCTCGCGTCCCTCCTCCTCGCCGGCGTCCTCGCCGCGGCCCAGGTTCCCGCCCAGCCCGTGTACGGCCTGGCCGTGCACGGCGGCGCCGGCAGCATCACCCCCCAGCGCTTCCCCGGGGACGCGGCCAGGCCCTACCGGGAGGGCGTGGAGCGGGCCCTCGCCGCGGGCTACGCCATCCTGGAGAAGGGGGGGAGCGCCGTGGACGCCGTGGAGGCGGCGGTGCGGGTCCTGGAGGAGGATCCCCGCTTCAACGCGGGCGTGGGCGCCACCGTCACCCGCGCCGGCACCCACGAGCTGGACGCGGCCATCATGGACGGGGCCACCCTCAAGGCCGGCGCCGTGGCGGGCCTCCAGCACGTGAAAAGCCCCATCGGCCTGGCCCGCCTCATCATGGACCGCACCCCCCACGTGATGCTCATCGGCGAGGGGGCCGAGGCCTTCGCGAAGACCCTGGGGCTGGAGCCCGTCCCCAACACCTTCTTCCGCACCCCCGAGCAGTGGGACGCCTTCCAGAAGTCCCGGAAGCCCGTCACCCGGGACACCGTGGGCGCCGTGGCCCTGGACCGCAAGGGCAACCTGGCCGCGGCCACCTCCACGGGGGGGATGCTGGGCAAGCTTCCCGGCCGGGTGGGGGACGCCCCCCTCATCGGCTCGGGCACCTACGCCGACAACCGCACCTGCGCCGTCTCCTGCACCGGTTGGGGCGAGTTCTTCATCCGCGCCGCCGTGGCCCACGACGCCTCGGCGCGCATGGAGTACAAGGGCGAGGGCCTGGCCCAGGCCGTGGGCGCGGCCCTGGACAAGGCCACGCGCATGGGCGGCCCCGGCGGGCTCGTGGCCATGGACGCCAGGGGCAACGTGGCCATGCCCTTCACGACGCCGGGCATGTTCCGGGGCTTCCGCCTCAGCACGGGCGCCGGGGCCGTGGAACTCTTCGCCGAGGAGCAGAAGGCCCGGTAGGTCCCGGTCCCTCCATCCCCCTCCCTCCCTTGCCCACGGTCCATGGATGCTTCGATGATGGGACCCCGGGCCTCCCCCCGCAACCCTGGCCCGGCGGCCCGCATGGCCCATAATTCCTCCATGCGCCCCCGGGGGCGAGCGAGGAACGACATGAAAAAGCTTGGCATGTTCACCGAAGAGGCCTACGCCCTCCTGCGGATCGTTTCGGGATCCCTCTTCCTCTTCCACGGGGCCCAGAAGATCTTCGGGGTGTTCTCGCCCATGCGGCCACCCCTCCTCAGCCAGCTGGGGCTGGGGGGGCTCATCGAGCTCCTGGGGGGCCTCCTCCTCGTGCTGGGCCTCCGGGCCCGGGCCGCGGCCTTCCTTTGCAGCGGCACCATGGCGGTGGCCTACGTGCAGTTCCACTGGAAGTTCCAGGGCGGCGCCCAGCTCCTTCCGGGGGTGAACAAGGGCGAGCCGGCCCTCCTCTACGCCTTCCTCTTCCTGTACATCGCCTGCAGGGGCGCGGGCATCTGGTCCCTGGACGGCCCGGACCGGATCAGCCGCCGCTGACGGGGGGCATCAGGGCCACCTCGTCCCCGTCCCTGATCCCCGTCTCCCGGGTGGCGAAGGCGCGGTTGACGGCCACCATCGCCTCCCGGGGCAGGGCCTCCAGGCGCGGCTGGGCCAGCAGGCCCTCCACCGTGGGCGGGTCGGGCAGGGGGAAGGACTCGAGCTGGAACCCCAGCAGTTCGCGATAGCGGGCGAAGGCCTGGACCTGGATCATTTGGGCGTCCATGTGTAGCGGATTTCACCGGAGGGCTGCACCCCCTGGGCCGAGGTGTCGCCCAGGGTGCCGCCCGTGGTCTGCCGCGCGCCGAGCTGGAGGACCAGGTTGCCGAAGCGCCACTCCACGTTGCCCGTGATGGTGGTCTGGGTTCCTTCCTGCTTGTACGTGGCCAGGAGGGGGGTGCGGCGCCCGAAGAGCTCGAAGCTCTTCTCCAGGGTGACGCTGAGGCTTGTGGCGCCGGTGTAGGCGAAGTTCACCCGGTCCAGGGTGAGGGTCTTGCGCAGGCGCTCCAGCTGGCTTGAGAGGACGAGGGAGGTGAGCAGGCCCGCGCCCTGGTTGAAGAGTCCCGTGTTCACCGCCGCCTGGGAGGGGACGCCCTGGGCGGTGCCCACCTTGGAGACGGCGGAGGGGTCCACCAGGATGGCGAAGATCTCCTCGGGGCGCAGGGCGGGGGTGGAGGTGGGCCGGGCGTTGATGGCGTCGAGGCTGCCCGTGATGTCCAGGGTCACCAGGTAGGGGTCCACGTCCACGTGGCCGTGCACGTCGAAGACGGGGTTGAACACGGCCGGGTCGGGGAAGGTGATGGAGCCCCGGTCCAGGATCACGTCCCCGGCGGGGACGACGTTGGTGATGCGGCCCCCGGGCAGCAGGTCCATGCGGCCCCGGAGTCCGGGCCGCGCGAGGCTGCCGGCGATGCGGAAGGTGCCCGAGGGCCGGCCCTGGAGCTTGACGAGGTTGGTGTCGCACTCCCAGGGGCGGGACATCTGCACGTCCAGGTCCAGCTCGATGCGGGTGAGGGGGTCCGAGGGGTCCAGGGCCAGGGAGGTCCCGCCCAGGGAGCCGGCCACCACCAGGTCCGTGAAGTTGAGGTCGGCCTGGTAGAGCATGCTCTTGGCCCTGACGACCCCCTTCACCAGGCCCCCGTCCCGGTCGTTGCCGCGCATGGAGCCGCTGAAGGAACCCTGGATCTCGAAGCCCTCGGGCAGGTCCCGGAACTGGGCCTCGTCCAGGGTGGCGGAGAAGTCGTACGAGGTGAGCCCCTGGAAGCCCCAGCCCAGGCGGCCCCAGGCCGTCAGGGCCCCCTGGGCCAGGACGCCGCGCAGGGGCGCCTCCTGGGGGATGGTCACTTCCCGGCCCTTGAAGTGGGCGGTGAAGTCCAGGTTCTCGATGCTCTGGGGGTAGGTGCGCTCGGAAAGGCGGCCCCCGGCCAGGGAAAGGCGCCCGTCCAGGGTGGGCACGGCGGGGGTGCCCCCCACCAGCAGATCCAGGGTGGCGGTGCCCGCGGGCTTCATGTCGGCCAGGAGGCCGTACTGGCCAGGCTCCACCAGGTGATCCACCAGGGCCTTGACGTTGGCCAGTTCCGCTTCGCCCTCCAGGCGGACGGACATGGGCGCGGAAGGGGAGAAGGGCATGCGACCGCCCAGACGCAGCTGGGTGGCCTTGGGGGAGGGCTGGCCCTGGGGTCCGAGGGTGCGGCCGTCCAGGTCGATGGAGGCCTGCAGGGAGGCGGCATCGCCGGAGAAGGTGGCGGGCCGGGCCTGGGTGAGCTGGAAGCCCTCGAAGCTGCCCTGGAAGCGGTCCAGGCTGCCCTCCCAGGCGAGCTTGCCGGGGCGCCAGTCGAAGTTCCCGGCGAAGGACGCGTCCAGGTCCTTCACGAAGCCCTGGGTGAAGCGCCCGAGGAGGCCCCGCATATCCGCGCTCTCGGGGGAGAGGCGCAGATCCAGGTCCCCGGCCAGGCGGGTGTCCCCCACCTGGGCGGCCCGGACGACCACGAGGGGGCGGGCCGTGCCGGCCAAGCCGGCGGATGCGTCCAGGCGGCCGCCCCGGAAGGTCAGGGAGGCCTCCAGGCCCTCCAGGGCCCGGTCGCCCAGGGTCACGCTGCCGCCCGTGAACGTGAAGGTGCCTTCGGGGGCCTGGGAGGGTCCCAGGGGGGCCGTGATGGGGCCGTCCAGGCGCGCCTTCACCTGGCCGGAGACGGCGGGGCCGGGCAGGCCCAGGGCGGCGGTGTCCGCGCGGCCCGCCATGTCCGCGGTCCAGGTTTCCCGCCGGGTGTCCATGGTCATGGAGCCCCGCAGATCGAGGGCGCCGCCGCCGGAGGCGAGGGCGGCGGGGGAATCCGCCACGCGCACGTCCGTGACCCGCATGCGCAGGGTCTGGAGATCCAGGAAGTAGTCGCCGCTGGCGGCCGGGATGGAGAGTCCGTAGACCCGGCCGTTCTCGGCCGTGAAGGAGGCCTCCAGGACGAGGTCGCGCAGGGGCCCGTGGAGCCGGGCCCACCCGGTGGCGGTGCCGTCGATGTCCAGGTGGCCCTGGTCCGCGGCCTTGAGCCCCTCCTTCACGGGGAGGCGATCCGCGGTGAAGCACATGTCCATGGCCTCTTCGCCGGGCTCCACTTCGCCCCAGGTGATGCGGATGTCGCCGGCGCCGCGGCCCTCGCCCTTCTCCAGCTGGATGGCCGAGATGGCGATGCCGCCGTCCTTCAGGGCCACGGCGGCCCGCACCCGGTCCGCGTGGGCCCCGTGCCAGCGGGGGCCTTCCACCTCCACCCGGCCCTCCAGGAGGACGCCGGCGGAGGGGGCCCAGGTCATGGTGGCCCGGGCCGTGACGGCGCCGGACATGTCCAGGTCCGTCACCTTCCAGGCGCGGAGGACATCGGCCACTTCGGCGGCGTCGGTGCGGACCTCCCCCTCCGCCTCCAGGCTGCCCAGGCCCCGGCGCGCCAGGGCGGCCGAGGCCCGGCCCCGGAACCCGGCCTCGGGAAGCTGGAGCTCGACCCGGTCCGCCCGGAACTGGCGGTCCGCCACGGCCAGCTCCACGGTGCCCACCGGGTGGCCCTCCTTGAGGAACTGTCCGGAGCCGGTGAACGTCACCTTCTCCAGGTCGGGCATGGCCCAGGGGGGGGAGGGGAAGGCGGCGGTGCCCTTGAACCGGCCCGTGAGGCCCCGCACCAGGTCGGTGCGGGCGTACACGGCGGCCGGGGCCAGGGAGACGCCCTCCGCGGCCAGGTCCATCCTCGTGCCGCCCTGGCGGGTCCAGGACCCCTCGCCGTTGATGCGGCCGTCGGCGGATTCCCAGGAGAGGCGGCTGAGGGCGAGGCTCCCCGGGGAGCCGCTGGCGGCGGCCCGGAGGGTGCCGGGGTGCAGGGGGGACCCGGTCGCGGCGATCCTGCGCCCGTCCAGGGCCAGGCTCCAGCTGGGGTCGCCGACGGGGCCCTGGATGCGCCCCTTGAAGTCCAGGATGCCGGAGGCGGGGGCGGGGCCCTTGGCGCCCGGCACTAGCTGCAGGGCTTCCTGGAGGACGACGCCCCCCGAGGCCTCGGCGTTCACCACCTGGGTGGGGAAGGCGTACGAGCCCAGGACGGCCAGGGAGGAGTCCCCCAGGCGCACCCGGATATTGGCGGTGTCCAGCCCCTTGTCCGTGGCCCGGAACTTCAGGCTGGCCTCCCCCTTGAGCCGGGCCGGGCCCCGGCCCGTGGCCAGGGTGGGGATGCGCACGTCCAGCCAGAGCTGGTTGGTGAGGCGGCCCCGGCCATCCACGGAGAAGGTGGCCGTGGTCTGGTCCAGGCCCCAGGCGGGCTCGTCGGCCTTCACGGAGCCCTCCACCACCTCCAGCCGGTCGATGCGGAACTGGGTGGTGGTGGTGCTGGGGGGGCGCTCCCGGAGGCGAAGGGCGGAGAGGCGCCGGGCGTCCACCACGATCTCGGGGCGGTCCACCAGGATCCTGCGCAGGTGGGGCACCCGCAGGAGGGAGGCGTAGTCCACCTCCACCTCCACGCGCCGGGCCCGGAACAGGTCGCCCCCGAGGGCGGGGCCGTGCAGGATGAACCGGCCCTGGAAGGGGTGCACTTCCAGCCGTTCCGCCGTGAAGGGCAGGGCGGTCTCGCGGCGGATGGCCTCGTCCAGGCGGGCCACGATCCACCGGTCCACGGAGGGCCGGGTCAGGAGGAAGGCCCCGGCTCCGGCGGCGACGGCCCCCGAGACCAGCAGGTAGGTCAGGCGGCGCACCCACCGCCGGGACCAGGCCCGTCTGAGCAGGGATGGAGGGGGCGCTTCCGGGTTCAATTCTTTTCGCCGCAGGCAGGACAGGTCACGGCCGTCCTCGAGAGGGGACGATAGCAGAACCGGCACAGGCGCGGGTGGGTGACGCCGGGGACCCGGGCGGGGCCGGGGGTGGAAAGGTTGGCGGCCAGGACGGCCGTTCCCACCGGGCGGGTCTCCCGGGCCACGCCCTCCCGGAGGGGCCGGAGGGCCTTCAGGAACTCCTGGGCGGACAGGTAGCGGTCGCCCAGGTTGACGGATAGGGCCTTCATGACCGCTTCGCTGAGGGTCCGGGGCACCTGGGCGTTGCGCAGGTGGGGCGGGACGATGGGGGTGCTCTGGAAGGCCTGGGCGATCTTCACGGGGTCCGCGTCGTAGAAGGGCACGGTGCCCGTGAGCATCTCGTAGACCGTGATGCCCAGGGACCACAGATCGCTCTGGAAGACGGCCCGGCCCCGGAAGTGCTCGGGGGCCATGTAGGGGGGCGATCCGATGCGGGTGCGGGCGAAGCCCTCCTTCTGGAGTTCCAGCACCCGGCTCGTGCCGAAGTCCGTGACCTTGGCCACCCCGTCCCGGGTGATGAGGATGTTGGCGGGCCGCAGGTCCCGGTGGATGACCTGCTGGGAGTGGGCGAAGCCGATGGCAGCGGCCACGTCCATGGCGATCTCCAGGGCCCGGGAAGGCGCCAGGGCCCGCTCCCGGCGGATGAGCTTGTCCAGGCTCTCCCCGTCCACGTACTCCAGCACCATGAAGAAGGTGTCGTCCTTCTTCTCCACCGTGATCAGCTCGACGATATTGGGGTGCTTGAGGGCCGCCATGATGCGCGGCTCCAGGAGGAGGCCCTGCTCGTCGCCCTGGTGGTGGGGCACCTTGAGGGCGACCTTGCGGTGGAGGAGCTTGTCCATGGCCAGGTACACCGTCCCGAACCCGCCCGCGCCCAGGCGGTCGAGTATCTGGTATTTCCCCAGCATCTGGTCTTTGGAAAGCACGGTGGGCCTCTTTCCTTGAGCGTCCCGTGAGGCGGGTCGGAAGTCAACCGGGGACTGGTCCGGGGCCGAGGGACCCGGAAAAAAAAGCGCCGCCCGTTCGGGCGGCGCGTCCGGGGACTCCCGGGCCTAGCCCAGGAAGGCCTTGAGGGTCTTGGAGTAGCGGGGGTGCCTGATCTTTCTCAGGGCCTTGCTCTCGATCTGGCGGATGCGCTCGCGGGTGACGGCGAATTCGCTGCCCACCTCCTCCAGGGTGTGCTCGGAGGCCTCGTCGCCCACGCCGAAGCGCATGCGCAGGACCTTCTCCTCCCGCTCCGTGAGGGTCTGGAGGACCTGGTTCACGGTCTCCTTGAGGCGCTGGCTGACGACCTGCTCCACGGGGGAGACGACGCCCTTGTCCTCGATGAAGTCGCCGAGGTGGGAATCCTCCTCCTCGCCGATGGGGGTCTCGAGGCTGATGGGCTCCTGGGCGATCTTCATGACCTTGCGGACCTTGCCAACGGGCATGTCCATGGCGTGGGCGATCTCCTCGCTGGAGGGTTCCCGGCCCAGCTTCTGCACCAGCTCGCGCTGGGTGCGGATGAGCTTGTTGATCGTCTCGATCATGTGCACGGGGATGCGGATGGTGCGGGCCTGGTCCGCGATGGCGCGGGTGATGGCCTGCCGGATCCACCAGGTGGCGTAGGTGGAGAACTTGAAGCCGCGGCTGTACTCGAACTTGTCCACGGCCTTCATGAGGCCGATGTTGCCCTCCTGGATCAGGTCCAGGAACTGCAGGCCGCGGTTCGTGTAGCGCTTGGCGATGGAGACCACGAGGCGCAGGTTGGCCTCGATGAGCTCGGCCTTGGCGGCGCGGCTGATGCTCTCGGCCTGCTTCAGGCTGTTGTAGTCGGCGTGGAACTGCTCGCTGACGGTCTCGTACTTGGCGAAGAACCGGGCCAGTTCGCCCTCGATGTGGGCGATGTCGCCCAGGTAGCGGTCCTTCATCTTGGCGAAGGCGGGGTTCTTGAGGCGGTCCCGCAGCTCGCGCAGCTTGCGCTCGCCGTTCATCACCTGCATGTGGTGGTGTGTGATGCGGTCGATGAGGCGCGTCACGGCCAGGCTGTTGAGGCCCAGGCGGCGCACCTGCCGGCTCACGCGGCCCCGGGCCAGGAGGATCTCCCGGTCAAGGTTGCGCTTCTTGGCCACGGGCTTGCCGCTGGCCTTGAACTCCAGGAGCTCCTGCAGGGCCTGCTCGTACACCAGGAGCTTCTCGAACTGGTGGTGCACGTGCTGGGTGGCCGAGGTGTTCTCGGCGTCCTCGTCCTCGTCCACCTCGTCGGAGAGGCCCACGACCTCGCGGATCTTGCCGGGGTTCTCCTTGAGCATGCGCCCGATGTCGATGAGGAGGCTCGCCGCCAGGCGGGACCGGGAGAGGGCCCGCATCACGCTGCGGACGCCCACCTCGATGCGCTTGGCGATCTCGACCTCGTCCTCTCGCTTGAGGAGGGGGACGGTGCCCATCTCCTTGAGGTACATGCGGACCGGGTCGTTGAACTTGTCCCCGTCGGGACCGTCGATGTCGATCTCCAGTTCCTTGTCCACCCGGGCGGGGGCGTCGGGGTAGACCGCCTCGGCCTCGGACTGCTCCCGGGCCATCAAGGCTTCGGCCTCGGTGGCGCCGACCCCGATGGCCAGCTTGGAGAACATCCCCATGAGGGCTTCGACGTCCGCGGGGGAGGAGGCGGAGCCGGGCAGGAACGCGTTCAGCTCGTCGACGAGGACGTAGCCGCGGGACCTTCCCAGGGAGATCAGCGCTTTCGTGAGCTGATAGTAGCTTTCACGAGTCGGGTGCGGATCCATTCATACCTCAAAGAACCACGGGATCACAGTGATCCAAGGTGTCAGTTCGCGAACAGGAAACCTCAGTGTCGAGTCGAGGGCAGAGTACACCCATCATGCAAGGCACCTAGAATTACTCAGTATAGGGAAAAGACCCCCCTTCGCAAGGGGGAAATACAACTTTAGATGCGTCAATGGGGGCAAATGTTTACCGGGCGAAGGTCTGCCTGCGAAGTCCCCGAAGGCCGTTGCGCAGCTGGGCGGCGCGGGCCATGAGGCCCGCCACCTTGGCGGTGAGGCGATCCGTGAGTTCCCGGTCCGAGGCGACGGCGGGCTCCTGGAGCTGGCGAGCGAGCGACTGGCGCTCCCGCTCCACGTAGGCCATCTCCAGCTTCAGCAGCACCAGATCCGGCACCAGCTCGGCCTCGTCCTTGGCGGACCAGGAGGCTTCCATGCCCCGGATCTGGGCCAGGGCCCCCTCGGGCACCTGCAGGTGGTCCCCCCCCGCGTCCAGGAGGCACTGGACCAGGGGGGCCCCGGCCAGGGACTCCCACCAGGCCGGGGGGACCTCCCCCAGGCGGGTCAGGAAGGCCGGGTCCCGGGCCAGGAGGATCAGGGGGCGGATGAGATCGTCCACCTCCTCGTGCACGGGGGCCGTGGGGACCTCTTCCGCCGCCCTGGGCTGGGACCGGGCCTTGACGGCCTTGTCCAGTTCCTCCAGGGGGATGCGTAGCTCGTGGGCGAGGCTGGCGAAGAGCTCCCGCTGCTCGGGGGTCGGGGGCAGGTGGGCCAGGAAGCCCGCCAGCTCCCGGAGGGCCTCCATGCGGTCCGTGGTGCGGCGCAGGTCCTTGCCCTCCAGGGCCCGGCCGATGACGAATTCCGTCCAGCCCGGAGCCCGGCCCACCAGTTCCCGGAAGGCCTCGGCGCCCAGGGTCATGCACCAGGTGTCGGGGTCCTCGCCCTGGGGCAGGAGGAGGAGGCGCACATCGAAGCCCATGGGCAGGGCCATGCGCAGGCTCTTGTCCATGGCCCTCAGGCCCGCGGCGTCCCCGTCGAAGCACAGGATGAGGCGCTTCGTGAACCGCCCGATCATCTGGAGATGGGATTCGGTGAGGGCCGTGCCCAGGGGGGCCACGGCCTGGTGGATGCCCTGCTGGTGGAGCTGGAGCACGTCGAAGTAGCCCTCCACCACCAGGGCGCCGTCCCTGAGCTGCCCCTTGGCGCGGTTGAACCCGAAGAGCACCGAGCCCTTCTGGAAGAGGGCGGTTTCACGGGTGTTGAGATACTTGGGCTTGGCGTCGCCAAAGGCCCGTCCGCCGAAGGCGATGACCCGGCTCCGGGCGTCCTGGATGGGGATGACGAGGCGGTCCCGGAGGAAGTCCAGGTGGCTGCCCCGTTCGCTGCGGGAGGCCAGGCCGGCCTGTTCCAGGATCTCCAGGGAGAAGCCCTGCCCCTTGAGGAAGGTGACCAGGGCCTCCCAGGCGTCGGGGGCGTAGCCCAGGCCCGCGTCCCTGATGAAGTCGGCGGTCATGCCCCGGCCCCGGAGGTAGTCCATGGCCTTGGGGGTCTCGGCCAGCTTCCGGGCGTAGAACCCCTGGGCCGTCTCCAGGGCCCGGCGGACCCGCTCCTCCAGATCCAGTTCGGCCGCTGGCCTTTCCCTCTGCTTTGGCAGATCCACGCCGGCGGCCTTGGCCAGCTGTTCCAGGGCCTCGGGGAAGGTGAGGCCCTCCCGCTCCATGACCCAGGAGAAGGCGTCCCCGTGCTTGCCGCAGCCGAAGCAGTGGTAGAACCCCCGGTCCCCCACCACCTGGAAGCTGGGGCTCCGCTCGCTGTGGAAGGGGCAGAGGCCTGACCAGGCGGAGCCCTGGCGCCGAAGCTTCACCGCCTGGCCCACCAGCGCCACCAGGTCCGTGGCGTCCTTGACCCGCTGCACCAGTTCCCTGTCCCGCATGCCCATCCCCGCCTCCCAGGGTGCAGGGAATGGGGCCGGGTGGCAAGGGCGGGCGAACCGGCGGCAGAAAAAGATTCGCTACCTTTTTGGGACCTCGGATCTGTTAATCGACAAAAAATGGGCGTTTCCATGCGCGGTTTCGTATTACCATTTGGACACGTTTCAGGGAGGGCGCAATGCCTACCATCGATATCAGTTCCCAGACGGGCAAGGACTTCTCGGGAGACGTCCTCATCGTGCCCGTATTTTCCGGGCGGGAAAGGCACAGGTTGCCCCTTGCCATCAGCAAGGTGGCCCGCCAGGTCATGGACGAGAATGATTTCAAGGCGGACTATCTCGAAGTTGTTCCCCTCCATCATCCCAATGGGGTGAAGGAATGCCGCTGGATGCTTCTGGTGGGCCTGGGCGAGGAAGAGGTCGTTACCCACAACAAAATCCGCAAGGCGGTGGGAACCGCCGCCCGGCACGCCCTGAAGAAGGGCTGGAAGCGGGTGGGCATCGTCTCCCCCAGCACCTCCAGCCTGGACCACGACGAGGTGCAGGTGGCCGTGGTGGAGGGGGCCCTCCTGGCCGACTACGACTTCGTGGCCTACAAAGGCCGGCCCGAGGCCAAGCGCTTCGAGTCCGTGGAGGTGTTCACCAACGGCGACGACACCCGCAAGGCCCGGCGCCGCCTGCCCCAGATCGAGGCCGGGGTGGCCGCGTGCCACCGGGTCCGCGACCTGGCCAACACCCCCGCCGCCGATCTGTACCCCGAATCCTTCGCCCAGGAGGCCCAGAAGGTGGCCAAGCAGCACAAGCTGGGCATCGAGATCCTGGGCCCCGACGAGCTGGCCAAGGGCGGGTTCAACGCCGTGCTGGCCGTGGGCCGGGGCTCCGCCCGCACCCCCCGGGTCGTGAAGCTGGAGTACAAGCCCAAGGAGAAGGCCCGGCGCCACATCGTCCTCGTGGGCAAGGGCGTCACCTTCGATTCGGGCGGCCTCTCCCTGAAGGACGCCTCCGGCATGGAGACCATGAAGGACGATATGACCGGGGCGGCCATCGTCCTGGCCACCCTGGCGGCCTGCGCCCAGACCGAGGCCCCCGTCCAGGTCACCGGCCTCATGGGCCTGGTGGAGAACATGCCCGGCGGCGCCAGCTACAAGCCCGGCGACGTCCTCCGCTCCCGGGGCGGGAAGACCATCGAGGTGCTGAACACGGACGCCGAGGGCCGCCTGGTCCTCGCCGATCTCCTGGACTGGGCCTCGGACATGGAGGCCGACCACGTGGTGGACCTGGCCACCCTCACCGGGGCCTGCATGATCGCCCTGGGCGACGCGGTGTCCGGGGTCATGGGCACGGACCAGAAGCTCGTCGAGCGCATCCTCGACGCCGGCTCCCGCTCCGGCGAGTATCTCTGGCAGCTGCCCCTGGTGGAGGACTACAAGGAGAACCTGCGCAGCAAGGTGGCCGATGTGAAGAACATCACCGGCACCCGGTGGGGCGGGGCCATCACCGCCGGCCTCTTCCTCAAGGAATTCGTGAAGGTCACCAGCTGGGCCCACGTGGATCTGGCGGGGGGCTGGTCCGCCTCCGAGCGGGACTACCGGCCCCACGGCGCCACCGGGGAGGGCCCCCGCTGGTTGCTCGACTGGATTTTGGGCTGAGCCGGTCTGAAATGGCTCATGCCTACGTATGAATAAATAGGGGGGGGTGACCCCCCCCTTTTTTTGGGTGCCTCACAATTTGGGCTATTGACGGGATACCCCAGTAGGGGATCTTATTTGTGACACGTAACCAACCGCGCCTGGAGCCCCGCATGGAAACGATGGAAACCCTGACCAAGGCCGACCTCTCCAAGCACCTCATCGAGAACCTGGAGCTCCCCAAGAAGGACGCCGACCTCCTGGTCAATTCATTCCTCGAGAGCATCGTGGAATCCCTGCACCGGGGCGAGGGCGTGGAGCTGCGCGGCTTCGGCTCTTTCCGCCTGCGGGACCGCAAGGCGCGCCAGGGGCGGAATCCCCGCAGCGGCCAGTCCATCCACGTGCCCCCGAAGCGGGTCGTCTACTTCAAGCTCGGCAAGGAACTCCGCAGCCGGCTCATCGACGAGTAGTCCATTCCCGGACGGCGTCGGCCAGGGCCTGATCATAGGCCTGGCCCAGGGTCTCGGCGCAGTGCAGGTGCCAGGTATCCGCCTCCACCACCCGGATGTGATCGAACCGGGCGGCCACGGCCCGCTGCACCGCCGGCGGGGCCAGGCGGTCCTGGGAGGCGATGAAGCATAGGCTGGGCGTGGCCAGGCGCATGCCCGCGGTGCGGGCCAGCAGGTCCGTGTCCGTGCGGTCGTACCGGCCCCAGCGGGCCGCCAGGGTGCTGGCCACCTGGCCCACGGCGGGCGCGATGAGGGGATGCCAGAACCGGTCGCGGGGGCCCTCCACGAGGCGCCGGGCGAAGTCCCGGCTGCTGGCGGGGGCGCCCTCCCAGATGATGCCGGCCAGGGGGCCCCGGCCCTCGGCCTCCAGGCGCGCCAGGGCCAGCAGGCCCACCGAGGCCCCCAGGCTCCGGCCCAGGAGGATGATCCGGTTCCTGGGCACCCCGCGGGCCTCCAGGGCGTGCACCACCGCCACCACCTCCCGGGACTCCCCGGCCCCGAAGGCCACGGGGGGGGCCTTGAGCCCGGCGCGCATGGCGTCGTCCCGGCCCAGGTACGTGAAGATCGCCGCGTCCAGGGCGGGGAACCACTTGAGGGCGGGGCTGGTGCCCCAGCGGTCGTCGCCGAAGCCGTGGAGCATCAGGACGGTGTAGTCCGCCGGGATCCGGCGGCGCAGGATCCACACCTTGCGGGGCCCGGCCGGGAAGGTCTCCCAGGCTCCGCCGGGGTCGCCCCCGGAGCCTTCGGCCAGCTCCCGGTACGTGGCCTCGACCCGCTCCAGGGGCTGGGGCCTGTAGAAGGGGGGATCCACCAGCTCCCGGGCCACCACGCGGGAGCGCCACGCGACGACGCCGGCCCAGGCCAGGAAGGCCAGGCCGGCCGCCGCGAGCGCGACCCGGGTCCCCGCGCGCATCAGGGTTCGAGCCGGGCCACCACCCCGGGGATGCCCTCGGCCGCGGGCGTCGCGTCGGCCTTGCCGTACAGGACCGACTTGAAGGCCTGGGCGAACAGGACCTGGAAGTGCCCCTTGCCCTCCTTCAGGTCCACCTCGACCTGGTCGGGGCCGAAGGCGTCCAGGGGGCTCAGGAGCACGATCCGGTGCCGGCCCAGGGCCAGGCCGGAGATGGTGAGGGTGCTGCCCTTCTTGGAAGCCTTCGCCACGGGGACCCGCACGCCGTCGATGGAGAGGTCCACGGGACCCTCCACCTTGGTGGTGAACTGGAACTGCACCGTTCCCTGGGGGACGGGCTTGCGCGGCTGGATGGCCTTGGGCTTGCCGCAGCCCAGGACGAGGGCCGCCGCGAGAAGGCCCGCCGCCATCGCCCCGATCACAGATCCCTTCATGGAAACCTCCAGTCCTGAGCCTACCCATTTTGAGCAGCCCCCGCCACAGGCTATGCTGGATGTTTGACCCGAGGTGACCCATGACCCGCGTGAAACTCCAGACCAGCAAGGGCGACATCAACGTCGAGCTCTTTTCCGCGGAGGCCCCCGGCACCGTGGCCAACTTCGTCAAGCTCAGCAAGGAGGGCTTCTACGACGGCCTGGCCTTCCACCGCGTGATCCCCCAGTTCGTGATCCAGGGCGGCTGCCCCAACACCCGCGAGGGCGCCCGCGGCATCCCCGGCACCGGCGGCCCCGGCTGGAAGATCAAGTGCGAGACCGCCGGCAACCCCCACAAGCACGAGCTGGGCGCCCTCTCCATGGCCCACGCCGGCAAGGACACCGGCGGCAGCCAGTTCTTCATCGTCAACGGGGACCGCCGCAACGTGGCCCACCTCGACGGCGTCCACACCGTCTTCGGCAAGTGCGTCGGCGAGGAGGACATCAAGGTCGTCCAGTCGATCGTCGCCAACGACCGCATCATCAAGGCCGAAGTCACCGAGGAGTAGTCGTGTCGGAACGCTGTTACATCACCACCCCCATCTATTACGTGAACGACCGGCCCCACATCGGGCACACGTACACCACCGTGCTGGCCGATGTCATGGCGAGGCACCGGCGGATGATGGGGGAGGAGGTGTACTTCCTCACCGGCACCGACGAGCATGGCCAGAAGATCGAGAAGGCGGCGGCCGCCAGGGGCATCACGCCCCTGCAGCTGGCCGACGAGGTGGTGCCCAACTTCGAGAACCTCTGGAAGCGCATGGAGCTCACCCACGACCACTTCGTGCGCACCACCCACGCCGAGCACAAGGAGGTCGTCCAGGCCCGCTTCCGGCAGCTCCTGGCCTCCGGCGACATCTTCAAGGCCACGTACAAGGGCCTCTACTCCGTCAGCGACGAGGCCTACGTCACGGAGACCCAGGCCAAGGAGATGCAGGCCCAGGGCCTGGCCCACCAGCTCATCGAGCTGGAGGAGGAGAGCTACTTCTTCCGCCTCTCGGCCTACGAGAACTGGCTCATCCAGCTCTACGAGAAGCACCCCGAGTTCGTGCAGCCCGACTTCCGCCTCAACGAGGTGCGCCAGTTCGTGGCCCCCGGCGGGGCGCGGGGCAACCTGCAGGACCTGAGCATCAGCCGCACCAGCATCACCTGGGGCATCCCCGTCCCCGACGACCCGAAGCACGTGGTCTACGTGTGGTTCGACGCCCTCCTCAACTACCTCTCCGCCTGCCGCGAGGGCTTCTGGCCCCCCACCTTCCAGCTGGTGGGCAAGGATATCCTCCGGTTCCACGCGGTGTACTGGCCGGCCTTCCTCATGGCCATGTACCGGGAGGAGGGGGACGACCTCCAGGGTGAACTGCCCGCACGGATCCGGGCCCTGCTCCCCCGCACCATCCTGGCCCACGGCTGGTGGCTCATGGGCGACGACAAGATGTCCAAGTCCAAGGGCAACGTCGTGCGCCCCGACCAGCTCCTGGCCTTCGGCAACGACGCCGTGCGCTTCTTCTTCATGCGGGACATGACCGTGGGCCTGGACCGCAGCTTCTCCTTCGAGGGATTCATGGACCGCCTGAACGCGGACCTGGCCAATGGCCTGGGCAACCTGGCCTCCCGCACCCTGAGCATGATCGCCCGCTACCGGGATAGCCGCGTGCCCGTGCCCGCCGTCCTGGACGAGGCGGACCAGGAGGTGCTTAACGCCGGCCGAGCCGCCGTCGCCGCCTACCTGGACAAGGCCGGGGCCAACGACTTCCACGGCGCCCTGGAGGTCCTCTGGGCCTTCCTGCGCCAGCTGGACGGCTACATCGTGAAGGCCGAGCCCTGGAAGCTGGCCAAGCGGGAGGACGCCCAGGACAAGCTGGACGCCGTGCTCTGCCAGCTGTGGCGGGCCCTGCGCGCCACGGCCCTCCTGGTGGCCCCCGTCATGCCCGCCATGGCGCAGTCCCTGTGGAAGGGGCTGGGCCTCGAGGGCGACGTGGCCGGCCAGCGCTTCGAAGGCTTCGACTTCGAGGCCCCCGCCCCCGGCCCCGTGGGCGCCCCCGAACCCCTCTTCCAACGCATCGACAAGGAAGCCGTCATGACCGAACTGGAAACCAAGGCCGCCGCCGAGGCCCCCGCCCCCGCGGAGCTGCCCCTGGACGTGCCGCCCCTGCGCGAGGTGATCGACTACGACACCTTCGCCAAGACCGATCTGCGCGTGGGCCTCGTCCTCGCCGCCGAGGCCGTGCCCAAGAGCAAGAAGCTCATCAAGATGACCGTCGACCTGGGCTTCGAGCAGCGCACGATCCTGGGGGGCATCGCCACCGCCTACACCCCCGAGGAACTGGTGGGCCGCCGCGTCGTCGTCGTGGCCAACCTGGCCCCCCGGGCCCTCATGGGCGTGGAAAGCCACGGCATGCTCCTGGCCGCCAGCGACAACAACTCCAAGCCCTACCTCATCGCGCCGCCCGAGGACGCCCGCCCCGGCTACATCGTCAAGTAGCCCATGAAGACACCCGTATTCCACTTCCAGGAGGAGGTCCTCACGGACGCCCCCCTGGAGCTGATCAAGGAAAAGCTGGGCGGGGGGCTCCCCTGCCTCAAGGCCTGCCCCGGCCTCCAGGCCCCCCAGGCCTGCGGCGAGGGCCTCGTCCTGCGCTGGCAGAACCACCTGCTGGGCGCCGTGGAGGAGGGCACCCTCCGGGCCGAGCCCCATCCCACGGGGGCCCACCTGAAGCTGGACGGCCGCATCCGTGGCTGGAGCGCCTTCCTGGTGCTGGGCTGGATCCGCTTCCGCACCGATCGCCTGCTTGAGAACCTCGTCAAGGAGCTGGAATGAAATTCCTGAGCTGGAACGTGAACGGCTTCCGGGCCGTGCTCAAGCAGGGGTTCATGGACTGGCTGGAGAAGGCCGATCCCGATGTCCTCTCCCTCCAGGAGATCCGGGCCGACTGGGAACAGGTGGACCTGGGCGTGCGCCGGGAGCTGGAATCGGCCTTCGACGTGGCCTGGTTCCCCTCCACCTCCAAGAAGGGCTACGCGGGCGCCGCCACCCTTTCCAAGAAGGAACTGGGCTTCACCCACGCCAAGGGCCTGGGCATCGAGGCCTACGACCAGGAAGGGCGCATGATCATCAGCACCAAGGGGGACCTCACCTTCATCGCGGGCTACTTCCCCAACGCCTCCTCGGGCCTGGTGCGCCTCCCCTTCAAGCGCCAGTTCGCCCGGGACCTGGCCGGCATCCTCCGGGAGCGCCGGGCCAGGGGCGAGCGCATCATTCTCACCGGCGACATGAACGTGGCCCCCGAGGAGATCGATCTGGCCCGGCCCAAGGACAACCGCATGAACCCCGGCTTCACGGACGAGGAGCGGGAGGACTTCCGCCTCTACCTCCAGGCCGGCATGGTGGACGTGCTGCGCCAGCGGAACCCCGGCACGCCGGGTCTGTACACCTGGTGGACGGCCAGGGGCGGCGCCCGGGAGAAGAACGTGGGGTGGCGCATCGATCTCTTCCTGGTGGGCGAGGACCTGGTCCCCCAGGTGCAGGACGCCCGGATCCTGGCCGATGTGCTGGGCTCGGACCACTGCCCCATCAGCCTAGCCCTGAACCTTTAGCGCAGGGCGGGCCCCGCCGGGACCGTGCGCCGGATGCCCAGGGGCAGGGCCTCCCCGGGGGGGCGCCGCTCCAGGGGCCGCACGGGGATGAGGCGGATCAGGCGCTTGAGCCGGGGCCCGAAGACCTCCTCGTCGGAGTACAGGACGAGGTTGGGGGCGAGCACGAGCGTGGACGGTCTGGAGCGTTCCATCCCTTCCTCCGGAAGATTGGGCTTTTCATACTTGAGGCTGATGATGAATGCCTCCAGTCCCCCGGCGGGTTCCGGACGATTTGCAAAAAAATTAGTCATCGATTTTTACTTATGATTCCCTAAGAGCGGGCATAGAAAAAGGCGACCGGTATGGGTCGCCTTTTCGAAGGGGAGGCGTGGATCAGGAGGCCTGGTCGACCTTCCAGCGGGCCAGGGGGCGGTTGGCCAGGTCCCACACCTGGAGGCCCCAGGGAAGGCGCCGCACCCCCAGGCGCTTCCGGATCTCGGCCCGGGCCATGTCTTCGCTTTCGGCCTGGATGGGGCCGTACTCCATGAAGTAACCGGGAAGCTTGTATCCAAAGGACTTTGCCATCGAACACCCCCATGTAAGTTCCAGCTCTGGAACCTTCGTGCAATCAATTTCGCTTTTAATCCGTATCCAGTCAAGGGCGAAAATCGAAAAAAGCGAAAAAGAGAGGCGAAAGGCTTGGCCGGGCCGGGGGGAGGCGCTTCAATGGGTCCATGCCGGATCCCGCCGCCCCCTGGTCCCTCCTCGCCTCCCGCTGGGAAGAACTCTTCCCGCTTCGTCCGGCCCGCCTGGACCTGGCCCTGCGCCTGGCCCCCGAGGGGTCGGCTTGCCTGGACGCGGGCTGCGCCACGGGCAGCCTCTGCCGCGCCCTGGCCGCCCGGGGCCGGGTGGCCCACGGCCTGGACCTGGAGCCGGCCTTCCTGGACCATGGCCGGGCCCGGGCCGAAGCCGAGGCCCTGGCCGTCACCTGGCACCAGGCCGGCCTCCTGGACCTGGCCCGGGCCGCCGGGGACCGGCGGTTCCGCCTGGTGACCTGCCTGGGCCAGACCCTGCCCCATCTCCTGGAGGAGGCGGAGTGGCTGGACTTCTTCAGCCAGGCCCGGACGGCGCTGGAACCCGGGGGCGTTCTCGTCATCCAGGTGGTGAACGACGCGGGCCTGACCGTGGGGGAGGTCCGGGAACTGCCCCCCCTGCGCATCCCGGGGGCCGTGCTGGAGCGCCGTCGCATCCGGGTGTCCCCGGACCGGGCCCGTTTCGCGACGCGCTTCCTGCCCGAAGGGGGGGAGGCGGTGCCGGGGGTGGCGGAGCACCGGATCATGGCGCCCGGGCGCGCCGCGGAACTCCTGGCCCGGGCGGGGCTCGAGCCGGGCCCGGCCTGGGCGGACGAGAGCGGGGCCCCCTTCGCGGAGGCCTCGCCGGGCTGGGTGATCGCCGCTAGGCGGAGCGCCTGAAGATCTCCACGAGCATGGCCACGGCCCGCTCCATGTCCTCCACGTGGATGTGCTCCTCGGTGGAGTGCTCCTGGCGGGCGCCGATGCCCACCACGGCCATCTCGATGCCGTGGTTGTTGTAGATGGAGGCGTCCGTGAACCCGCACATGTGGCCGGCGGAGGCCTCGATGCCCTGCCGGGAGAGGGCGGCCTGGGCGGTCTTCACGGTCCAGGCCGTGGCGGGGTCGATGCTGGAGGCCTTGCACAGGTTGTTGACGGTGATCTCCACCCGGGCGCCGGAGGCCTCCACCTCGCGGCGGATGATGGCCACCATCTCGTCGGCCAGGGCCTGCCCCTTGGCGTGGTCCAGGCTGCGGCACTCGGCCAGGAAGGTGCAGGCGTCGGGCACGCCGTTGCGGATGAGACCGCCGGAGATCACGCCCACGTTGGAGGTGGTCTCGGAATCGAGGCGGCCCAGGGGCAGGGCCGCGATGGCCCGGGCGGCGGCGGCGATGGCGTTGATGCCCTTCTCGGGCTCCATGCCCGCGTGGGCGGACTTGCCCTGGACGGCCACGTCCATGGCGAAGTAGGAAGGCCCGCCGGTGATGATCACGTCCAGGGTGTCGTTGTCCAGGAGGAAGCCCCGCCTGGCGGTGATCCGGGAATAGTCCAGGTTCTTGACGCCCAGGAGCCCCACCTCCTCCTGGCGGCTGATGGCGATCTCCAGGGGCGGGTGGACGGGGGCGACGCGGATGGCCTCCAGCATCTCGGCGATGCCGGCCTTGTCGTCGGCGCCCAGGATCGTGTCGCCGCCGCTGCGGATGACGCCGCCGATGAGCATGGGACGGATGCCCTTGCCGGGCTTGACCGTGTCCCCGTGGCAGGAGAGGAGGATGGGCTCGGCGGCGCTGCCGCGGCCGGGGAGGGACGCGATGAGGTTGCCGTAGGCGTCCAGGTCCGCCGAGGCGCCCAGGTCCCGCAGCACGGGGAGGAGCCAGGCCATGAAGGCGGCCTCCTCGCCGCTTTCGCTGTCGATGCGCACCATCTCCATGAACTGGGAGACCATGCGGTCGGTATCCATCTCCGCGCCGAAGCGCGCCTGAAGGGCCATGGGCCACCTCCTTGGGTTTGCCGGGGAACCCTCCATCATACCTCCGGAGGGCGCCTCCACCCAGGGGTCAGGCCTGATCGTCCCGGGGCCTGAGGTGGCTGGTCTGGGAGGCCTCGATGAGCTCCTTGATGCGCAGGGCGTCCTTCTTGTGGTGGCCGTGGCTCGTGAGGGGATCGGTGCCGCCGGTGGACTCGATGAGGATGTCCGACCACAGGAGCCCCGTGTCGATGCGCACGCTGGCCACCCGCAGCAGGTGGATGGTCATCTCGTTCCGGGTGAACCAGGAGCGCTTGCGCCGGGTCACGGCGGTCTCCGTCACCTCGATCTCGGTGGGGAAGATCCGGTTCCCCTTCGTCCAGCGACTGGCCTTGAAGATCTCGACGCTCATGGGCCTATCCTACGCTCGGCCGGCCGGGACCGGAAGCGCGGCGCCAGCAGGTGTCCAGGTGGTCGTCCACCAGGCCCGCGGCCTGCATGAAGGCATACATGATCGTGGGGCCCACGAAGTTGAAGCCCCGCTTCTTCAGGTCCTTGGACAGGGCCCGGGATTCCGGGGTCTCGGCGGGGATCTCCCGGAGGGACGTCCAGTGGTTCACCTTCGGCTGCCCGCCCACGAAGGCCCAGAGGTAGGCGGCGAAGCTCCCGTGCTCCCGGCTGAGTTCCAGGACCCCCCTGGCGTTGGCCACGGTGGCGGCCAGCTTGGCGCGGTTGCGCACGATGCCGGGGTCCTGGAGCAGGGCCTCGAGGCGCTCCGGCCCGAAGGCGGCCACCCGCCCGGCATCGAAGCCCTCGAAGGCGCGGCGGTAGGCCTCCCGCTTGCGGAGGATGGTGATCCAGCTGAGCCCGGCCTGGGCCCCTTCCAGGATGAGAAGCTCAAAAAGGTGCCGGTCGTCCCGGGAAGGCACCCCCCATTCCTCGTCATGGTAGGCCCGGTACAGGGGGTCGGTCCCGCACCAGGGGCACCGGGGAAGATCGGGAATCGGTGGCTGCAAGGGGTCCCCCTGACGCAAATATATACCTGGACGGACTTGGATTATATACTGGCCAACGACCGGCGACCCCGGTCCTTTCCCGGAGATGCACCTTGAACGTGAAACTGGCCCTTCCCACCCTGCTCCTCATCGCCGCTCCGGCCGCCCTCCATGCCGCGGATCCGCCGGCGGTGGGCGTCCAGGGAGCCTTGATCTTTCCCGTCGGGGATCTCACCAACGCCGCCGGGCCCGGCATCCAGCTGGGCGGGCACGCCCGCTGGGACTTCGGCCGCGGCCACGGCCTCATGGCCCGCGCCGACCTGGGCCTCTACGGCTCCAAGGACGGCACGAAGGTCACCAGCTTCGGCGGCGGCGCCGACTACACCTACCACGTGGACCGGAACCGCCGCGGCGTCTACTTCCTCGCCGGGCTGTCCTTCATGAACTACGAGGTCAGCCACGGGGGCTCCGCCTCCCGCAGCGGTTTCGGCCCCGCCCTGGGCCTGGGCTACGACCACACCCGGAATCTGGGCTTCCAGCTGCGCTACACCAACCACAACCTGGACGGGGCCAGCATGGGCAGCCTCAACCTGGGCGTGACCTGGACCTTCTGAGCGGGCACCGCGCGGGGAAGGGGGGACGGAGCGGACGCTCCGTCCCCCCTTTTCCGTCAACCCTTGCCGAGGGCCTTTTCCGCCGCGGCGACGAGGTGCTCGGGCCGCAGGGGCTTGAAGAGCACCTCCACCCCGCCAAGGGGGACGAGGAGCCGTCCGATTTCGTCGGCCCGGTGGGCGGTCACCACCAGCACCGGCACGCGGCTCAGGGCCTCCCGGGCCCGGATGGCCCGGATGAGCGCGTCGCCATTGAACTCGGTCATGAGGT
Organism: Holophaga sp.; assembly: GCA_035298525.1. Classification (GTDB taxonomy): domain Bacteria; phylum Acidobacteriota; class Holophagae; order Holophagales; family Holophagaceae; genus Mesoterricola. The sequence continues at coordinate 48,129 of DATGXY010000224.1, forward strand.
AATCCACCACCAGGAGATCGGGCTGGGCCTGCTCGATGGCGACCACGGTCTCCAGGAGGCCGCCGGGGTCCACCTGGACGGCCTTGTAGCCGGCCTTCCGGAGGCAGGCCGCGTGGAAGGCCCGGCTGAGCTGGCTGTCGTCCACCACCGCCACCACGCCCTTGCAGGCCAGGGACCAACCCGGGTCCGGCTCCGTGCCCGGAGAAAGCATCTGGTCCACGCACTCCAATAGCATGGCGGGGGAGACGGGCTTGGCCAGGTAGTGGGTGGCTCCCATTTGCTGGAGGAACTGGGCCAGCCTCGGGTCCCCGTGGGCCGTGAGCAGGAGGATCTTCACATCCTTGAGGTGGGGGTCCTCCCGGCACAGCCGGATGAGCGTCTGGCCGGGGCAGTCGGGCATCACCAGGTCCGTGATGAGGAGATCGGGCGGGTCCTCGTGCAGGGCCTGGTAGACGGCGAACAGGCAGGTGGGCTCGATCTCCCGGGCCTCATGGGGGCCCTTGGCCAGGGCGGCCATGACGAAGGTGCGGGTTCCGGGGCTGTCGTCGACGACGGCGATCCTGGCCATGGTTCAGGCCCTCCCGCCGGCCGCCGGAGGCGGAGGTTGCTTTCTGCGGGAATGACGGAACATGGGCGACGACCTCGGACGGGATGGCCCATTATGCCCGGCAAGGCCGGAGGGGGGGAGCCTTTCAGTCCAGGGGCGCCCCCATGCGGGCGATGGCCCGCAGGGCCCGCTCCCAGGGCGCTTCGGGCGGGGCCAGGTCCAGGAGGGGCCGGGAGTGCGGGGCGCCGCCTCCGGCCCGGCGCGCCAGTTCGGCCAGATCCGCCGCGGGCCAGGCCAGGAGGCCTTCGCAGGCGGCCAGGGCGGCCAGGATGCGGGGGACGGGGAGGGGCTGGCCCCCCAGGTGGGCGCAGCAGGCGGTGAGGGCCAGGCCCAGGGGGCCCGGCGCCTCCGGGCCCAGGGGCTCCGGCATTCCCTCCAGGGCGCCGCAAAGCCAGGTGAGCACGCCCCCCAGGGCTCCCAGGGGGCCCCCTTCCCGGGCCAGGCGCTCGGCCCGGTTCCGGGCCAGGAGGGGGGCCTGCCGCTGGCGGGAGCCCAGGAGGGCCAGGATGTGGAAGGGCTCGTGGAGGCCCGGAAGGGGACCCTGGATCCGCCGGGCCGCCTCCTGGTAATGAAGGGCCGCCTGGGCCGCCTCGCCCGCGGACAGGGCGGCCAGGCCCTCCAGGGCGGGCCAGGCCGGATGCCGGCGGGCCCCTTCGCCCTGGGCCCCCATGCGGGCCCGGGCCCGGTCCAGCCGCCCCTGGAGGAGGTCCTGGACGATGAGGGTGGGGGCCAGGGGGCCCGTGGCGGGCCCGGCGGCCCTTTCCTCCACCCAGGCCATCCAGGCCGGATCCCGGTGGCCGAAGAGGGCGTGGTCCAGCAGGAGGGCGTGGCTGCCCAAAGCCTGGGCCTCGGGCCCCAGGCCCTGGAACCAGGCCGGATCGAAGGGGCGGCCGCACACCAGGGCCAGGGGGTCCCGGCCCGCAAGGGCGGGGGCGAAGGCCTCCCGGAAGGAGGCCCGCAGGGTCAGCCAATCCTGGGTGCGGCCCTCCACCAGGGCCAGGCGCAGTTCGGCCCGGCTGCGCATGGCCCCGTCGGGCACCATGCCCGGCCCCGGCCGGACCGCGTGGAAGAGCCGGGCCAGGAGGGCGGGGCCCGCCAGGCGCGCCGCGGACTCCAGGCAGGCTTCCCGGCAATGCCAGTGGCCCCGGCGCTCCACCGCCAGGCCCTTGGCCGCCAGGCGCTCCAGCAGGGTCTGAACCTTGCGGGGATTGGCCGCCCAGGCCGGGGCCTCCGGGTGGGCCGCGGCCCGGGCCAGGGCCTGGGCCAGGTGCCCGTTGGCGGTGGGGACGCCCAGGCCCGCCAGGCCCGTCAGTACGGCCCGCTCCGCCTCCGGGAGATCCCGGAGGGCGGCCTGGGTGCAGGGTCCCGGTTGCGGGCGAGGCGCCTCCATGCCTCCAGGTTAGCCGGGAGGCGGGGCCTCAGGGCTCGGCGTAGAGGATGCAGGGATTGGGCGCGCCGTACCCCGTGTTGCCCGCCAGGGCCAGGAGGCGCAGCTTGCCCTGGGGCGAGAAGGCCACGGCGATGGAACCCACGCTCACGGTGTCGGGGCAGAGGGTCTCGGTGGTCCAGTTCCCGGCGGCGTCCCGCAGATCCACGGTGCCGCCCCGCACGAGGGCCACCCGGGCGCCGTCCGGGGTCTGGGCGGCCAGGAACCATTCCTGGGCGCCCAGGGATTGGGGCGCATGCCAGGTGCCGTCCGCGTCCCGCTCCATCCAGTAGAGGTGGCGGGTGCCGTTGGCGGAGGGAGAGGCGGTGAAGGCGGCCGCCAGACGACCGGCGGGCAGGGCGAGGAGGGCGGCATAGGCGGGGTAGCCCAGGGGGGTGGCGGCGGGGATCGCCTCCACGCTCCAGGCGCCGTCGGCCTTCCGCAGGGCCAGTTGGCCCAGGGTGGGGGCCAGGTCCCCCGCGGTGGCGAAGACCCGGGGCTGGCCTGTCGCGTCCAGGACGGCGGCCCAGCGCGGGCTCGCGTACGTTCCCGCCGTGAGGATCAGGCCGGTATCCTCGGATACCCAGGACCCGGTGCCGTTGGCCAGGTGCCGGACCTGGCCGTCCTGCCCCAGCCAGAAGAGGTGGAGGCCGCCCGCGGCGTCGCCCAGGACCGTGACGCTGCCCATGCGGGTTCCGGCGGCGGGGGGCACCGCCTCGCTGGTCCAGGCCCCGGCCTTGAAGGCGTAGTGGCGCAGGTCCCAGAGCGTGGTGTCCGTGGCGTTCCGCCTCCAGGCGACCACATGGGGATCGCCGGCGGCGTCGAAGCCCCCCTGCTGCCAGGAGGGGCTCCAGGAGGTGGAGGGCAGGATCTCCTCCTGGGAGAGGGAGGGATAGGCCAGGGGCGCCCCGGCGGCGTCGATGGCCCGGACCTGGGGCGGGGCGTACCAGGTGCAGGGCACGAGGACGGCGCCGGAGGGGGCCAGGATGTAGCTGCTGCCCGAAGGCACGGTGCGGGGCTGGGCGGCGAGGGCGGCGCCCCCGACCGTCGCGGGCGGGACATAGGGGAAGGGCGCGGACATGGAGGTGGTGCCGCCCTTGGTGACCCGGATGCGGAAGGAGTAGTAGTTGTAGGCCAGGCCCGTGAGGGTGCAGGAGGTCGCGGTTCCCGGCAGGGTCTGCTTCACCCAGAACGAATTCTCGTAGATGCCCGACAGGCCCTCCACCATCATCACCTCCACGCTGTCGGGGACGGCGCCCGGGCAGGTCCAGGTCAGGGCGATGGCCCCGGCGGGGCCGGTGGCGGACAGGATCCGGGCCGCCTTGGGCAGGGTCGTGACCGACGTGCTGGAGCCCCGGGCCGTGGAGGCGCCGCAGAGGTTCACCACCTCGTAGTGGAAGGTGCTGGATTCGGGCGGGTCCGTGTCCACCCAGCGGGTGGCGCCCGGGGAAAGGGTCGCCACGGTGACGGCGGCGCCGGAGGCGGGGACGCGCTCGATCCGCACGCCGGTGGAGGCGGTGGAGGGGTTGGTCCAGGTCACCTCCACGGACAGGACGGTGGCCCAGTCCGCGGCGTAGGTGACCACGGCCCCCACCGCGGCGGGGGCCCGCAGGGGGATGGCATGGGTGGCGGTGTTCGACCAGCCCGTGGTGCCGCTGGACAGGAGGCCGCAGACCCGGAAGGAGATGGTGCGGTTGTCCGGGTAGGCGGCGAGGGACACGAAGGTATCGGTGGTGCCCGGGGTGAGGGTCTTCAGGGTGGTGAAGGTCTGCCCGTCGGTGGAATGCTCCAGGCGGTACCCGGTGACCTGGGCCGCGGGCCGGATCCAGGCCACGTCCAGGGTGTCGCCGTCGCTGAGGGCCGTCGCCGCCAGGCCCGTGGGGCCCGCCACCGATCCGCCGCCCCCCCCGCCTCCGCAGGCGGCCAGGGCGGCCACGCATAGTACCAGTCCTATCCTTTTGATCAGGGACGACATGCAGGCCTCTCGGTGGGAAGAAACCAGCATAGCATCGCGCCGGGTGGGCCCGGCGCGATGTGACCGCGATCAAGTCAGAACTGGTGCGCCTCGGTGGAGCCGGTGAGGGCGAGGGTGGAGGCCAGCCCGGCGCTGAGGGTCTCGCTCACCGCGTCGAAGTAGCCCGTGCCCACCTCCCGCTGGTGGCGGGTGGCGGTGTAGCCCCTCGCCTCGGCCTCGAATTCCCGGGTCTGGAGGCGGGCGTAGGCGGTCATGCCCTCCTCCCGGTAGGCCCCGGCCAGTTCGAACATGCCGTGGTTGAGGGCGTGGAAGCCGGCCAGGGTGATGAACTGGAAGCGGTAGCCCATGGCCCCCAGTTCCCGCTGGAACCGCGCGATGTCCTCGTCCGGGAGGTTGCGCCGCCAGTTGAAGCTGGGCGAGCAGTTGTAGGCCAGGAGCTTGCCCGGGTGGACCCGGTGCACCCCTTCCGCGAAGGCGCGGGCCTCCTCCAGGTCGGGCCGGCTCGTCTCGCACCAGAGGACATCGGCGTAGGGCGCGTAGGCCAGGGCGCGCTGGATGGCGCACTCCAGGCCCCCCTTGATGGCGAAGAACCCTTCGGGGGTGCGCTCCCCCGTGAGGAAGGGCCGGTCCCGCTCATCCACGTCGCTGGTGAGGAGGCGGGCCGAATCCGCGTCGGTGCGGGCCACCAGGACGGTGGGCACGTCCATCACGTCCGCGGCGAGGCGCGCGGCCACCAGGGTCCGGATGAACTGGCCCGTGGGCACGAGCACCTTGCCCC
>DATGXY010000225.1:0-2251 GCA_035298525.1 Holophaga sp.
GGGCATGAAGTGGGGGTGTGGGGGGACGCAGAGCGACCAAAGGGAGCGGGCGGTCCCCCCATGGGATATTGCCGACTTCATGCGCGGGCTCCGCCCGGGCATGAAGTGGGGGTGTGGGGGGACGCAGAGCGACCAAAGGGAGCGGGCGGTCCCCCCATGGGAAGTTAATTCAATGCAGGCGCTTCTTCAGGTCCCGGAGGAGCGTGAGTTCGGCGTCGGTCCGCTCCACGGAGGCGATGATGGCCATGGCCTCGGCCCGCAGGGCGGGGGCCCGGCCCGGATCGGCCTCGGCGGCGGCGATCAGGGCGTCCGCGCAGCTCAGTTCCGTCTCCCAGGCGTGCTGGAGGTTGAGGGCCCTGGCCCTGCGCAGGTCCTTCAGGGCGGCGGAGAGGGCCGGTTCGGGGCTCATGTGCCGGGCCATGCGCCAGCGGGCCTCCACCAGTTCCAGGAGGCCGGCCTGGAGGGGGTTGTCGTAGAAGCCCCGGTCCAGGGCCTCCCCCCTGCGGCAGGCATCCAGGCCCTCCTTGACCGCCGCCTGGGGGCTCCGTCCGGCCTTGATGTCCCACAGGGCCTTGACCCGGCAGGCGAAGGCGTACGTGCCGAAGACCAGGGCGGGGTTGCGGTTCTCCTGGATGCCCTGGCGGGCCAGTTCCAGGGCCCGGGGCAGGCTCGGGCTCGAGGCCTGGCCGGACTGGAGGTCCCATTCGGCCTTCCGGGCGTGGTAGTAGGCCATGTTGTTCAGGAGGGAGGTGTCCCGGGGGTTGAGGGCGTGGGCCCGTTCCAGGGAGTCCAGGGCCCGGGGGAACCAGGCGCCGGGATCCTTGCCGTGGTCCAGGAGGAATTCCGCCTGGGCCCCGGCGAGGCCACCCATCCAGTCGTGGTTGCTGGCCAGGCCCGGCTGGAGCACCAGGAGACGCTGGGCCAGGGCCAGGCCCTCCTCCACGATGGCCCGGGGATCCCGGCCCTTGCGCCGGGCGTCGTCGGCGGCCACGAAGCCCAGGAGGATGTGGCCGCGCAGGGCGGTGGCGTTGCCGGGCTCCAGTTCGGCCACCTTGCGGAAGATGGCGGAGCCCTCCTGGATCCAGGGGGTGGGATCCCCGGCGTGGTAGCGCACGTACTCGGCGTTGGCCCGCAGGAGGCTGGCCATGGCGATGAGGGGGGCGGGGCCGGGATCGGACTTGGCGGCGAGCCGGGCCGCGTCCAGGGCCTTCCCGTTGGCCACGAGGGGGGACTGGCCCTTGTGGCGCAGTTCCTCGCCCCACACGCTCCAGGCCTGGGCCCCCGCCAGGTTCACGGCCGGGGACTCGGGGTCGCAGATGCGGGCTTCCTCGATGAGGGCCAGGGCCTCCATCAGGCGGGTGTCGTCGGGCTTGGGGCTCAGCCGGCTCGCCAGGCGCAGGTTCAGGATCCGGCGCTTGGCCTCGGCCAGGAAGATGGCCGGCTGGCTCCGGGCCAGGTCCATGGCCTGCTTGTAGGCCTTGCCCGCCCTGGCGGAGGCCTGTTCCGCCTCCTGCACCTGGCCCCGCTGGAAGGCGGCCTCGGCCGCGGCCAGGGCGGCGTCCCCCTGGAGCTTGAGGGCCTCGAAGGAGGTGGGGTCCGCGGCCAGGGCGGCGGCGGCCAGGTACTCCGCGTCGCCGTTGCGCCCCTCGAAGAAGGCCAGGAGGCCCTTCAGGAGGGGGGCGTCCCCCGCCAGGCGGATGTAGTCCAGGGCGGGATCCCGGTAGGTGCGCTGCAGGTCCGCCTCCAGGGCGGTGCGGGCGTCCCCGGAGGGCTCGCGGGCCGCCTCCTCCAGCCCCTGGCGGTACAGTTCCCCCAGGGCGAGGCCCAGGGCCTCCGCCACCCGGGGTCCCCGGGCCCCCAGGGACCAGGCCCGCAGGAGCCAGCGCCGGGCGTCCCGGTACTCGCCCAGGACCAGGTGGCCGCGGCCCAGGGCGTAGGCGCCGGGGGCGTCGGCCAGGCCCCGCTGGGCCTCCATCTGCCGGCGGATATCGGCCATGGTCTCCCGCACCCGGGCCAGGTCCCGGCCCAGGTCGTGGCGGGGCAGGAGGTGGGCCAGGCGCAGGGAGAACTCCAGGTCCTTCACCTGTTCCCCGAACTGGCGGGACAGGTTCGCCTGGGCCCGGGCCCGGAGGTTGAGGCGCACCATCCAGCCCACGGTGCCCATGGCCAGGAGGGTGACGAGGGAGGCGGCGGTGGAGGCGATCCAGTGCTTGCGGATGCGCTTGCCCAGGACGTACGCGAGGGAGGGGGG
>DATGXY010000226.1:0-2119 GCA_035298525.1 Holophaga sp.
CGTTCTCGATCGCCAGCAGCGCACGCTGCGCCTCGAACGGCCCGACGAACTCCTGCCCGCCCCCGCCCAGGGGGCCCTCCTGGCCGAGTGCCGGGAGGAGGACACCGCCATCCGCGAAGCCCTGGAAGGCTTCCACCACCCCCTCACCGCCCGGTGCGTGACCCTGGAGCGGGCCGTTTTGCGGGGCATCGGGGGCGGCTGCCAGCAGCCCCTGGGCGCCCTGGCCGTGCCCGAGGGCGAGGGCTTCCGCCTGAAGGCCGCCTACGCGGGCCCCGGCGGCATCGCCTGGGCCGAAGGGGCCGGGACCGATGAGGCCGCCCTGGTGGCGGAGGTCTGCCGGGGGCTGGGACTGTGAAGCGCCCTCGCGGGCCGCGGCTGGGCCTCGCCCGAGCCCAGGACGACGCGATGAGCCGTGCCGTCCTGGCCTCGGGCTGGGAGCCCGTGCCCTACCACGTCACCACCATGGAGGCCACGGGGGCCGAACCGCCCCTGGCCAACCCCGACGCCGCCATCTTCCTGAGCCCGTCCGCCGCGAGGCTGGCCCGCATCCCCCCCCACGTGCCCTGCCTGGCCCAGGGGGCCGCCACGGCCCAGGCCCTGGGGCAGGGCCGCGAGGTCATCGTCAGCGCCGTGCCCCGGGCCGAGGGCCTCCTCCAGCTCCTGAAGGAGCGCTTCCCCGGCGGAGGCCGCTTCCTCCTGGCCCGGGCCGAGCGGAGCCGGGAGCACCTGGAGGCCGCCACGGCCGGGTCGGTCTGGATGCTGGAACCCTGGATCACCCACCGGGAATGCCCCCTCGCCGACCTGCCGGACCCCTGGGAACTGGACGCCCTGCTGGCCCTGAGCCCCCTCCAGGCCGAGATCCTGGGACCCCTCTCCGGCCCCCGGCTGCGCTTCGCCTGGGGCGAACGGACGGGCCGGGCCTTCGCCGACTCAGGGTATCCTTGCCATGGTTGCTGCGAACCCCAGCTCCCCGCGCTGCAACGAATGCTTCTCGAGAGAGGTTGACATGCTCATCCGGTCCCGCCGCCTCAGAACCACCGCCGCCATCCGCGACCTCGTCGCCGAAACGGAGCTCCTGCCCCGCCACCTCATCCAGGGCCACTTCGTGCAGCCCCAGGCGGGCTCCACGGAGATCGCCAGCCTGCCCGGCATCAGCCGCAACGGCGTGGAGGCCACCGTGCGCCAGGTGGAGGCGGACCTGAAGCTGGGCCTGCGCAGCCACCTGCTCTTCGGGGTGCCCGACAGCAAGGACAAGGCCCCCGACGCCCACGCGGCCCACGACCACGACGGAATCGTCCCCCAGGCCGTGCGGGCCCTCAAGAAGGAATTCGGCAACGACGTGGTCGTCATGACCGACGTGTGCCTCTGCGCCTACACGGACACCGGCCACTGCGGCATCAACGACGGGCCCGTCATCAGGAACGACGAAAGCGTGGCGATCCTGGCCCGCATGGCCGTGGCCCACGCCGAGGCCGGCGCCGACGTGGTGGCCCCCTCCGACATGATGGACGGCCGCATCCGCGCCATGCGCGAGGCCCTGGACGACGCCGGCTTCATCCAGACCATGATCATGAGCTACGCCATCAAGCACGCCGGCGCGTACTACGGCCCCTTCAGGGACGCCGCCGACTCCAGCCCCAAGTTCGGCGACCGCCGCAGCTACCAGATGGACCCCCGGAACGCCCGGGAAGGCCTGAAGGACGGCCTCATGGACGTGGAGGAGGGCGCCGACGTCCTCCTGGTCAAGCCCGCCATGCCCAACCTCGACCTCATCTGGCGCCTGCGCGAGAAGGTGCTCTGCCCCATCGCCGCCTACCACGTCTCCTCCGAATACAGCAGCGTCAAGGCCGGCGCCCGCATGGGCTGGATCGACGAGGCCAACCTGTTCCGCGAGCACCTGACGGCCATCCGCCGCGCCGGCGCCGACTGGATCGTGACCTACGCCGCCCGCGAGGGCCTCAGCAAGAAGTGGTTCTGACATGACCAACGAAACCCTGTTCCAGGAAGCCATCACCCATTTCCCCGGCGGCGTCTCCAGCCCCGTCCGGGCCTTCCGCGCCGTCGGCGGCGTGCCCAAGTTCTTCCGCAAGGCCTGGGGCAGCCGTTTCGAGGACGAGGA
>DATGXY010000227.1:0-24321 GCA_035298525.1 Holophaga sp.
CCCCCGCCCTCCTGGCTGGGGATCCCCGCAAGTCCGTCTCCCCCAAGGGCAAGGAACTCGTCATCCCCGTGGACAGCCCCGCCGGCCTCGTGCCCCGGGATACCCAGCAGGTCAAGTCCCACTGACAGGGTGATTTCCGGATCGGTAGAATGGGGGCAGGAGCGCCCCCATGTCCACCGGTATGGAACTACTCATCCTCCTGTGTTCCGCCCTCGCCGCCGCCCTGGCGGGCATGGCCGTCTTCAGCAACAGCCGTCCGCCCGACCCCCGGGTCAACCAGGTCATGGATGAGATGGAGGAGCTGAAGGGCCTCCTGAACCAGATGCAGAAGTCCATCCTCCAGCTGGAGCGCAAGGTGGACAAGGATGCCAAGGATGGCCGCGCCGAGCTGAAGGATGTCCTGGAGCGCATGGCCGAGCGCATCGACAAGAAGCTGACGGAGATCAGCAACCTCTGATCCGCCCGGGAACCCCCGTGGGGCCCGGGCGCCTGTGGCCTTGTTGATAGCTTTTCATTATCAAAAACATAATCAATTTGAATTTTCATTTATCGTTCGTCTTCCCTACCTTGGAGGAGTCCCGCGGCGGGACCCGAAACTCCAAGGAGACTCCATGCAGACCCTCATCAATTCCCAGGTGCCCGACTTCAAGGTGCAGGCCTACCACGACGGCAGCTTCAAGACCGTCAGCCAGCAGGACCTGAAGGGCAAGTGGTCGATCTTCTTCTTCTACCCGGCGGACTTCACCTTCGTGTGCCCCACCGAGCTGGGCGACATGGCCGACCTCTACGCCGAGTTCCAGAAGCTGGGCGTGGAGATCTACTCCGTGTCCACGGACACCCACTTCGTGCACAAGGCCTGGCACGACGCCTCCGACACCATCAAGAAGATCAAGTACCCCATGCTGGCCGACCCCACCGGGACCCTGACCCGCGCCTTCGGCGTGCACATCGAGGAGGACGGCCTGGCCTACCGCGGCACCTTCGTCGTCTCCCCCGAGGGGAAGATCAAGATCGCCGAGATCCACGACAACGGCATCGGCCGCAACGCCGCCGAGCTCCTCCGCAAGGTCCAGGCCGCCCAGTTCGTGGCCAGCCACCCCAACGAGGTCTGCCCCGCCAAGTGGAAGCCGGGCGAAGCCACCCTGAAGCCCGGCCTGGACCTCGTCGGCAAGATCTGAGGCGCCAGACCTGAACGACCCTGAAGCGGAAACCGGAGGACAAATGCTCGACCACGACATCAGCCAGCAGCTCACGACCCTGTTCGCCAACCTCGAGGGCGACCTCGAGCTGAGGCTCGGGACCGGCGAACACCCCCGCGGGGCCGAGCTGCGCGAACTGCTGGCCGACGTGGCCGCCACGAGCCCCCGGATCCGCGTGACGGAGGGCGGCGAGGGCGGAGCCGTCCGCTTCGCCCTCCTCCGCAGCGGGGAGCCCACGGGGATCTCCTTCCGGGGGATCCCCGGCGGGCACGAGTTCAGCTCGCTGGTCCTGGCCCTCCTGAACGCCGATGGCAAGGGCCGCCTCCCCGACGCGGGGATTCAGGCCCGGGTCCGCGGCCTCCGGGGGCCGGCGCGGCTTCGCACCTACATCTCCCTCTCCTGCACCAACTGTCCCGACGTGGTGCAGGCCCTCAACCTCATGGCCGCCCTCAACCCCGACATCGAGCACGAGATGGTGGACGGGGGCCTGGCCGAGGACGAGGTGCAGGCCCTGGGCATCCAGGGCGTGCCCAGCGTCTTCGCCGGCGAGACCCTGATCCACGTGGGCAAGGCCTCCTTCGGCGAGCTCCTGGAGAAGCTGGAGGACCACTTCGGCCACGCCGCCGCCTCCGGCCCCGGGGAGGCCCGGGACTTCGACGTGGTGGTCCTGGGCGGGGGCCCCGCGGGGGCGTCCGCGGCCATATACAGCGCCCGCAAGGGCCTGCGCACGGCCCTCGTGGCCCAGAAGGTGGGCGGCCAGGTGCTGGATACCCTGGGCATCGAGAACCTCATTTCCGTCCCCCGCACCGAGGGGCCCCGGCTGGCGGCGGACCTGGTCCGGCACCTGGCGGCCTACCCCGTGGAGGTGCTGGAGCACCGCCGGGCGGAGCGGGTGGTGGACGGTCCCCTCAAGGAGATCCACCTCCAGGGCGGCGAGGTGCTGCGCACCCCGGCCCTGATCGTGGCCACCGGCGCCCAGTGGCGGGAGCTGGGGGTGCCGGGGGAGAAGGAGCACATCGGCCGGGGCGTGGCCTTCTGCCCCCACTGCGACGGCCCCTTCTACAAGGGCCGGCCCGTGGCCGTGGTGGGGGGCGGCAACTCCGGCGTGGAGGCCGCCATCGACCTGGCCAATATCTGCTCGCGGGTCACCCTGGTGGAGTTCGCCCCCGAGCTCAAGGCCGACCGGGTCCTGGTGGAGCGCCTGCGCAGCCTTCCCAACGTGGAGGTGGTCGTCCACGCCCGCACCCAGGAGGTGGTGGGGGACGGCGCCGCCGTCTCGGGCCTCCGGGTGGAGGACCGCACCACCCAGGAGAGCCGCCTCCTGGAGGTGGAGGGGGTCTTCGTGCAGATCGGCCTGGCCCCCAACAGCGCGGTGGTGAAGGACCTGGTGAAGACCACCCGCTCCGGGGAGATCCTCATCGACGCCAACTGCCGCACGGATGTCCCCGGGATCTACGCCGCGGGCGACGTGAGCAGCGTCCCCTTCAAGCAGATCGTCATCGCCATGGGCGAAGGGGCCAAGGCGGCCCTCACGGCCTTCGAGGACCGCATCCGGAAGGAGTAGGCTGGAGGCATGTCCGCACCCCTCCCCCTCAGCCTTCGCCAGCTGCAGTACGTCGTGGCCGTGGCCGACGCCCGGCACTTCCGGCGAGCCGCCGAGCAATGCGCCGTGGCCCAGCCGGCCCTCAGCACCCAGATCGCCGCCCTGGAGGAGGCCCTGGGGGTGCGCATCTTCGAGCGGGGCCGGGGCGGGGTGACGTTGACGCCCGCCGGGGAGGCCCTCGTGGCCCGGTCCCGGGAGATCCTCCGGGCCTCCGAGGCCCTGGTCCAGGAGGCCCGGCGCCACCAGGACCCCCTGGCCGGCACCCTGCGCCTGGGCATCATCCCCACCCTGGCCCCCTACCTCCTGCCCGAGCTGGCCACCCGGATCCGCCAGGATCTGCCGGCCCTCGTCCCCCGCTGGGTGGAGGAGCGCACCCGGGGCATCGTGGCCGCCCTCCAGGAGGGGCGCATGGACGCCTCCATCCTCGCCCTGGAGGCGGATCTGGAGGACCTGGACTGGCTGGAGCTGGGCCGGGACCCCTTCCACCTGGCGGCGCCCAGGGGCCACGCCCTGGCCGAGGGCCGGGGGCCCGTGGGCCTGGGCGCCCTGGAGGGGGAGCGCATGCTCCTCCTGGAGGACGGCCACTGCCTGCGGGATCAGGCCCTTTCCGCCTGTTCCGGCGCCCGGGTGGAGGAGCTGGGCTACCGGGCCACGAGCCTGCCCACCCTCGTCCAGATGGTGGCCAGCGGGGCGGGCCTCACGCTCCTGCCCCGCTCCGCCCTGGCCACGGAGGCGGCCCGGGCGCCGGTACAGGTGCGGCCCCTGGAGGAACCGGCCCCCTTCCGCACCCTCGTCCTGGCCTGGCGCCGGGGCAGCTTCCTGTCCGAGGCGGCGCCAAGGCTGGCCGGCGTCCTGCGCCGGGGGGTGGAGGCGGTGCTGCGGGAAACGCCCTGAAGATCAGCCGGCCTGGGTCGTCACCGGCGGGGTCCAGCCCCGCTCGTTGAGGAGGCGGACCCCCATGATGCGGCTCAGGCGGAAGGTCATGACTTCCTGGTGCAGGTGGCAGAAGCCCCGCAGGTGCTCGCCCTCCACCCCCTGGGGGGTGACCTTGCGCAGCTGGGGCCGGTGGGCCGCCAGCGGCAGGTAGGTGAGCTCCACCATGAGGTTGTAGCTGGCGGCGTACTCCACGATGCGCTGGGTCTCCTCGGCGGCCTGGGCCCCCATGCCCATGTGGAGCATGGGCACGCGGCGGCGCACCTCCTGGTAGAGGTTGGGGTCCTCGGCCTGGATGCGCTGGAGGGCGGCGTGGATGATCTGGCGCACGGGGTCCAGGTGGTGGTTCATGCCCTGCTCGTCCACGAAGGAGAGGCAGGCCAGACTCCACAGGTACAGGGATTCGTCCCCGTCGATGCTCACGGGCAGGAACCGGCCCGGCTTGGGCAGGAACCCGGCCTGCTTGAGCAGGGCGAAGGCGTTGCCGGGGCCGTTGGCCTCCAGGACCGTGTCGGAGATGCGCTGGAGGCCGAGGCTGGAGAGCTCGGGCCGCAGCAGGAGTTCGTCGGCCAGGGCCGGGGTGCGGGCCTTCACCAGGCGGCAGCCCTGCTGGACCTCCACCTCGCCCAGGCGCTGGGCCAGGTCGCCCAGGAGCTGGGCCAGGGGCTGGGGAACGGCGGAGGCGGGGGCCCCCAGCAGGGCGTTCATCTCGTCCAGGGTGAGCCCGGCGTCCAGGGCCCGCACGAGGGTGTCGGACCCGATGCGCAGGGTGACCATGGCGTCCAGGATCTCCACCTCCGCCATCTGGGCGACCCGCAGCAGGCGGTGGGGGTTCTGCACCATGGGGGTGAGCACCTCCAGGGTGGGCTGGATGACCAGGGGCTGGTCGGCCAGGAACAGGTTCCAGTGGGCCTCGGTGCCGCGGTGGTCCCGCAGGAGGTACTCCTGGGCCAGGGCCTCCCCGTGGGGGGAGAGGCGCACGTGCTCGCCGGCGGCGTCCAGGTCCACCAGGCCCATGCGGCCCAGGAACGGCAGGAAGACGGTCTCCGTCCGCGCAGCGTCCAGGGGGTGCAGGGTCTGGAGGAAGGCCAGGAAGGGCTTCACGGCCAGGGTCTGCCCCCGGCGCTCCAGGAGGTGGCGCATGAAGAAGGTGCGGTCGTCCGCGGGGGGCATGTTCCAGAGCTTGAGGTCGTGCTCCAGGAGGATGGCGAAGCTCCGTTCGGGCACCCACCGGGGGGCGTGGCTGAGGACGGCGGGGAGCAGGGTGTCCACCCGGCCCTCCCGGGTCCACAGGAGGCCCAGGCGGTGCAGGAGCCCGAAGACGAGGGTGGCGTCCCGCTCGTCCTTGAGGAGGGCGTTGCGCTGGAGCAGCTGCCCCAGCTCCTTCTTGGCGGGGAGGCCCCCCTTGAGCACCCGGATGCCGCCCATGCACCGCAGGAGGACGGAGGTCAGGGCCAGGGCGAAGCCGTAGGGCTGGCTGGGGACGAGTTCCACATCGCCCCCGGCCTGGAAGCAGAAGGCGGTGTCGTCGAAGTCCGCGAGGGCGTCGGCGACCCGGCCCGGCACGGCCCAGCCCTCCCCGTGGGGGAGGATGAGGCCCAGGGCCAGGAGCTCGGCCTGGAACTCCGCCTCGGGCTGCCGGTCGCCCTCGGCCAGGCCCTTGAGGGCGGTGAGCTTGCCCGCGTCCAGGTCCAGGAGGGTGTTGGTGAGCTGCTTGTTGTCCTCCAGGTGGAAGACCATGGTCTTCAGGAGCCGCATGCGGCCCTCGGGACCCTCCTGCCAGTACTGGGGCACGGGCAGTTTCCTGCGCTGGCAGATCACCCGCAGCTGGTCATCGGTGCAGTTGCACAGGAGCTGGTAGTGCGAAGGGGCCATACGTCCTCACAAGGGGGGGGCCGGATCGGATTGACCGATCAGTTTCTCATGCTTTTCAAGGGGAGGTTACTGGAAAAGGATGACACAGGACCCGCTTGGAATCGCCGCATTGACCCCGGAACGAAGTAACCCTAGGCTCAATCTTTTGGGACTGTCTGCGTGATCGCCCTCCGCCCGGACAATCCGCTCATCGTCCAGAGCGACCGAACCCTCCTGCTGGAGGTGGCCCACCCCAGCTTCGAGGAGGTGAGGGACGATCTGGCCCGGTTCGCGGAACTGGTGAAGTCCCCCGAGCACATCCACACCTACCGCATCACGCCCCTCTCCCTCTGGAACGCCTCGGCCTCGGGGGTCACCTGCGAGGAGATGGCCTCCACCCTCAACCGGTGGTCCAAGTATCCCGTGCCCCAGAACCTCCTCCAGGAGATCCAGGACCACGGCACCCGGTACGGGAAGCTCCGCCTCGTGCAGCGGGGGGACCGCCTGGCCCTGGAGATGGACGACCGGGGCCTCTTCTACGAACTGGAGAACCAGCGGAGCCTCCAGGGCCTCCTGGCCGAGCCCTACCCCGACGAGAAGGGCATCTGGCTCCACGAGGGCATGCGGGGCGAGGTGAAGCTGCAGCTGATCCGCCTGGGCCACCCCGTCCAGGACATGGCCGGGTTCAAGCCCGGCGACCCCCTGGAATTCGGCCTGAGGGAGACCCTGGCCGGATCCGGGAAGCCCTTCGGCCTGAGGCCCTACCAGCAGGCCGCGGTGGACGTGTTCCACGCCGGCGGCGGCCCCGAGGGGGGCGCCGGCGTCCTGGTGCTGCCCTGCGGCGCGGGCAAGACGGTGATCGCCATCGGCTGCATGGCCCGGCTCCAGACCCACACCCTCGTGCTCACCACCAACGTCACCGCCGTCAAGCAGTGGAGACAGGAGCTCCTGGACAAGACGACCCTGAAGGAGGAGGACATCGGCCTCTACACCGGGGACACCAAGGAGATCCGGCCGGTGACCATCGCCACCTACCAGATCCTCACGTACCGCAAGAGCAAGGGCGCGCCCTTCGAGCATTTCAAGCTCTTCCAGGCCGCCAACTGGGGCCTGGTGGTCCACGACGAGGTCCACATGCTCCCCGCCCCCGTGTTCCGGGCCGTGGCCGAGCTCCAGGCCAAGCGCCGCCTGGGCCTCACCGCCACCCTGGTGCGGGAGGACGGCAAGGAGGAGGACGTCTTCAGCCTCATCGGCCCCAAGCGGGTCGACGTGCCCTGGAAGACCCTGGAGAAGGACGGCTTCATCGCCACCGCTCACTGCCTGGAGATCCGGGTGCCCCTGCCCGCCGACGAGCGCATGGCGTACGCCGTGGCCGACCAGCGGGCCCGGTTCCGCATCGCCTCCGAGAACAGCCTCAAGCTGAAGGTCATGGACGAGCTCCTGGCGGGCCACCCCGGCGACAGCGTCCTCGTCATCGGCCAGTACCTGGAGCAGCTGCGCATCATCGGCGAGCGCCTGGACGCCCCCGTCCTCACGGGCCAGACCCCGGAGCGGGAGCGGGAGGAGCTCTACCGCCGCTTCAGGGACGGGGAGCTGAAGGTGCTCATCGTGAGCAAGGTGGCCAACTTCGCCATCGACCTCCCCGACGCCAGCGTGGCCATCCAGGTCAGCGGCACCTTCGGCTCCCGCCAGGAGGAGGCCCAGCGCCTGGGCCGCATCCTCCGCCCCAAGGGCAGCCGCAACGTTTCCTACTTCTACAGCCTCATCAGCCGCGACACCTCCGAGCAGGAGTTCGCGAGGAACCGCCAGCTCTTCCTCACGGAGCAGGGCTACCGCTACCTCATCGAGAGCCGGAGCCTGGGTGACGACGGCCTCAGCCAGCCCGCCGTCTGGAAGGGCCTCCTGGAAGAGACGGGGCACCGCTGCGGGTAGATGCCCGGGATGGAAACCCCCGCTTCTGCGGGGTCCAGGTGGCACGCATGGGAAGTCTGCCTAGGGTCGCATCAGGTTCAGCACCCCCTTGCGGATCAGCGACGAGCCCGGGGAAGCCCTGAAGGCGGCTGCCGAGCGGGATTCCCTGAGCGTCAAGGCCTACCTTGTCCGCCTGCTAACGGCATGGCAGGAGGCTGAACGCCGCCGGGTCCTGGCTGCGGATGGGGCGGCCTATGCGCAGGATGGCCCTGCCCAGGGCGAGTTGGCGGCTGAATCCCCGGTTTGAGCCTCAGGCCAGCATCCGGAGCCCCATCGGCACCAGGAGCTGGGCGAGCGGAAGGGCATAGAGTCCCGCCACCACGTCGTCCGCCACGATGCCCGCCCCCCCCGGCAGGACCTGGATCTGGCGCACGGGCCAGGGCTTCCCGATATCGAAGAGGCGGAAGAGGAGGAAGGGCACGCCCAGGAGGACCGCCAGGCGCAGGTCCCAGGGGCCGGCCAGGGCCCGGGCGGCCTCCCAGCGCACGGCCCACAGGGCGATCCACAGGCCGGCCCATTCGTCGGCGACGATCCAGCCGGGATCCTTGGTGCCGGTTTCCAGCACCACCCGGTCCGAGGCCTCCACGGCCACCCAGGTCATGAGCAGGGGGAGGGCCAGGAAGAGCAGTTCCCCCGCCCAGGGGGGGGCGGCCAGGGCGGCCCGGGCCGGCAGGCACCAGGCCGCGAGGGCGGCCAGGCTCCCCCAGGTGCCGGGGGCGGGCCGGATCCGGCCGGAGCCGAACCCGGTGGCCACCCACCAGGCCCAGCGGGGGGCGGCGGGACCCTCCACCTAGCCTTCCACGACGGTGGGCTCGGCGATGATCCGGCCGTTGAAGCTGTTGGCGATGACGCAGTACTTGTGGGCCTTCTGGAACATCTCCGCCACCTTGGCGTGGTCCGTGCCCGGGGCCACGGCGATGGTGGGCCGGAAGGTGACGGTGGCGACCCGGCTCACCCGGTCCACGGTCTCCATGGCGGCCTCGGCCGTGCCGGTGAAGCCCCGCACATCCAGGCGGGTCTTGGCGGCCAGGGCCAGGAAGGTGAGCATGTAGCAGTTGGCCAGGGCCCCGGCGAAGAGGTCCTCGGGGTTCCAGCA
Source organism: Holophaga sp. (assembly GCA_035298525.1). Classification (GTDB taxonomy): domain Bacteria; phylum Acidobacteriota; class Holophagae; order Holophagales; family Holophagaceae; genus Mesoterricola. Next base: position 8,657 of record DATGXY010000227.1, read on the forward strand.
GGCGTCGTCCCCGCCGAAGGCCGAGGTGGCGCTGGCGGGGATGGGGGCCTTGCCCCCGGGCTTGGACAGTTCGGAGACGCGGCCGTAGGCGGGATCCGCCGTGCTGCCGCGCCAGGTGATGGTGGTGGAGAGGGGTTCGGACATGGGGTCCTCCGGTTCACCAGTCTAATCCGGACCAGGGCGGTCAGGAACCTTCCTTGTACCGGGCCTCGAACCGGGCGACGGCGGCCTCGGTGCCCCCGTCCTCCACTTCGCCCACCAGGTCGTAGGCGTGCCCCTGGGTGATGCGCACGGCCTGGATGGTGCCGGGGCGCACCTCCCCGCCCACCACGAGGACATTGCCGTCCACCTCCGGGGCCTGGCCCATGTGGCGGCCCTTGAAGACCATGTCGGTCTCCTCGTGGGCCCCCTCCACCAGCACGTCCAGGGTCCGGCCCACCAGGGCCCGGTTCTTCTCCCGGGAGATGCGCTGCTGGGCCTCCATGATCTTCCGCTTGCGGGCGTCCTTGGTACGGGCGGGGACGGGGTCCCCCAGGCCGGCGGCGGGGGTGCCCTCCTCCAGGGAATAGGTGAAGACGCCCACGTGCTCGAACCGCGCCTCCTCCACGAAGGCCTTCAGCTCGGCGAAGGCGGCCTCGTCCTCCCCGGGGAAGCCCACGATGAAGTTGGAGCGGATGAAGAGGTCGGGCACGATGCGCCGGGCCTTCTCCAGCAGCTTGAGGAAGGTCCTGGGGCCCCCGCCCCGGGCCATGCGCCGGAGGATCCCCGCGTCGGCGTGCTGGAGGGGCATATCCAGGTACCGGGCGCAGTTGGGGGTCTCCGCCATGGCGTGGAGGAGCCCGTCCGTGAGGCGGTTGGGGTACGAATAATGGATGCGGAACCAGCGGAGGCCCTCCACGCCCCCCAGGGCCCGCACGAGCTTCTCCAGGGCGTCCGGGTCGCCCAGGTCCCGGCCGAAGTCCGTGGTGTCCTGGCCCACCAGGTTGATCTCCAGGATCCCCTGGGCCACCAGGGCCCGGGCCTCGGCGACGACGGAAGCCACCGTCCGGCTCCGCTGGGGGCCCCGGATGGCGGGGATGGCGCAGAAGGCGCAGGCGTGGTCGCAGCCTTCGCTGATCTTCAGGTAGGCGGAGGCCCGGCCCGTGGTGAGCATGCGGGGGCTCGCCTCCGTATAGAGGTAGGCGGGGTCCCGGTCGGGCTCGAAGAGCCGGTCGGAGGCCCCCAGCACCTCGGCGATGTGTTCGATATCCCGGGTGCCCAGGCAGGCGTCGATCTCGGGCAGATCCGCCAGGAGCTGTTCCCGGTACCGCTCCACCATGCACCCGGCCACCACCAGCTTCCGGCAGGCGCCCTCCTTCTTGTACGAGGCGGCCTGGAGGATGGCGTCGATGCTTTCCCGCTTGGCGGCCTCGATGAAGCCGCAGGTGTTGACCACCAGGATCTCGGCCTGGGCCGGATCGTTGGTGATGGTGAACCCCTTGAGGCGCAGGTGGCCCAGCATCACCTCGCTGTCGACCAGGTTCTTGGGGCACCCCAGGGACATGAAACCAACCTTCGCCATCCGGACTCCTCGACCCTCCAGGATACCCGCACCGGGGAACCCGCCTCCCCGCCCCCCCTTTTCCCGGCGGAACTGCTAGACTCGGCATCCTGCAGAGAGTGCGCGCCATGAAGATCATCCTGCTGGTGGAAGGGGCCCGCCAAACGGTCGAGCTCACGGAGGAAGGGATCACCGTGGGCCGCGGGGACGCGGCGGGCATCCGCATATCCTCCAACGCCGTCAGCCGGATCCACGCCCGCCTCTTCCTGCGGGAGGGCCGGGTCCACGTGGAGGACATGAAGTCCATGAACGGCACCACCCTCCGGGACGCCCCCGTCCTGGAGCCCACCCCCCTCCAGCCCGGGGACACGGTCCTCCTGGGGGAGGTGCCGGTGCAGTGGATCGCCGAGGTCCCCCCCATCCCCGCCGCCGCCCTCTCCACCGCCTCCGGCCGGGGCCATCTGGAGAACCGCATCGAGATGGAGGAGCGGGCCTTCGATACCTCCGGCAGCATCATGGTCCCCCACGCCACCCTGGAGGACCTGCTGGCCCGGCATCAGGCGGACAAGGCCCCCGCCGAGGTGGAGGCCCTCTTCCAGCGCCTGGCCGCCATGGCCGGCAAGCTCCTGGCCGCCGCCGGCCTTGCGGAGCTCCTGGACTCCGTCATGAGCCTGGTGACGGCCCAGATCCGGTGCCAGCGGGGCTTCATCCTCCTGGTGGACGGCGCCGGCGAGCTGGTGCCCGAATACCTGTGGGAGGAAAAACCCGGCGCCATCACCACCCCGATCAGCAGGACCATCGCCCGGACCGCCATGAAGGACAAGGTGACGATCCTGACGACGGACGCCCGGGTGGACCCGCGCTTTTCCGCCGGGGAGAGCATCAAGATCCACGGCATTTCCTCCGCCCTTTGCGCCCCCCTGATCGTGGACACCCAGAGCCTGGGGGTCATCTACCTGGAGTCCAGCCTCAACAAGGGCGGGTTCCGCCGCGAGGACGAGCACCTCCTCTCCGCCATGGCCAACTTCGCCGCCGTGGGCATCCAGCGCGAGCGGGAGACGAGGTTCCGCCAGCGCCTGGAGCGCTACCACAGCCCCCAGGTGGTGGGGGAGATCATGAAGAGCAGCCAGAACCTGGACGCCCCCATCCTCCAGGCCCGCCGGTGCGAGATCTCCGTGCTTTTCGCCGATATTTCGGGTTTCACCCGCATGAGCGAGGGCATGGAGCCCCTCCAGCTGGCCTCCATCCTCAACCGGTCCTTCGAGGTCCTCACCGACCAGATCTTCCTGAGGGGGGGGACCCTGGACAAGTACATCGGGGACGCCATCATGGCCTTCTTCGGCGCCCCGGCCCCGGACCCGGACCACGCCCGGCACGCCGTGGAGGCCGCCGTGGCCATGCAGCAGGGCCTCCAGGCCCTCAACGACTGCCGCCCGGAGGGGTTCCCGGAGCTGCGCATGCGCATCGGCATCAACAGCGGCGAGGCCTTCGCCGGGGATATCGGCTGCGAGAAGCGCATGGACTACACCGTCATGGGCTCCACCGTGAACCTGGCCAGCCGCCTCGAAAGCAGCGTGGCGACCCCCGGGCAGATCGCCATCGGCCCGAGGACAATGGAACTCCTGAAAATGCATGGCTTGACCCAGCTCGACCCGGTCAAGGTCAAGGGGATCGACCACGAGATCCGCCCCTTCCTGGTCCCCTGGGCCTGAGCCGGGGCCCCGGGATCCTTGGACACGCCACCCTGCCCATGGAAAAATGACAAACCAACGGACAAACTCAAGGGGCGGAGCGCCCGCACCGATCCACCAAGCATAGGAAGGTCCCCATGTCCTCCGAACGCCGCCACTACCGCCGGATCCCCGTGGGGGCCACCGTGGGCTTCCAGGAGATCACCTTCACCCGGGAGCCCGAGCCCGCCACCAGCAGCTACGGGGACATCTCCGGGGGCGGCCTGCTCCTGAACTCCCCGAAGGCCCTGGCCCTGGACACCCTCCTCAAGCTGGAGATCCGGGTTCCGGGCTGGGGGAAGCACCAGAACCACTTCGGCCCCGTCCAGGACTTCGACCTCAGGCCCCTCGTCGCGGTGGGTCAGGTGGTCCGGGTGGAACGGCTGGAGACCGGGGACTACGAACTTGGGGTAAAATTCCTCAACGTCTACCCCGACGACCAGGCTGCCCTCCTAAAATTCATCGAAGCATCCGCGCCCGCGGAAGAGAAGTAGGATACTGACCCAAAAGGAGCCCCCCTTGAAGATCCTAATCGTGGACGACTCTTCGACGATGCGCCGCATCATCATCAACACCCTCTCCCGCATCGGGTACACCGACGTGGTCGAGGGCGAGCACGGCAAGGCCGGGCTGGACAAGCTCGCCCAGGGCGGGGTCGAGATGATCATCACCGACTGGAACATGCCGGAGATGGACGGCCTCGAGTTCGTGCAGACCGTGCGCGGCCAGAACCCCTCCATCCCCATCCTGATGGTCACCACCAACGCCGCGAAGGAGGACATCGTCCAGGCCCTCCAGGCCGGCGTCAACAACTACGTGGTCAAGCCCTTCACGCCCGAGACGCTCAAGGAAAAGATCGAGTCGCTGCTCGGCTAGACCCCCCACGCACCTGTTCCAAGGGGAGGGCTCCATGGACCAATCCGAAATCGACGCTCTGATGAAGAACGCGCCGGCAGCCGCGGCCAAGGCGAAGAAGGGGGCTCCCGCTCCTGCCCCCGCACCCGCCGCCCCGGCCCCCGTCGTCGCGGACGACAAGGGACATGTCATCTCCGAGCTGGACGCGGTCACCGCCGTCACCGAGCGGGAGACCAACAAGGTCATGGACCAGCTGGATGTCATCAGCGGCCTCGTGGGCAGGCAGCAGGCCCTGATCACGGGGCTCCTGGCCCACCCCTCGGCCCAGGATGCGGCGGTGCAGCAGGCCATCAACGAGGTCATGGCCGCCGGCAAGGACATCCAGGACAAGGTCTACGAGGCCATGGACCTGATGCAGTTCCAGGACATCACCCGGCAGAAGCTGGAGCGCATCGTCCACCACCTCCGCCAGATCCACGACTACATCGTTGACCTCCTGGGCACCGGCCTCAAGAGCGAAGGGGAGCGGGCTTCCATCAGCCGCACCATCGCCACCACCGGCACCACCCCCGACGAGAAGAAGGGCCACGCCGACTCGGTGGTCGAGGAGTTCAAGCGGCTCCAGGGCAAGGATTGACCATGGCCACCGCGGAAGCCAACGCCAGGCAGGCCCACGAGTTCGTCCCCTCGGGCCAGCTCGTGACCTTCACCCTCGACGGGGTGGAGTTCGGGCTGGACATCGATCGGGTGCAGGAGATCACTCCCCGCACCGATATCACCCCCGTGCCCGGCTCCCCCAGCTTCGTGCTGGGCGTCGTCAACCTGCGCGGCATGATCATTCCCGTGCTGGACAGCCGGCTGCGCTTCCATCTGCCGCCCAAGGACCCCACGGACAAGACCCGCATCATCATCCTGGGCCTGGCCGGCCAGCCCACGGGCCTCATGGTGGATTCCGTGGCCGAGGTGGTGAAGCTGGACGACTTCACCCTGCGGGAAACGCCGCCCCTCGTGGCGGGCGTGCGCAGCGAGTACCTGGCGGGCATGGTCACCACCGGCGACCGCCTCATCACCCTCATCAACCTGGACAAGATCCTGGATTCGGCCGAATTCGGCATGCGGGAAAGCCTGGGCGAGACCACCTCGGCCGGGGCCTCCTCCTTCATGGCCCTGGACACCGCGGTGGAGGAGGTGGAGGACGAGCTCCCCTACGTGACCTTCACCCTGGGCAAGGAGTCCTTCGGCATCGACCTCAAGCTGGTGGAGGAGATCATCGAGATCCCGTCCATCACCAAGGTGCCCGACGCGCCGCCCTACGTGCTGGGCGTCATCTGCCTGCGCGACCAGGTCCTGCCCCTGCTCGACTTCATCCAGCTCCTCCAGGTGGAGCCCGAGGAGCACGACCCCTCCAGCGCCATGGTCATCCTCCTCAGCTTCGGCCAGGCCAAGCTGGGCATCGTCGTCGACGGCATCCAGGAGATCATCCGCATCCGGGAGCAGGACATCCTGCCCCCGCCCCAGACGCTCTCCGAGCGCGAGAGCAAGGACCTGGAGGGCGTCGTCCTCCGCTCCGACCGCATGGTCAGCCTCCTCAAGGTCCTGGACGTCATCACGGGCGAGGACCAGGCCAAGATCGCGGCCATGAGCACCAGCCTCATCCAGGAGAAGGAGGAGGAGGCCGGGGACGCCCACGAGCTGCCCCTCGTCATCTTCCGCCTGGGCCCCGAGGCCTACTCCCTGCGCCTCCACGAGGTGCGGGAGATCATCATGGTGGGCAACATCACCCCCGTCCCCCGCGCCCCCTCCTTCATCGAGGGCGTGCTGAACCTGCGCGGCGAGGTCATGCCCGTCATCGACCTGCGCGAGCGCTTCGGGCTCGAGCGCCAGAAGGCCACGAACCTCTCCCGCATCGTCATCACGCCCATCGGCGGCGTGTCGACGGGCCTGGTGGTGGACTCGGTGGACGAGGTCAAGTCCGTCGACCTGCGGCGGCTCGAGGAGCCCCCCAGGGTGACGGCCGTGGGCGCCAACGCCTTCATCGAGAAGGTGGCCCGGACGGAGGAGGGCGTCGTCTTCCTCCTGAACGTCCAGCGTCTCCTCACGGACGTGGAGGGCCAGCAGCTCCAGGCCTTCCAGGGAAAGAAGAAGGGCTGAGCCATGAGCGAATTCTCCCTGGACGATCCCAGCTTCTACGAAGACTTCCTCGTCGAGGCCGGGGAGCACTTCGAGCTCATCGAGCAGAACTTCCTGACCCTGGAGGAGTCCCCGGGCGATCTGGAGATCCTCAACGCCATCTTCCGCAGCGTCCACACCATCAAGGGCGCCTCCGGCTTCCTGGGCCTGGCCAAGGTCCAGTCCCTGGCCCACGTGGGCGAGAACGTGCTGGACGACCTGCGCAAGGGCCGCATGTCCGTGAGCCCCGAGGTCATGGAGGTCCTGTTCGAGACGGTGGACACCCTCAAGATCCTGGTGAGCGACGTGGCCGTGACCCTGCGCAAGCAGGGGACCGCGGCGGACCCGGACACCACCGCCCTCATCGCGCGGCTGGAGGCCCTGAAGGGCGGCGGCAAGGCCGCTCCCTCTGCCGGTGCCGCCCCCGCGGCGGCGCAGCCCAAGACCGCCTCGCTGATCGTGCCGGCGGCCCTGGAGGGCATGGACGTGGAAGCGATCCAGGCCGCTGAGGAAGCGCTGGGCCAGGGCGCCTCCGTCATGGCCCTGAAGGTCCACCTCCTGCCGGAGCTCCTGGGCACCCCCTTCAATCCCCTCTCCATGATCTCCATGGTCGACCTCGTCGGCCGGCTGGTTCATTCCTCCAAGCTCATGAAGCCCATGGACCTGGATCTCTTCCAGCCCAACGAGCTTCCCTTCGACCTGCTCCTCCTCCTCACCCCCGCGGAGGCTCCCGAGGCCGTGCGCCGGCTCTTCGACGGCGTGAAGAACGTGAGCATCCAGTACTTCGACCTGGCCCTGGGGGACGCCCCCGCCGAGGCCGCCCCCGAGGAGGTCCCCGAGGCCGCCGCGGCCGCGGGCCCCGTCGCGGAGGTCGCCACCCGGCGCGGCCAGGACAAGGCCCTGGACAAGGCCGGATCCGACACCATCCGCGTCAGCCAGGCCAAGCTGGACAGCTTCATGAACACCGTGGCCGAGCTGATCATCAGCAAGACCATGATCAGCCATATCGTGGAGCGCTTCGAGGCCGAGGCCCTGTCGGGCAACGCCGACGCCCTCGTCAAGGAGCTGCGCCGGGCCTCCGTCTACCTGGACCAGGTGTCCAAGGAGATCCAGGCCTCCGTGCTGGGCATCCGCATGGTGCCCGTGAAGACCATCTTCACCAAGTTCCCCCGCATGCTGCGGGACCTGGCCAAGGCCAGCGGCAAGAAGATCGAGCTGCAGATGGTGGGCGAGGACACGGAGATCGACAAGAGCCTCATCGAGGAACTGAGCGACCCCCTCATCCACCTCATCCGCAACAGCGCCGACCACGGCATCGAGCTCCCCGACCTGCGCGTCTCCGCGGGCAAGCCCGAGACGGGCACCGTCGTCCTGCGGGCCCGCCACGAGGGCGACTCCGTGCTGGTGGAGATCGAGGACGACGGCAAGGGCATCAACCCCCAGGTCATCCGCGCCAAGGCGGTGGAAAGGAGCCTCCTCACCCCCGAGAAGGCCGAGGCCATCACGGACGAGGAAGCCATCAACATGATCTTCCTGCCGGGCTTCTCCACCGCCAAGCAGGTCACGGACATCAGCGGCCGGGGCGTGGGCATGGACGTGGTCAAGTCCAACGTCCGCCGCCTCAACGGCAGCGTCTCCGTCACCAGCGCCGTGGGCCGCGGCTCCATCTTCACCATCAAGCTGCCCCTGACCCTGGCCATCATCGACGCGCTGCTCATGCGGGCCGGGGGCCAGGTCTTCGCCCTGCCCGGCACGGCCGTGGAGGAGACCCTCCTGGTGCCCCGGGAGAGCCTCAGCCACCTCACCCGCCGCAAGGCCATCAACCTCCGGGGCGAGGTCCTGGGCGTCACCCGCCTGCGGGACCTCCTCCACTTCCGGGACGCGGAGGCCGAGGTCTTCGAGGCCGACGAGCTGCCCGTGGTGGTCGTGTCCACCGGCGGCCGGCGCATGGGCGTCATCGTGGACGCCTTCCTCCGGCGCCAGGAGATGGTCATCAAGCCCCTGGCCCCGTACCTGGCGAGCCTGCCGGGCATCTCGGGCGCCAGCATCATGGGCGACGGGGGCGTGGTCCTGATCCTGGATCCCGCTGAACTCCTCATGCTCGCCGTGCAGGAGGGCCTGTGAGCCTTTCCCCGGCCGCAGGGGCCCAGGGGCCCGCCAGGGAAGCCGGGCCAGCCGCCGAGCGGCAGTTCCTCAGCTTCCGCATGGCCGGGCACGTGTACGCCGTGCCCCTGGCCCAGGTGGCGGAGATCACCCCCTACCGGGAACTGAACCAGATCCCCCACATGCCGAAGAGCGTGGAGGGCCTCCTGGACCTGCGCGGCCAGGTGATCCCCGTGATCAACCTCCGGTCCCGCCTGGGCATGGAGCGGCTCGCCGCCGACCAGATGCGGAACATCGTCGTCCTGGACATGGGGGCCAGCAGCAACGTGGGCCTCCTGGTGGACGCGGTGGAATCCGTGGTCCAGTCCACCACCGACGACCTGATCCCGGCCAGCCCCCTCCTCGCGGGGCCCGAAGGCGCCTACGTGCTCGGCTTCATCCTGTCCGACCGGGGCATCATCGGCCTCCTGGACTCGCGCCAGCTGACCACCATCCACGGGGCCAGGACGCACCAGCTCAGCGTCCACCACGGCCATGACGTGGAGAAGGCCCTGGACGAGGGCCTCCAGGCCCTCATCGCTTCCGCCCCCCCCAGGCTCGAGCACGACGCGGCCCGCATCATCCCGCAGATGGAGCAGGCCATCGCCCACACCGAGCAGGAGATGGAGAAGGTCCTGGTGCGCGTGGAGGCCATGCTCACCGACACGGACCGGGCCTTCACGGCTCTGGTCCGCCTCAAGCAGGAGGCCGGCCTCGGCCACATGAAGGGCCTCGAGAAGGACCTGGCGGAGCTGGAGGGCCTGGGCACCCGGCTCCAGGACGAGGTCTTCACCCTCATCCAGAAGCTCCAGTACCAGGACATCGCCCGGCAGAAGCTGGAGCGGGTGCTGAACCACATCCGCGGCCTGCAGGTCATCGTGGGCTCCAAGTTCCGGGACGTTGCCAAGCTGGCCTGATCCGCGGTTCCTTGCGATGATGGAGGGGTATCGCCGGAGCATGCCGTGGAAAGCCCCCTTGTCGAGATCCGCCACCTGAAGCAGCACGTGGGCCAGACCGTGGCCCTCCGGGGCTGGGTCCGCAACGCCCGCACAAGCAAGACCCGCTTCATCGACCTGCGGGACGGCTCGGGCTTCGTCCAGTGCGTGGTGGGGGCCGCCGAGGCCTCGCCCGAGGCCTACGAGCTGGCCGGGAAGCTGACCCAGGAGGCCGCCGTCGTCCTGGAGGGCGTCGTCCAGCAGCACCCCCGCACCGGCGACCCCGAGATCCTCGTCAAGCGCCTGGAGCTCGTGGGCGACAGCGCGGACTACCCCATCACCCCCAAGGAGCACGGCACCGCCTTCCTCATGGAGAACCGGCACCTCTGGCTGCGCAGCAAGCGCCAGTGGGCCATCATCCGGGTCCGCCACACCATCGCCAAGGCCATCCGCGACTTCTTCGACGGCGACGGCTTCACCCTGCTGGACGCCCCCATCCTGACCCCCAGCGCCTGCGAGGGCACCTCCACCCTGTTCGGCACCCCCTACTTCGACGAGGGCATGGCCTACCTGAGCCAGTCCGGCCAGCTCTACCAGGAGCCCGGCATCGCGGCCTTCGGCAAGACCTACTGCTTCGGCCCCACCTTCCGGGCCGAGAAGAGCAAGACGAGGCGCCACCTCACCGAGTTCTGGATGGTGGAGCCCGAGATGGCCTTCGCCCACCTGGAGGACGTGATGGTCCTGGGCGAACGGCTCATGAAGTTCATCGTCCAGCGGGTGCTGGAGGGCCGCCGCGAGGAGCTGGCCATCCTGGAGCGGGACCTGGCCCCCCTGGAGAACGTGCTGACCGTGGAATTCGGCCGCATGACCTACACCGAGGCCGTGGCCCGGCTCAAGGAACTGGGCAGCGACATCAACTGGGGCGAGGACTTCGGCAACGACGACGAGACCATCCTCATGAACGCCTACGACCGGCCCCTGTGGGTGCACCGCTTCCCCAAGGCCTTCAAGGCCTTCTACATGGAGCCGGACCCCGAGGATCCCAAGCTGGCCCTGGGCGCCGACCTCCTGGCCCCCGAGGGCTACGGCGAGGTCATCGGCGGCGGCGAGCGCGCCTCCAGCCTCCAGTACCTGCTGGACCAGATCGCCCACGAGGGCCTGGAGCGGGCCGACTACGAGTGGTACCTGGACGTGCGCAAGTACGGCAGCGTCCCCCACGCGGGCTTCGGCCTGGGCCTGGAGCGGGCCGTGGCCTGGATCTGCAAGCTGCCCCACGTGCGCGAGACGGCCCCCTATCCCCGCATGCTGGGCACCCTCAGGCCCTAGTCAGGCTCCTAGAGTTCGTCCCAGGCGTCCACGGCGATGACCTCGTCCATGGGATCGGGGCCCAGGTCCCCGGCCTTGGCCTGGTCCAGGATCCGGGCCAGCCCGGCGTGGAGGGCGCGGAGACGGGCCTCCCGGCCGGGCATCCCTTCCAGGCTCCCTTCCAGGGAATGAAGCCGGGAGGCCAGACGGACGGAATCCAGGTCGCCCCGCAGCGCCCGTTCCTCAAGGCGCTTCCTCAGGCCGGCCAGATGCGCCTCCACGCAGGCCTCCGCCCGCTCCGAAAGCCGTTGGACGCCGGAGCGGGCCTGGTGGAGGGCCGCCAGCCAGCGGGGCTCCTCCCCGCCGAAGGTGTGGGCGAATTCCCGGGCCAGGGGCGCCAGGGCCCCCTCCGGGCAGCGGGATGCGGCCAGGAGGGGGGGCGCACCCTGGCCCCCCAGGAGGGAGCCCAGGGTGCGGGTGACCTGGGTCAGGGCGGCCCGGTCGCTGCCCTTCATCATGTCGGGGGCGGAGGCGGGGAACATGGTGAGGGTGCAGGGGGGCTCCACGGCCCCCCGCCAGCCTCCGAACCAGCGGTTGGACAGGTTGTAGGGCCAGGCGCCTTCCAGGAGGGGGGCGGGGACCCGGCCTCCCTGGAAGAGCCGGGGCGCCAGATCGAAGTCCCCCGCCTTGTTGGCCTGGGCGACGGAACCCTGGATCACCTCGAAGCGGACCATCTCCCGGAAGGCGTCGCCGGGCAGCTCCGCGGCGCGGAGGGGCATCAGGAGGCAGGGCACGAGCAGGGTGAGGGGATGGATCTTCATGGCAGTCTCCGCTCCGGAAGGGGGACGCCTTCCTGGGCACAGAAGGGGAATGAACCAAACATCCCATAGGTTCCCGGCGAGGGGCGGGCCGTCCGGGGCCCCGCACTTGTGACGCAGGTCCGGCGGTCAGGCTCGCTGGCCCCTGGGGCCTGTGGCAGATTGAACCTTGGAGAATCCCAACATGCCCCATGACCGACGAAGGCTTGTTCCTATCCTTGCTTGCTTGATTGTTTCCGGCGCCCTGCTCGCCGCCCCGGCCCCGAAGCCGGCCGCCAAGCCCAAGGCCGCCGCCGCCCAGCCCCTGCCCGCCCCGGTGAAGGGCGCGACGGTGGAGGGCATCACCGAGTACACCCTGGGCAACGGCCTGAAGGTGCTCCTCTTTCCCGATCCCAGCAAGCCCAGCACCACGGTGAACATCACCTACCTGGTGGGCTCCATCAACGAGAACTACGGCGAGACGGGCATGGCCCACCTGCTGGAGCACCTGGTGTTCAAGCCCACCAAGGAGCGCCACAGCGGCGAAAAGGGCACGAAGATCCCCGTGGACGTGCTCAACGGCCTCGGGGCCCGCTTCAACGGCACCACCTGGCTGGACCGCACCAACTACTTCGTCAGTTTCCCCGCGGGGGACGACAACCTCCGGACGATCCTGGACCTGGAGGCGGACCGCATGGTGAACGCCCGCATCGCCCAGAAGGACCTGTGGGACCCCGAGGCGAAGAAGGGCGAGATGACGGTGGTGCGCAACGAATTCGAGATGGGCGAGAACGATCCCATCCGGGTCACCCTGCAGCGCACCTTCGCCGCCGCCTTCGAGTGGCACAACTACGGCAAGAGCACCATCGGGGCCCGCACCGACATCGAGAACGTCAACATCGGGCGCCTCCAGGCCTTCTACCACAAGTACTACCAGCCCGATAACGCCGTGCTCCTGGTGGCCGGCAAGTTCGAGGAGGGCAAGACCCTGGCCTGGGTGAACGAGACCCTGGGCCGCGTGCCCCGCCCCGACCGCGCCCGGCCCGAGTTCGCCATCCAGAGGACGTACACCCTGGATCCCACCCAGGACGGCGAGCGCACCGTCACCGTGCGCCGCGTGGGCGACGTCCAGATGCTGATGGCCGCCTACCACATCCCCGCCGGGTCCGATCCCGCCTACGCCGCCGCGGAGGTGCTGGGGCAGGTCATGGCCGACGAGGGCAGCGGCCGTCTCTACAAGGCCCTGGTCGACACCAAGAAGGCCGGCTTCGTCTTCCCCTTCGTGGGCGCCAACCGCGAGCCCGGGCTGGCCCTCTTCGGGGCCCAGATCCCCAAGGAGGTCGACCTCGACGAGGCGAGGGGCATCTTCCTGAAGACCCTGGAGGGCGTGAAGGCCAGGCCCGTGACCGAGGCCGAGGTGGCCAAGGCCCGGCAGAACATCCTCAAGAACCTGGAACTGACCCTCAACGACAGCGCCCGGCTCGGCGTGGGCCTCAGCGAGTACATCGCCCTGGGCGACTGGCGCCTCTTCTTCCTGCACCGGGACCGGATCCAGGCCGTCACCGCCGCCGACGTGCAGAAGACCGCGGAGCACTACTTCAAGGCCACCAACCGCACCCTGGGGCAGTTCATCCCCGAGGCGAAGCCCGAGCGGGCCGAGATCCCCGCGGTGCCCGACGTGGCGGCCATGGTCAAGGACTACAAGGGCCGGGCCGCCGTGGCCCAGGGCGAGGCCTTCGACGCCACCCCCGCCGCCATCGACGCCCGCACCCTGCGGGGCGCCCTCTCCGGCGGCATGAAGTTCGCCCTCCTCCCCAAGAAGACCCGGGGCGGGATGGTAAGCCTGCGCATGGCCCTCCACTTCGGCGACGAGCAGAGCCTCATGAACCAGGACACGGCGGGTTCCGTCGCCGTGGACATGCTCATGCGCGGCACCCGCACCCTGGACAAGGAACAGCTGAAGGAGGCCTTCGACAAGCTCAAGGCCAACGTCCGCATCATGGGCGGGGCCGGCGGCGCGACCGTCATGGTCACCACGGTGCGGGAGAACCTGCCCGCGACGGTGAAGCTGCTGGCCGAGGTGCTCCGGCAGCCGGCCCTCGGCCAGGCCGAGTTCGACCGCAGCGTGAGCGAGACCGTCACCGCCCTGGAAAGCCAGAAGAGCGAGCCCACCACGGTGGCCGTCACCGCCCTCCAGAAGCACATGCAGCCCTGGCCCAAGGGCCACGTCAACGCGGCCCTTTCCGCCGACGAGTCCATCGCCGAGCTCAAGGCCCTCAAGCTGGACGCAGTGAAGGCCTTCCACAACGACTTCTTCGGGGCCGCCGCCGCCGAGGTGGCCGTGGCCGGCGACTTCGACGCCCCCGGGCTCAAGGCCGAGCTGGAGCAGCTCTTCGGCGCCTGGAAGGCCCCCCGGGCCCACACCCGCGTCCCGGCGAAGATCTTCAAGCCCGCGGCCCTGAACGTGGCCCTGGAGACCCCGGACAAGGCCAACGCCTTCTTCGTGGCGGCCGTGGACTTCCCCCTCAAGGACAGCGATCCCGACTACCCCGCCCTGCTCATGGCCAACCACCTGCTGGGCGGCGGCGCCCTCAAGAGCCGGCTGGCGGACCGCATCCGCCAGAAGGAAGGCCTCTCGTACGGCGTAGGCAGCCAGCTGAGCGTCAGTCCCTTCGAGCCGGCTTCCTCCTGGTCCGCCTTTGCCATCTACAACCCCGGCAACGTGGACAAGCTGGAGAAGGCCTTCCGGGAAGAGGTGGCCCGGGCCATCCAGGACGGCTTCACGGCCGAGGAGCTGGAGGCCGGCAAGAAGGCCTGGCTGCAGGGCCAGGCCCAGTCCCGGAGCCAGGACGCCGAGCTCGCCGGCCGTCTGGCAGGCATGCTCCGCCTGGACCGCACCATGGCCTTCCAGGCGGACCTGGAGGCCAAGGTCCAGGCCCTGACCCCGGCCCAGGTGCAGGAGGCCTTCCGCAAGTACGTCGACCCGGCCCGCATCAGCGTGGCCAAGGCCGGCGACTTCGCCAAGGCCAAGGCCGCGGCCAAGTAGCAGGACCCACGCTTGAGAAGGGGGCGGCCGGAAGGCCGCCCCCTTCCGCGTACGGATGCGGGCCATGAGCGGTTCCATGGTCCCGGACCGGGCCCGGGGCCATCCTGGTCCCATGGACTACCTCTTCTTCACCACCGGCCCCCGGGGGGACGTGGCCGCCCCGGCGCCGGGGTTCCGGGTGGAGGCCTGGCGGCCCTCCCCGCTCCGGCCCCTGCGGCGGGGGCTCCCGGCCATCCCCTTCGCGTGGTGGAGCCTCTGCGACCTGGCGGGGCTCTTCGCCCCGGGGGACTACCGGGTCGTCCTCCTCCACGGGAAGGAGGGGCCCGTGCACCGGACCTGTCTCCTGCCGGCCCACTACCGCTTCCCCTTCATGGCCCCCGGGGATGTCCAGGCCGCGGCCATCTGGACCCGGCCGGACCTGAGGGGCCGGGGCGTGGCCTCCGCGGGCCTCGCCGCGGCCATGGCCCTCGTGCCGGACCGGCGCGTGTGGTGCATGGTGCGGGAGGACAACGCCGCCTCCATCCGCCTGGCCGGGAAGGCGGGCTTCACCCTCCACGCCCGGGGCCGCCGGATGCCGGGGTGGCTCCCGGGTTTCCTGCGGCCCTTCCAGCTTCTATAGCTGCATGACCACGCCGGGCAGCTGCTGGAGGGCGGCCCGCAGCGGGGCCTCGGCCCCGGCGTGGGGGAGGGTGACCCAGAAGGTGTAGCTGGTGTAGGCCCCCTTCGCGGCGGCGGTGTGGGCCCGGTCCCCCTCGGGCTGGGGGCCCAGGTGCTCCTGGATGAGGGTGGCCATGGCCAGGGGATCCATGTCGGCGCCGCGTCCGATCACCTTGAAGGGGACGCGCTGGGGGAAGGTCTGTTCGGGGCGGGGGCACTGGGTCATGGCCCCATTGTCCCATGGCCCGGAATTTGCAAAAACATCCGCCTTTGGGTCAAAAACCAAGGCAGAATGATTGTAATTCCATCCACCCACCCGGAAAAACTCCCATGGATTGGCTCTCCTGGATCGCCGGCAAGCACATCCTGGTCGTTCATGTGCCCATCGCGGCGGCGATCCTCGTTCCCCTGCCCATTCTCGCGGCCCAGCGGGGAGGCCGGGGCATCCGTCCCTGGTGGACCACCTGCCGCTACCTGACCGGCGCGGGC
>DATGXY010000228.1:0-11501 GCA_035298525.1 Holophaga sp.
GACGCCTTCCTGCGCGCCTCCCTGGGGGACTACCTCCGGGACGCGGGCTTCCAGGTGGCGGAGGCCTGCGACGGGGCTTCGGGGCTGGAGCAGGTGCGCGCCGATCCTCCGGACCTGGTGCTCCTCGACATCAACATGCCCGGCATGGACGGCTTCGAGGTGTGCCGGGCCCTGCGGGTGATGACGGGGCCGGAGCCCCTGCCCGTGATCGTGGCGGCGAGCCTGTCGAGCATGGACAAGGTCCTGGAGGCCTTCAAGAGCGGCGCCGTGGACTGCCTCCTGAAGCCCTACCACTTCCAGGAGGCGGAGGCCCGGGTGCGCACCCACCTGGACCTGCGCCGCAAGAGCGTCCGGCTCAAGGAGAAGGGCGAGGCCCTGGAGAAGGCCTTCTTCGAGGCGGCGGCCATGACCCGCAACCTGCTGGCGGTCAACGAGAAGCTGAGGCGCTCCGAGGAGGCCCAGAGCCGTTTCCTGGCCCTCATGCGCAACGAGATCTACAACCCCCTCAACGACATCCTGACCCTGGCGGACCGCATCGCGGACCCCTCCGTGGAGCCCGCCCGCGCCCGGAGCCTCGCGGCCCTGGTGCGCATGGAGGCCACCTTCCTGGACTTCCAGATCCGGAACGTCTTCTGGGCCGCGGAACTGGAGGCGGGGCGGGCCCGGCCAACCATCACCCGGGTGGACGTGGACTCGGTGGCCCGGGACGTGGCGGATTCCTACCTCAAGGCGGGGGGGGGCCAGGGCGCGGCCCTGACGCTGGCCGCCGAGGCGGGCACGTTCCCCACGGACGGCGGCAAGCTGCACATGATCCTGGCCAACCTGATGGCCAACGCCACCGCGCGCGCGGGGCACGGGGGCCTGGTTGCGCTCTCCCTGCGGGTGGAGGGGGAGCGGCTCCGGGTGCGCGTGGAGGACAACGGACCCCCCCTGGGCGAGGAGGATCTCCGGGAGGCCTTCAAGGGCTCCCTGATCCTGGAGGGGCCCCGGGGCGGCCCCCGCAGCCTCGCCCTGGTCCTGCCCGTGGTGCGGGGCCTGGTGGACCTGCTCCAGGGCGGGGTGCGGGTGGAGAACCTGCCCGGGGGCGGCGCCGCCTTCGAGGTGCACCTGCCCCCGGCCACCGCCGAGGACCGGCTGGAGGCCGAGGAACGGGATGGGAACCTGATCATCTTCGACGACCCCCAGGCCTTCTGATGCTTCCATCCCCTCCTGGCGGGCCGCCCGGCCACCACCTCCATCCCTGCATGCTCTTCGCCCACCGCGAGGAGCACACGGTGACGACCCTCCTGGGGTCCTGCGTGTCGGTGTGTCTCCACGACCCGCGCATGGGGGCGGGCGGCATGAACCACTACATGCTGGCCCTGTGGAACGGGGACGGCCTGGCCACCCCCAAGTTCGGCACCATCGCCATCCCGGCCCTGGTGCGCGCGGTGCTGGGCCTGGGCTGCGCCCGGGAGCGGCTCGTGGCCAAGGTCTTCGGCGGGGCCAACGTCATCGGGGATCCCGGGGCCCTGTACACCGTGGGCGACCGCAACATCCAGGTGGCCATGGACCTCCTGGCCCAGGAGGGCATCCCCATCGTGGCCCGGGACGTGGGCGGGGACGCGGGCCGGAAGCTCATCTTCAACACCCGCACCGGGACCGTGCTCATGTCCCGCATGAAGCGGGCCGACGGGGCCCCCCTGGCCCTGCCGGACGGCAGGCCCAGGTAGGGGGAGACGGGATTCGAGCCGGGGCATCGAACTCCGGTACGGCGCCCCGCCCAGGGGCGGCCGGCCCATCAGGAGCCCCCATGGCCCATCCCGCCAAGCCGACCTCCCTGGATGCTTACCAGGACATCCAAGGGGAAATCGTCCTCCTCGTCGAATCGGCCCGGGCCTCCGCGGCCAGGAGCGTGAACGCCCTCATGACCGCCACGTACTGGGAGATCGGGCGGAGGATCGTCATCAACGAGCAGGGGGGCCTGGGGCGGGCGGGGTATGGGGCGGAACTGATCCCTCGCCTGGCGGAGGACCTGACCCGGAGGTTCGGACGGGGGTTTGGTTGGCGGAACTTGACTCAGATGAGGAATTTCTTCCTCGCCTGGCCCGCGGACATTCTGCAGACGGTGTCTGCAGAATGGGGCCTGCCCACCCTGGCGCGGCGGTTTCCGCTGCCCTGGTCCGCCTACGTCCGGCTTCTGGGCGTTAAGGACCCTGAGGCCCGGGCCTTCTATGAACGAGAGGCGCTCCACGGCGGGTGGTCCATCCGCCAGCTGGACCGGCAGATCGAAAGCCAGTTCTTCGAGCGGGCGGCGCTTTCCCGTGACAAGGCCAAGCTCCTCTCCGAGGGGGAGCGGCCCCTGCCGGGGGATCTGCCCACACCGGCGGAGGCGGTGCGGGATCCCTTCGTCCTGGAATTCCTGGGCCTCAAGGACGACTACTCCGAGTCGGACCTGGAGGAGGCCCTCGTGGCGCACCTGCAGGACTTCCTCCTGGAGCTGGGGGACGACTTCGCCTTCGTGGGCCGCCAGCGGCGGCTGCGCCTGGACGACACCTGGTTCCGGGTGGACCTCCTCTTCTACCACCGTGGATTGAAATGCCTGGTGGTGGTGGATCTCAAGGTGGGGCGCTTCACGCCGGGGGACGCGGGCCAGATGCACCTGTACCTGCACTACGCCCGGGAACACTGGATGCGGGAGGGGGAGAATCCGCCCGTGGGCCTCATCCTGTGCGCGGCGAAGGGGCGGAGGAGGCCCGCTACGCCCTCGACAACCTGTCCAGCACGGTCCTCGCCGCCGAGTACCGGACGGTGCTTCCGGACCCCCTGCGCCTGGCCCGGGAACTGGAGCGCACCCGCCGGGCCCTCGAGGAGCGCCGGGCGGGCCGGGTAGACTTCAGGGATGGACGACCGGACTGAATGGATCCACCTGCGGGGAGGGCGGGAGCACAACCTGCAGGACGTGGATATCCGGATCCCCCGGCGCCGCGTCACCGTGATCACGGGGGTCTCGGGCTCGGGCAAGTCCTCCCTGGCCTTCGACACCCTGTTCCGGGAGGGGCAGCGGCGCTTCCTGGAGACCCTGCCCGCCTTCAGCCGGTCCTTGGTGGGCGGCCTGTCGCGCCCGGCCTTCGCGTCCCTGGAGGGTCTCGGCCCCGCGGTGGCCTCCGGCCAGCGGGTCTCCCTCACCAATCCCCGCTCCACGGTGGGCACCCTCACGGAGGTGTGGGACCTGCTCCGCCTCCTCTTCTCGCGCCTGGGCGCGGCGCCGGACGGGACCCGCCTGGCCCGGGGGGACTTCTCCTTCAACGGGCCGGGGGCCTGCCCCCGCTGCGGGGGGCTCGGGGTGGAGGACGCGCTGGATCCGGAACTCCTGGTGAAGGACTCCGCCCTCACCCTGCGGGAGGGGGCCCTCCACGTGAGCACGCCCAACGGCTACCTCATGTACTCCCAGGTGACCCTGGCGGTGCTGGACGAGGTGCTGAAGGCCCACGGCGGTTCCGTGGACATCCCCTGGGCGGAGCTTTCGCCCGAGGCGCGCCGGGTGGTCCTGGAGGGCTCCACCCGCCTGAAGGTGCCCTACGGCAAGCACCCCCTGGAGAACCGGCTGAAGTGGACGGGCATCACCGCCCGGCCCCGCCAGGAGGGCTTCTACCGGGGCCTGCTGCCGGTGATGGAGGAGATCCTCCGGGGCAAGCGCAACGATTCCATCCTCCGCTACGTGCGCACCGCGCCGTGCCCGGAGTGCGGGGGCAGCCGCCTGGGGCCCCTGCCGCGCGCGGCGCGCTGGCGGGGGCGGACCATCACGGACCTGGCGGCCCTGACCGCCGAGGACCTGGGCGCCTTCCTGGCGGGCCTGGAGGCCGGGGCCGAGGCTCCGGTGCTGGAGCCCATCCGGCGGGACATCGCCGCCCGGACCGCCCTCCTGGAGGAATTGGGCCTGGGCTACCTCGCCTTCGACCGGCCCGCCCCCACCCTCTCCCCGGGGGAGGCCCAGCGCCTGCGGCTCCTGGGCCTCGCCCTGGGGGACCTGCGGGGCCTCCTGCTGGTGCTGGACGAGCCCTCGGCGGGCCTGCACCCCGCCGACGCCTCCCGGCTCCTGGGCGTGCTGCGCCGCCTGCGGGACCAGGGCCAGACCGTCGTGGTGGTGGAGCACGACGGGCTCATCGTGCGCGGGGCGGACTGGGTGGTGGACCTGGGCCCGGGTCCCGGGGCCCGGGGCGGGCGTGTGCTTCACGCGGGGCCGCCGGAGGGGCTCCTGGGCCCCGGCGAGGCCACCCCCACCCGGACCTGGCTGGCCGGGACCCCGGAACCCCCCCGGGAGGTCCGGCGGGGGCCGGCCCTGGCCTTCCGGTCCCTGCGCCGCAACAACCTGCGGGACCTGGACGTGGACCTGGTGGAAGGGGGCCTCAACGTGGTCACCGGCGTATCGGGCGCGGGCAAGACCTCCCTGCTGGACGAGGTCGCCTCCCGCATGGAGGGCGGCCGGCTCCTGAAGGTGGACGCCGCCCCCATCGGCCGCACCCCCCGCTCCAACCCCGCCACCTACACCGGCGCCTTCGACCTGGTGCGCAACCTCTTCGCCGGAACCCCCGAGGCCAAGGCCCAGGGCCTGGGCAAGGGGCACTTCACCTTCAACACCCCCGGCGGGCGCTGCGAGGCCTGCGAGGGGGCCGGCTCGCTGGAGGTGGGCATGCGCCACCTGGGCAGCGTGCTGGTGCCCTGCGAGGCCTGCGGGGGCCGGCGGTTCCACCCGGAGGTGCTGGAGGTGCGCTGGCGGGGCCGCTCCGTGGCCGACGTGCTGGACATGGCCGTGGCGGAGGCCCGGACCTTCTTCGGGGACCAGCCGAAGCTGGCCCGGATCCTGGGGGCCCTGGCGGACTGCGGCCTGGGCCACCTGGCCCTGGGCCAGGCGGCGACCACCCTCTCCGGGGGCGAGGCCCAGCGGGTGAAGCTGGCCGCGGAACTGGCCCGGGCGGGGAAGGGGGGCTCCCTCATCGTCCTGGACGAGCCCACCACCGGCCTTCACGCCGCGGACACCCGGGTGCTGCTGGACGCCTGGGACCGCCTCCTGGACGCGGGACACACGATCCTGGCGGCGGACAACGATCCCGCCGTCATCCGCAGGGCGGACCGGGTCCTGGACCTGGGCCCCGGCAGCGGGCCCCGGGGGGGCGCCCTGGTGGTGGCGGGGACCCCCGCCCAGGTGGAGGCCTGCGCCGCCTCCCGCACGGGCCAGGCCCTGCGGGGGCTGGACGCGCCCCTTCCCGCGGCCCCGCCGGAGGGCCCCGAGCCCCCCATGCGCCTGGAGGGCGCGGCCACCCACAACCTGAAGGGCATCGATGTGCTGATCCCCGCCACGGGGCTCACGGTGGTGACGGGCCCCTCGGGCTCGGGCAAGTCCAGCCTCGTCTTCGACACCCTCCTGGCCGAGTGCCGGGCCCGCTTCACGGACCTGGTCTCCCCCTGGGCCCGGCGCCTCCTGCCCCGGGGCGGCGGGGCCGTCCTGGCCGGGGCCCGGGATCTGCGGGCCGCGGTGGCCGTGCCCCAGGCGCGGGGCCGGCGCAACCCCCGCTCCCGGGTGGGCACGGCGGCGGACCTGGACGAGCGGCTGCGCATGCTCTTCGCCCGGTGCTCGGGCACGGGGCTCCCCGCCTCCGCCTTCTCCCCCAACACGGACCGGGGGGCCTGTCCCGCCTGCCGGGGCCTGGGCCTGCGCCAGGCCTGCGATCCGGAGCGCCTCGTCACCCACCCCCATCTCCCCCTGGGGGCCGGGGCCCTGGGCGGCACCCGCTTCGGGGCCTACCTGGGCGAGCCCGACGGGCGCTTCATCGCCACGCTGCGGGCCGTGGGCCGGGAACTGGGCCTGGATTTCGAGCGGCCCTGGCGGGACCTGGAGCCCCGGGCCCGGAAGGTGGCCATGGATGGCTGCGGGGACCGGATCTTCCAGGTGGACTGGGCCTACCGCCGCGGCGCCCGGGAGGGGGTGCACCGCCTGGAGGCGCCCTGGGAGGGCTTCAAGGCCCTGGTGGAGGCGGAGTACGAGCGGGTCCACGCCGACGGGAAGGGCGAGTCCCTGGAAGCCCTCCTGGCCGACCTGACCTGCCCCGCCTGCGCGGGGGAGCGCCTGGGGCCGGAGGCCGCCGCCGCGCGGGTGGAAGGCCGCCGCCTGCCGGAGGTCCTGGCCCTGCCCGTGGCGGACCTGGGGGCCTGGCTCAGGGGTCTTCCCCCGGGTCCCGCCGGTCCCCTGGTCCAGGGCCTGTTGCCCCGCATCGGGGCCCTGGTGGCCGCGGGCCTGGGCCACCTGGCCCCGGACCGGGAAATGGCCACCCTCTCCGGGGGCGAGGCCCAGCGCCTGCGCCTGGCCTCCGCCCTGGGGGCGGGGCTCACGGGGGTGTGCTACGTGCTGGACGAGCCCACCCGGGGCCTCCATCCCCGGGACACGGCCCGGCTCCTGGCGGTGCTGCGGTCCCTGGCGGAAACCAACGCCGTCCTGGTGGTGGAGCACGATCCCGCCCTGGTGGCCGCCGCCGGCCACCTCATCCGCCTGGGCCCCGGGGCCGGGCCCGGGGGCGGGTGGATCCAGGAAGGGCCCATCCCGGAAACGGCCCCCGTCCCCGGCCGGGCTCCCAGGCCCGGCCTGCCCGGCGTCCGGGTGCGGGGGGCCCGGCTCCACAACCTGAAGGGCGTGGATGCGCACTTCCCAGCCGGCTGCCTGGTGGCGGTGGCGGGGGTGAGCGGCAGCGGCAAGACCTCCCTCGTGCGGGGAGTCCTGGGGGCCTCCCTGGAAGCCTTCCTGGCCGGCCGGGGCCCCGTGGGCTGCGAGGGCCTGGAGGTGCTGGCCCCCCTGGCCCGGGTGGAGGGGCTGGATCAGATGGGCGCCCCGCCTGGATCCCAGGCCACCCTGGCCAGCGCCTGCGGGGCCGCCGAACCCCTGCGCAAGGCCTTCGCCGCCACCCCGGACGCCAAGGCGCGCAAGCTGCAGGCCCGGCACTTCTCCACCGCCTCCCCGGGGGGGCGCTGCGAGGCCTGCGAGGGCCGGGGCACCGTGGCCGTTCCCATGGACCTGCTGCCGGACGTGCTCGTGGGCTGCGAGGCCTGCGGGGGCCTGGGCTTCCGGGGGCCCGTCCTGGAATGCCGCCTGGAAGGCCGCACCATCGCCGAGTGGCTGGCGGGCACCGTGGCGGAGGCCCTGGCCGCCGCCCCCTCGAAGGCCCTGCGCGAGCCCCTGGCCGCCCTGGCGGGGGTGGGCCTGGGCTACCTGCGCCTGGGCCAGGGGGCCTCCAGCCTTTCCGGGGGCGAATGGCAGCGCCTTCGCCTGGCTTCCCTCCTGGCGGACGGGGACCCCCGGCCCGGCGCCTTCCTCCTGGATGAACCCGGCCGGGGCCTGGGGGCCGGGGACCTGGCCGCCCTGGCGGACGCCCTAGACCGCCTCGCCGCCCAAGGGCACCTGGTGGTGATGGTGGAGCACCACCTGGAACTCCTGCGCCGGGCGGACCATGTCCTGGAACTGGGGCCCGGTGGCGGGCCGGAGGGCGGCTGGCTTTTCGGAGGCGCCCAAGCCCCGTGAACCCTTGAATAAGGCCCAGGACCCCCAGGTCTTCGACGGTTTTTTTCATTCCGGTACAAAAATCAGCCCCGGGGCCCCTCCCCCCGCCCTTGGTAGAATCGACCCCAGGGCCGCGCGGGGGCGGCCGTTCTTTTTCAGGGAAGACCGCATGGCCATCCGACGCCTGTACGTGGAGAAGAAGCCCGGGTTCGACGTGGAGGCGGGACACCTGCTCCACGATCTGCGCGAGCACCTGGGGCTTGCCCGCCTGGAAGGCGTGCGCATTGCCGTTCGCTATGACGTGGAGGGCCTCACGGAGGCCCAGGTGGAGGCCGCCCGGTGGACGGTCTTCGCCGAGCCCCCCGTGGACGCCGTCCACGACGGGGAACTGCCCCTGGGGCCCGGGGAGACGGCCCTGGCCGTGGAATACCTGCCGGGCCAGTACGACCAGCGGGCGGACAGCGCCGCCCAGTGCCTGCAGCTCCTCACCCACGGCGCCCGGCCCACGGTGGCCACGGCCCGGGTGTTCGTGCTCCGGGGCGAAGGGACGCCGGAGGCCCTGGACCGGGTCCGGGCCCACCTGATCAATCCCGTGGACAGCCGGGAGGCCGCCCCCGGCCTGCCCGCGACCCTCCGCCCCGACCTGCCGCCCCCGGCGGAGGTGGAGGTGGTGCTGGGCTTCATCCACGGCGACCCGGAATTCCTGCGGGCCCTCCACGCCCGCATGGGCCTGGCCATGACCCTGGCGGACCTGGCCCACACCCAGGCCCACTTCCGGGACGAGGCCCGGAGGGAACCCACCGAGACCGAACTGCGCATCCTGGACACCTACTGGTCCGATCACTGCCGCCACACCACCTTCCTCACCCGGATCACGGACGTGCGGGTGGAGGAGGGGACCCTGGCCCGGCCCATCGGCCAGGCCCTGGAGGACTACCGGGCCCTCCGGCGCCGGCTCTTCGGGGAGGGCACCGAAGTGCGTCCCGAATGCCTCATGGATATCGCCCTGCTGCCCGCCCGGGCCATGCGCCAGGCCGGCAAGCTGGACGACCAGGAGGTCTCCAGCGAGATCAACGCCTGCTCCCTCTACGTGGATATCGAGAACAGCGAGGCCGAGGGCGGCACGGAGCCCTGGCTCCTCATGTTCAAGAACGAGACCCACAACCACCCCACGGAAATCGAACCCTTCGGCGGGGCCGCCACCTGCCTGGGCGGCGCCATCCGGGATCCCCTGTCAGGCCGGTCCTACGTTTACCAGTCCATGCGGGTCACCGGCTCCGGCGATCCCCGCACCCCCCTGGATGAAACGCTTCCGGGCAAGCTGCCCCAGCGGAAGATCACCCGGGAGGCCGCCAACGGCTTCGCCTCGTACGGCAACCAGATCGGCCTCTGCACGGGCCAGGTGGTGGAGTACTACGACCCCGGCTTCGTCGCCAAGCGCATGGAGATCGGGGCCGTGGTCGCCGCCGCCCCCCGGGCCCTGGTGCGCCGGGAGGAGCCCGCGCCCGGGGACGTGATCATCCTCGTGGGCGGCCGCACCGGCCGCGACGGCATCGGCGGGGCCACGGGCAGCTCCAAGGCCCACACGGAGGCCTCCATCGAGACCTGCGGCGCCGAGGTGCAGAAGGGCGACCCCCCCATGGAGCGCAAGCTCCAGCGCCTCTTCCGGGACCCGGCCTTCTGCGGCCTCGTGAAGAAATGCAACGACTTCGGCGCCGGCGGCGTGGCCGTGGCCATCGGGGAGCTGGCCGACGGGATCCGGGTGGACCTGGACGCCGTGCCACGCAAGTACGAGGGCCTCAACGGCACGGAACTGGCCATCGCCGAAAGCCAGGAGCGCATGGCCGTCGTCGTCGCCCCCGGGGACGCCGCGGAGGCGGTGCGCCTCGCGGCGCGGGAGAACCTGGAGGCCACCCCGGTGGCCGTGGTCACGGAGGAACCGCGCCTGCGCATGACCTGGCGGGGCCGGGTCATCGCGGACCTGGACCGCCGCTTCCTGGACACCAACGGGGCCCCTCAGTTCGCGGAAGTGGCCATCCCCGCCCCCGATCCCGCCGCCGCGCCCTTCGCGGCCCGGCCCGTGGAGGACCTGGAGGCGCGGTGGCTGGAGGCCCTCTCCGACCTCAACGCCTGCAGCCAGCGGGGCCTGGTGGAGAAGTTCGACAGCACCATCGGCGCCGCCTCCGTGCTGGCGCCCCACGGGGGCCGCACCCGGCGCACCCCGGCCGAGGCCATGGTGGCCAAGTTCCCCCTGGAGCGGGGCGAGACCCGCACCGCCAGCGCCATGAGCCACGGCTTCCTGCCCGCCCTCAGCCGCTGGAGCCCCTTCCACGGGGCCGTGTGGGCCCACGTGCAGGCCGCGGCCCGGCTCGCGGCCGTGGGCGCGGACCACCGCAAGCTGCGCTTCACCCTGCAGGAGTACTTCGGCCGGCCCGGGGAGGACCCCCGGCGCTGGGGCCTCCCCTTCGCGGCGCTCCTGGGCGCCCTGGAGGCCGAGACGGCCCTGGGCACCCCCGCCATCGGCGGCAAGGACTCCATGAGCGGCACCTTCCGCGACCTGGACGTGCCCCCCACCCTCGTGGCCTTCGCCGTGGGCGTGGTGAACGCCGACGAGGTGGCCTCCCCCGAGTTCAAGGGCCCCGGCCACCCCGTGGTCCTGGTGGACCTGCCCCGCACCGCGGAATGCCTGCCGGACTGGGCCGCCCTCCACAAGACCTACGCCCGGGTGGCCTCCCTGGTCCGGTCCGGGGGCGTGCTGGCCGCGCGCACCGTGGGCCTGGACGGCGTGGCCCCCGCCCTCTCCGTGATGGCCTTCGGCAACGGCGTGGGCGTGGAACTGGAGGACCGCAACCCCTCCCACTGGTTCACGCCCCACCCCGGCGCCTTCGTGCTGGAGATGGCCGGCGACCCCGAGGCGGACCTGGAGGGCCTGGCCTGGACCCGCCTGGGCACGACCCTGGACGTCCCCGAGATCCGGGGCGCCGGGCTCCGCCTGGGCCTGGACCGGGCCATGGCGGCCTGGGAGGCCCCCCTGGAGCCCATCTTCCCCACCCTGGCGGAAGGTCCCGCGGAACCCCTCCCCCCCTTCGAGGCGAAGCGGAACCCCCGCGCCGCCGGCGCCCCCGGCCTGGGCCTGGCCCGTCCCCGGGTGGCCATCACCGCCTTCCCCGGCAGCAACTGCGAGTACGACACGGCCCGGGCCTTCGGGAAGGCCGGGGCGCTGGTGGAGACGGTCATCTTCCGGAACCTGGACCCCTCGGCCGTGGAGGAGAGCCTGGAGGCCATGGAGAGGGCCATCGACGCCGCCCAGATCCTCATGATCCCGGGCGGGTTCTCCGCCGGGGACGAACCCGACGGCAGCGGCAAGTTCATCGCCGCCGCCTACAGGAACCCCCGGGTCCGGGACGCCGTCCACCGCCTCCTGAAGGAGCGGGACGGCCTCGTGCTGGGCATCTGCAACGGCTTCCAGGCCCTCATCAAGCTGGGCCTCGTGCCCTACGGGGAGATCCGGGAGCAGGGCCCCGACAGTCCCACCCTCACCTTCAACAACCTGCGCTACGCGAGCCGCTTCGCCCACACCCGCATCGTGTGCGCCGACAGCCCCTGGCTGCGCGGCGTGGCCCCGGGCGATGTCCACACCGTGGCCATCGCCCACGGGGAGGGCCGCATCGCCGGGCCCGCCCACGTGCTGCGGGACCTGATGGAGGCGGGGCAGGTGGCCACCCAGTACGTGGACGCCGAAGGCCGGCCCACCCTGGATTCCGAATGGAACCCCAACGGCAGCGCCCTGGCCATCGAGGCCCTCACGAGCCCCGACGGGCGGGTGCTGGGCAAGATGGCCCACCCCGAGCGCTTCACGCCCCACGTGTGGCGGAACGTGCCCGGCGAGAAGGACATGGGCATCTTCCGGGCCGGGGTCGCCTACTTCCGCTGAGGGCGCCCCGCCGGGGCCAGGAGCAGGGCCCCGGCGATG
>DATGXY010000229.1:0-8497 GCA_035298525.1 Holophaga sp.
CCCACGCGGGGGGGCCCGCCCGGGTGCTGGCCGCCTTTCCCCGGGAGCAGGCCCGCTTCCTCCGTCCCGCCCTCCATGCCTTTCCGCCCGAAGACCTGCTGGCCCTCCTGGCCCGGCACGGGGTCCAGACGGAGGCCCGGCCCAATGGGCGCGTCTTCCCCGTGGGGGGACCCGGCTCCGCCCACCGGGTGGCCGGCGCCTTCGAGGCGGCCCTGCGGGAGGCGGGGGTGGATATCCGCCTGGGGGCCCGGGTTTGCGCCCTGGAGGGGGCGGCGCCCCGGTTGGAGTCCCTGCGCCTGGAGGATGGCCGGCGCCTGGGGGCCGATCGCTTCATCCTGGCCACGGGCGGGGCCAGCTATCCCCGCACGGGCACCCGGGGGGAGATGCCCGGCCTGCTGAAGGCCCTGGGCGTGAAGGTGGCCCCCTGGTTCCCGGCCCTGGCCCCCATCCCCTTGCGGGCGCCCCGGCCCGCCTGGGAGGGCGTGCCCCTGCGCGGCGGCGAACTGGTCCTGAGATCCGGGCGGGAAGGCAAGGTCCTGGCCCGCTTCCAGGGGGATGTGCTGTTCACCCGGGAGGGGATCAGCGGGCCCGCCGCCCTGGAACTGAGCCAGGCGACGGAGGAGGCCCGCCGGGAAGGCGCCGCCTGGCTCACGTACGCCTGCGCGCCTCACGGGGAGGCCCGCCTGGAGGCGGAACTGCTGGAGGCCCAGCGGACCAACCCCCACCAGGGGGTGCGGGCCTGGCTGGGCCAGTGGCTGCCCGATCGTCTTTGCGATCCGTCCCTCGCGGGGCTGCCGGAGGGCCAGCGCCTGAAGGACCTGCCCCGGGAGGGGAGGCGGGCCCTGGCGGCCCTCGTGGGGGCCTTCCCCTTGGGGGAGCCGGGCCCGGTGGACCTGGCCAAAGGCGAGGTGGCCGCGGGCGGGGTCCTGCTGAAGGAGGTGGACCCGCGCACCATGGCCCTGAAGGGCTGGGAGAACCTGCGGGTGTGCGGGGAACTGCTGGACGTGGACGGGCCCGTGGGGGGCTACAACCTCCAGGCGGCCTTCAGCACGGGGTTCGCGGCGGGTTCGGACTGAGGGCGCGGCGGGGCCGCCCCGGCGCGCGCGGGCATCAACCGGATCAGGCGGCGGTCAGCCCTGGGCCTTCTTGAACTGGGCGATGATGTCGTCCACGCTCTGCTTCTTGTCGTCGGCCTGGAGCGTGGTGTCGAAGATGTTCTCCTGGGTGGCCGTGGCGCGGTGCTCGAACACTTCGCCCCCGGGGGCGGCGCCCTCGAAGCCCTGGATGTTGAAGATGGCCAGGAGCCGGCCCAGGCCCTCCTTGAACTGCTTGAGCAGGAGCACCACCTTCTCCACCTTCTGGCGGGTGATGTCCTGGAACTGGAGGGTGTTCAGGATCTCGAAGGCCTCGTCGGAGACGGTGTTCAGGGGGGCGATGCAGGCCTCCAGGTCCGTGGCCGGGGGGGGCGTGCGCATCTGGTGCTCGAAGACGAACTCCAGGATCTCCTGGGCCAGCTGGGCGGGTTCCGCGCCCTGGGAGGCCTTGGCGATGAAGGTGTCCATCTGGGCGTGGAAGGCGGCGTGGGCTTCCTGCACGGTCTGTAGGCCCTTCACGGCCTGCTTGATGGTGGCCTGGGCCTGGTCGCTGGCGGCCATGAGCACGTCGAGGCGGTTCATCACCGTCTGGGTGGCCTTCTCCGTATCCGCGGTGATGGCGTCCAGCTGCGCGGCGAGCTCGGGCACCTGGGTGCTCTGGTGCTTCACGGAGCTGTCCAGCTGCTGGAGGTTCAGCAGGGTGGAATTGATGCTCTGGACGAGGGCCCCCAGCTCGCCCTTGGCCTGGATGTCGATCTGCTGGAAGATCTTGCCGTTGGCCATGTCCTCCGCGGCCTTGGCCAGGCGCTGGAGCTCGGCCTGGCTCTCCACGTGGATCTCGCTGCGGATCGTCTGCACGAGGTCCATGAGGGTGTTGAGCCGGTCGTCCAGGGCCTCGTTCCGGGCGCGGAACTCCCGCAGGAGGCCTTCGGGCTGGATCTCCTCCGCGATTTCGGGCGCGGATTCGGGGGCGTTGAGAGCTTCCTGGTTCTCATCCATGGGAGTGTCCCTCGAGTGGCCGGTTCAGGGGGCAGGACGGACGGCAACGTCCGCGCGTTCGTTTAGTCCCCACAATTGCATAAGTTCCTTGGGAATGCCAATGGTGCGATCGTCCATGCCCTTGACGAAGCGGACCGGTTCCACCGCCAGCCCATCGGGCCAGATCACCCGCACGCCGGTCATGGCGCCGTAGGGGCCCATGGCCTTCCAGTGGGCTTCGTGGGCGGGGCTCAGCTCCACCTGGTCGGCCTTGCGGAAGAGCCCGCCCTTGACGGGCACGGCCTGGAGCTTCACGTCGGGCTCCAGCACCCGCAGGCGCCCGGCGCCCTTCAGCTGGGCGCAGGCCTGGAGGACGCTCACCTCGCTCTGCTCGGAGACGGCGATCACCTCGTGGAAGGTGCGGTAGCCGTCCAGGAAGGGCAGGCAGCGGCGGTCCTCGGCGAAGATGCGCAGCCCCTGGGTGAGGCCGGGCTCGGCCAGGGTGGGCCAGGGGACGGCGTTGAGGCTGGGGAAGACGGAGCGCAGGTGGCGCCGGGAATCCGAGGTGCGGGCCGCCTCCATGAGGAGGTCGGGCACGGTGCGGCGGATGGTGGTGGGGGCCTTGAACTTGGTGGAGACGAACTCGAACTCCCCCTTGTCCCACTCCAGCACCTCGAAGGCCGCGCTCTCGCCCTTGGCCTCGGGGCTTTCGGCGTGGACCACGTCCCCGTTCAGGACGTAGAGCACGCCCGAGGCGCCGGCCTGGGTCACCAGGAGCTTGCCGGTCTTGCGGTTGGCGTTCAGCAGCTGGACGACGTCCATGAGGGAGATGCTCTGCAGGCTTCCGCGCAGGGTGCTCATGCCGGGCCCCCCTGGGCTGCGGAACGCGCGCTCCCCTTCATTGCCCGCCTTCGTTGATGGCCTCGGCCATCTCGCGAACGGCCCGGTCCAGCCCCACGAAGAGGGCGCGGCCGATGATGGCGTGGCCGATGTTCAGCTCCTCGATCTCGGGGATGGCGGCGACGGCGCCCACGTTCTGCAGGTTGAGGCCGTGGCCCGCCAGGACCTTCAGCCCCAGCTTGGAGGCGAGGCGGCTGGCCTCCCGGAGCCGGGCCAGCTCGGGCCCGGGATCCGCGCCGGCGGGGAGGTCGGCGTAGACGCCGGTGTTGAACTCCACGGCCTCGGCCTCGAGCTTGGCGGCCATCTTCACCTGCTCCTGCACGGGGTCGATGAAGAGGCTCACCTGGATGCCGGAGGCGTGCAGCTCGCGGATGATGCCGCGCAGGTGCGTGTGCAGGAAGAGCGCGTCGAGCCCGCCCTGGGTGGTGAGCTCCTCCCGCGTCTCGGGCACGAGGGTGACCCACGCGGGCTTGACGGGGATGACGGCCTCCATGGCCTCCGAGGTGGCGGCGCACTCCACGTTGAGGGGCACGGCCAGGACCTCGCGGAGGATGCGCACGTCCCGCTCCTGGATGTGGCGGCGGTCGGCGCGCAGGTGCACCGTGATGCCGTGCGCCCCGGCGCCCTGGGCCAGGAGGCCCGCGGCCACGGGTTCGGGCTCGTGGCCGGCCCTGGCCTGGCGGATGGTCGCCACATGATCGATGTTCACACCAAGGCGTACGGGCACGTCCTGCTCCGGGGGTTGTTGGGACTGGTCAAATGCTAGCAGATCCCGGCGCGGCGGCGAGGTCCGCCCGGGCGGCGGTCTCCAGGGCCTCCAGGGCCCGGGTCATGAGTTCCCCGGTCCGGGCCTCCACCATGAGGCGGAGCTTGGGCTCGGTGCCGGACCAGCGCACCACGAGCCGGACATCCTCCCCGTGGGCGGCCTCCAGGCCGGCCATGGTTTCCTGGAGGGCGGGGCATTCCTCCACGGGCCGGCGGTCCCGGGCCAGGATGTTCACGAGCTTGAGGGGCCAGGGCTGGAAGCGCCAGGACCAGCGGTCCCCGGCGGGGCGGTGCAGGAGGGCCCGGAGGGCGGCCAGGGCCGTGGCCAGGCCGTCGCCGGAGGGGCCCACGTGCTTCTGGATGACGTGGCCGGAGGCCTCGGCGGCCAGGTCCCAGCCCCGGCGGCCCAGCTCCCGCAGCATGTGCTTGTCCCCCACGGGGGTTCGCACGAAGGCGATGGCGAGGCGGGCCAGGGCCTGCTCCAGGCCCGCGTTGCTCATGACGGTGCCCACGACGCCCTCCGGGGCGCGGCCCAGGGCGTGGAGGTCCTGGGCCAGGAGCCAGAGCAGCTGGTCCCCGTCCACCACCTCGCCCGCGCCGTCCACCATCAGGCAGCGGTCGCCGTCGCCGTCGAAGGCGATGCCCAGCTGGGCGCCGGTGGCCTTCACCTCGGCGGCCAGGGCGTCCAGGTGGGTGGAACCCACGCCCACGTTGATGCGGGCGCCGTCCTCGGGCACCCCCAGCCAGCGCACGTCGCCGCCCAGGATGACCCGGGGGGCCCAGGGGGCCGTGGCGCCGTGGGCGCAGTCCACCACGATGCGGAAGTCCGGGGGGAGCTCCAGGGGCTCCAGGGTGCGCACGTACTCCAGGGGCAGGGCCGTCTGCAGGTGGAGGGGGGTCTCCGCGGCCTGGATGCGGGGCAGGGCGTCGAAGGCCTCTTCCACTGCCTCCTCGTCCTCCTCGCTGAGCTTCTCGCCGCGGCCGTCGAAGCCCTTGATGCCGTTGTCCTCGGGGGGATTGTGGCTGGCGCTGATCATGAGGCCCCAGGCCCGCTCCCGCACGAGGGCCCCGTAGGCCACGGCGGGGGTGGGCACCAGGCCCAGCACGCACAGGGAGAGGGCCTCGCCGACCCCCGAGGCGAAGGCCTCGGCCAGGGGGCGCGAACTGAGGCGGCTGTCCCAGCCCAGCACCAGCTCCTCGATGCCCCGGTCCCGGGCCACGCGCGCCCAGGCCGCCCCCCAGCGGGCGGCTTCGTCCAGGGTGAGGGGGCTCTCGTAGGCGAGGCCGCGGACACCATCGGTTCCGAAATATTTCAAAGGCATGGCGGTCCTTGTCCGTGTCCAGCGACTTCCTTGGATTCTACAACCCATCCCCCCGGGGTTCCAGGGCGAGGCGGTAGGGCACCTCCCGCAGGGCGATGCCGTCCATCCAGGCGTTTCGCGGGGCCCCCCAGGAGGACCAGCCGCACCGTTCGTAGAAGCGCCGGGCATGCCCGTTCCGCTCCAGGACCCAGAGGAGGGCCTCCCGGAAGCCGTCCTCCCGCAGGCCCGCCACGGCCCGGTCCAGGAGGACCCGCCCCAGGCCCTGGCCCCAGGCCCCGGGCAGGAGGTAGATGGCGTGGATCTCGCCGGTGAGGGCCGGGTCCACCCCCGCCTCCCGGCAGGGCCCGGCCACGGCGAAGCCCTGCACGGCGCCCCGCGCCTCCAGGGTCCACACCCGGTTGCCGCCGGCGGCGATGGCCTCCCGGAAGGCGGCGGCCCGGGCGTCCTCGGAAAGGCTGGCCAGCAATTGGGCGGGCAGGATGCTCCGGTACGTGGCCCGCCAGGACTCCACCTGGACCCGGCCCAGGGCCGGGGCGTCCTCCGCCAGGGCCGGCCGGATCCGGGGTTCGGTGACGGCGTGGGTGCGGAAGACCCGGTAGCCCAGGGCGGCGGCCTCCCGGTGAAGGCGAGCGGCCAGCGGATCCCGCTCCCCCGCGGGCAGGGCGGGGGAGCCGGCCTTCCAGGCCAGGAAGCGCTTGCGGGAAATGCCCAGGCAAAAGCGCTCCACGGGCCAATCCAGCAGGCCGGGCAGTTCCCCCAGGGCGTTCCAGAGGGCCAGGTCCTCGCCGAAGGTGGTGCCGAAGCCGAAGCCGGGGTCCAGGAGCACCCGCTCCGGGTCCACGCCGGCGCCCAGCACCCGGTCCCGGACCTCGGCCAGTTCCTCCGTGGCGGCCCCGGCGTCCAGGTGGCCGGGATTCCCGTAGGGGGGCATGAGGAGGGCGTCCTCCTCCAGGCGGCTGCGCATGGCCACGAGGCCGCAGCCGCCGTTGGCGGCCACGTGCAGGAGGGCGGGGTCCCGGAAGCCCGTCACATCGTTGATGACGGCCACCCCGGCCTGGAGACCCCTCGCCGCCACCTCCGCGTGGCGGGTGTCCAGGCTCAGGGGCAGGTGGGGCAGCTCCCGGCGCAGGAGGGCCAGCACGGGCTCCAGGCGGGCCCATTCCTCCCCGGGGCCCACGGGGGCGGCGCCGGGGCGGGTGCTTTCGGCCCCCACGTCCAGCATGCGGGCCCCCTGGTCGGCCAGGGAGCGGGCCTGGGCCAGGGCCGCCGCCGGATCCTGGTAGCGGCCCCCGTCGCTGAAGGAATCGGGGGTGATGTTCAGGATGCCCATGGGAAGGGGGCCGGCCAGATCGATCCGGCCGGCCCCCGTCTTCCAGGCGCCCGTGACCAAGTGCCTTCGCCTCAGGCGGGGCTCAGGGCGGGGTTGAGGTCGGGCGGCGTGTCCATGGGCTTGGAGGGGCTGCCCGGGGCGGCCTTGGGGGGCAGGGTCTCGCCGTTCATGAGCCGCACCACGTCGCTGGCGTCCAGGGTCTCGCGCACCAGGAGGGCCTCCGCCAGGGCCACCAGGGTCTCCCGCTTCTCGCGGATGATCGTCCGGGCCCGTTCGAAGTTGCGCATGACGATGGCGTGCACCTCGGAATCGATGAGGCGCGCGGTCTCCTCCGAGAAGTCCCGCTTCTGGCTGAAGTCCCGGCCCAGGAAGATCTCGTGCTCGCCCTGGCCGAAGCTCAGGGGCCCGAGCTTCTCGCTCATGCCGTAGTCGCACACCATGCGGCGGGCGATCTGGGTGGCGCGCTCGATGTCGTTGGCCGCGCCCGTGGAAAGGCGCTCGAAGAAGGTCTCCTCCGCGACCCGGCCGCCCATGAGGATGGCGATCTCGCCCTCCATGCGCTCCCGGGTGGAGGAGTAGCGGTCCCGCTCGGGGAGCTGCCAGGTGACGCCCAGGGCCCGGCCCCGGGGGATGATGGTGACCTTGTGCACGGGATCGGCGCCGGGGATGGTGGCGGCGACGATGGCGTGGCCGGCCTCGTGGTAGGCCGTGTCCCGCTTGTCCTCATCGCTCATGACCATGCTCTTGCGCTCGGTGCCCATGAACACCTTGTCCTTGGCCTGCTCGAAGTCGATCATTTCCACCCACTTCTTGTTGGTGCGGGCGGCGTAGAGGGCGGCCTCGTTGCAGAGGTTGGCCAGATCGGCGCCGGCGAAGCCGGGGGTGCCGCGGGCGATGACTTCCAGGTCCACGTCGGGGCTGAGGGGGATCTTGTCGGCGGTGTGGACCTTGAGGATCTCGAAGCGGCCCTTCAGGTCGGGCCGGTCCACGACGACCCGGCGGTCGAAGCGGCCGGGGCGCAGGAGGGCGGGATCCAGGACGTCAGGCCGATTGGTCGCGGCGATGAGGATGACCCCCTCGTTGCCTTCGAAGCCGTCCATTTCCACGAGGAGCTGATTGAGGGTCTGCTCCCGCTCATCATGGCCGCCACCCAGCCCGGCTCCCCGGTGCCGGCCCACGGCGTCGATCTCGTCGATGAAGATGATGCAAGGGGCGTTCTTCTTGCCCTGTTCGAAGAGGTCGCGCACGCGGCTGGCGCCCACGCCCACGAACATCTCCACGAAGTCGGAGCCGGAGATGGAGAAGAACTGCACCTTGGCCTCGCCGGAGATGGCGCGGGCCAGGAGGGTCTTGCCGGTCCCCGGAGGGCCCATCAGCAGCACGCCCTTGGGGATCTTGCCGCCCAGCTTGACGAACTTGGCGGGGTCCTTGAGGAACTCGACGATCTCCTGCAGCTCCTCCTTGGCCTCGTCGCACCCGGCCACGTCGGCGAAGGTCACCCGGCGGGAGGAGCTGGTGAGCCCCCGCGCCCGGGCCTTCCCGAAGGAGAGGGCCTTGTTGCCGCCCATCTGGGCCTGGCGCATGAAGACGAACCAGAGCACCACGAAGACCAGGAGCGGTCCCCAGAAGACGAGCATGTACATGAAGTTGTTCTCGCTGGGCTTGGCGGCCCGGAACTCCTCCAGGGCCCCCTCGGTCTTCCAGGCCAGGATGGCCTTGCCCAGGTCCTGCATGGGGGGGGCCACGGTCTTGAACTTCTCGATCGTCTCGCCCTTGGGGGACTTGTAGGGGGCCTTGTAGGTCCCCTCGATGTCCACCCCCGTCAGGGTGACGCTCTTGTACTTGCCCCCCTCCCCCTCGGCGATGAACGTGGAGAAGGCGATCTCGTTCACGCGGGTGTTGGTGGGGATCTGCTTGAGCGCCAGAAGGACCAGGGCGATGATGCCGATCCAGACCAGCGCGCTTTTCATCATGGAATTCAAGGTGCCTCCAGGGGGTATTTCCCGCCAGGCTACAGTCTAGCGCGTCCGGCCCGGCGGGACCTGCTCTTTGGATGCCGCTCGGCCGCCAGAAGTTCTCAGATCCTTTCAAGCCGCCAGGGCAGGGGG
>DATGXY010000230.1:0-15317 GCA_035298525.1 Holophaga sp.
AGCCCTCGGGGTGCCCCCCCAGGGGCACCCCGTCTGCGTCCCCCCACACCCCCACATCCCGGCCAGGCGGAGCCTGGCCGGGATGTGGGGGTGTGCGGAGGGTCAGTGCGCGGCGATCTCCAGGAGCCGCAGGAACTTGGCGGGATCCAGGCTGGCGCCGCCCACGAGGCCGCCGGCCACGTCGGGCACGGCGAGGATCTCCCCGAAGTTGTCGGGGGTCACGCTGCCGCCGTAGAGGATGGGCGTGGAGGCGCCCTTGTCCCCCAGGAGGGTCTTCAGTTCCCCGCGCACGAAGGCGTGCACCTCGGCGATCTGGTCCACGGTGGCCACGCGGCCGGTGCCGATGGCCCACACGGGCTCGTAGGCCACGGCCAGGCCGGGGAAGTCCGTGCCGGCCAGGATGGCCAGCTGGGTCTTCAGCACGTCCAGGGTCTCCCCGGCGTCCCGCTGGGCCAGGGTCTCGCCCACGCAGAGCATGGGGGCCAGGCCCTGGGCCGCGGCGGCCTTCAGCTTGGGCAGCAGGGTGGCCTCCGTCTCGCCGTTGTACTGGCGGCGCTCGGAGTGGCCGAGGATGACGCCGCAGGCGCCCGCGTCCATCACCTGGGCCATGGAGACCTCGCCCGTGAAGGCGCCCTTGGGCTCGGCGTGGGCGTTCTGGGCGTAGACGCGCAGGGGGGTGCCCTGGGCCAGGCCCTGGAGCAGGGGCAGGAGGGGGAAGGGGGGGGCCACGGCGGCCACGACGCCCTGCACGGGCTTCCAGCCGGCCTTGAGGGTTTCCATGAAGGCCGTGGCGTCCGCCCGGAGGTGGTTCATCTTCCAGTTGGCGGCGACGATCCTCATGCGGTCACCTGGAGGGCCGCGACGCCGGGCAGCTCCATGCCGCTGAGGAATTCCAGGCTCGCGCCGCCGCCCGTGGACACGTGGCTCATGCGCTTGGAGACGCCGGCCTTGTTGGAGGCGGCAACGCTGTCGCCGCCGCCCACGACCACGAAGGCGCCGCGATCGGCGGCCGCGGCCATCTCCTCGGCGATGGTCAGGGTGCCGCTGGCGAAGGGCTCCAGCTCGAAGACGCCCATGGGGCCGTTCCAGAGGAGGGTCCGGGCGGCGCGGATCTCCAGGGCGTAGGCGGCCACGGTCTCGGGGCCGATGTCCAGGCCCATCTTGCCCTCGGGCACGGCGGCGTCCTGGGTGATGTCGCACTCGGCGTCCGCGGAGAGGGCCTCGGCCACCACGTGGTCGGAGGGCAGCACGAGGCGGGTCCCGGCGGGTCCCGGCGGCCTCGGCCTCCTTCAGGAGCTGGGCGGCCAGCTCCACCTTGTCGTCCTCGCAGAGGCTCTTCCCGACGGGGATGCCCTGGGCCTTGAGGAAGGTGAAGGTCATGGCGCCGCCGATGAGGATGGCGTCGGCCTTGCCGAAGAAGTGGCGGATGATGTCGATCTTGTCCGAGACCTTGCTTCCGCCCATGACGGCCAGCAGGGGCTTCTCGGGGTCGTGCATGACGCGGCCGAGGGCCTTGAGCTCCTTCTCCATGAGGAAGCCGGCCACGGCGCGGCCCGCGGGCATGAAGGGCACCATGCCGCTCACGGAGGCGTGGGCGCGGTGGGAGGCGCCGAAGGCGTCGTCCACGTAGGTGTCCGCGAGGCGGGCCAGGGCCTTGGCGAACTCCTCCTTGTTCTTCGTCTCGCCCTTGTCGAAGCGCAGGTTCTCCAGCAGCAGCACCTGGCCCGGCTTCAGGGCGGCGGCCTCGGCCTCCACCTTCTCGCCGGTCACGCCGGAGGCCAGCGTCACGTCCAGGCCCAGGCCCTTCAGGTACGCGGCCACGGGGGCCATGCTGAACTCGGCCTCGAAACCTTCGCCCTTGGGTCGGCCCAGGTGGGAGCAGAGGACGACGGAGGCGCCGCCGTCCAGCAGGTGGCGGAGGGTGGCGAGGGTCTCGGTGATGCGGGTCGCGTCCTTGATGACGCCTTCCTTGAGGGGCACGTTCAGGTCCGCGCGCAGGAAGACCCGGTGGCCTTTCACATCAATGTCCCTGAGGGTTCGAAACGGCATGGGTGACCTCCACGTGCAACGTTTCACCCAGTCTACACCACCTTCCGGAGGAATCCGATCCAGCGCCCGGACCGCGCCGGATCGAAGTCCGCGCCGTCGTAGCCCCCCGCCCGCGCGAAGACGCCGAGCCCCGCGTCCGCCGCCAGGGCCTCCATCTCCTCGGGTTCGTAAAGGCGCACGGACTCGGTCACCGTGCGCCGCGCGCCCGTCGCCAGGCGGGTGAGCACCATGCGCTTGACGACCCGCTGGCCTTCCAAGGTCCGCCGGTTCACCACATGGATCCCGCCCGCCTCCTGCTCGTCCTCGGGCACCAGGTGCTCGCGCAGGTGCCGCGCGTTCAGGTAGTCCAGGACGAGGACGCCCCCCGGCGCCAGGAGGGCTCCCAGGCGCCTCAGCAGGGCCACGTTCTCCGCGTCGGAGAAGTAGCCGAAGGGGGTGAACCACATGCAGATCCCCGACAGGCTGCCCTCGCGCAGGGGCAGGGCCCGCATGTCGGCGCGCACCAGCCAGGGGCGGAGGTCCCGGGGCGCCAGGTCCAGCAGGTCCCGGGAGAGGTCGAGGCCGAAGGCGAGGGGGTTCACCCGCCGGAGGGCCTCCAGGTGGCGCCCGGCGCCACAGGCCAGGTCCAGGACGGGGCCCCGGGCCAGGCTGGGGGCGGCGCCCAGGGCCATGGCCACGGCCGCGGCCGCCTCCCCGGCGTCCCGGGCCGCGTAGATCGCCGCGTAGTCCTGGTCGAACCAGTCCTCGAACCACTCCCGCACGTTCGTCCTCCGATCCCATCCTAACCCGACCTACCGGTTACACTATCCATCCGAGGTATTCCCATGCTCCGCCCCCAGCAGCTCGAAGACCAGCTCCAGTTCATGATCAGCACCCTCATCCAGCGCGAACTGCGCGACCCGGACCTGGGCTTCCTCACCCTCACCGCCGTGCGGCTCACGGGGGACCGCAGCATCGCCCGCGTCTACTACACGGTCCTGGGCGACGAGGCCCAGCTGGACCGCACCCGCAAGGCCCTGGGCCGGGCCGCTGGCTTCCTGCGCACGCACCTGGCGAAGAGCCTGAAGATGCGCCGGGTCCCCGAGCTGCAGTTCTTCCCCGACGCCACCCTGGAGGAGGGCAACAAGATCGAGGCCCTCTTCGCGAAGATCCACGAGGAGGAGGCCTCCCGGCCCCCCGCGCCGGAGGAGGAGGCTTGATCCCCGGCGTCCGGCTCGTACGCAAGGAGGCGGGGGAGAGCAGCTTCGACGTGGTGCGCCGGTTCAAGGACCGGGCCCGGCAGGACGGGGAGCCCAAGCTCGCCCTGGGCCACGGCGGCACCCTGGACCCCTTCGCCGAGGGCCTCCTGCTGGTCCTGGCGGGCCAGGCCACGCGGCTGATGGAGCTCCTGCACCCCCTGCCCAAGACCTACGAGGCCGATATCGCCTGGGGCGAGGAGACGGATACCTGCGACCACCTGGGCCTGCCCGTGGCCACGGGCCCGGGGCCCGACCCGGCCCGCCTCGACGGGGCCCTGGCGGCCTTCCTGGGCTGGGCGGACCAGGTCCCCCCCGCCACCAGCGCCAAGAAGATCGGGGGCGAGGCCGCCTACAAGAAGGCCCACCGGGGCGAGGAGGTGGTGCTGCCCCCCTCCCGGGTCTTCCTCCATGAAGCCCGGTGGCTCGCCCACGACCTGCCGCGCCGCTCCACCCTGCGCATCACCTGCAAGGGCGGCTTCTACGTGCGCTCCCTGGCGCGGGACCTGGGGCGGGCCCTGGGCAGCCCCGCCCACCTGTGCCGTCTGCACCGCACCGCCATCGGCCCCTGGGCCGATCCCGGGCCGGGCGGAGAGGTCCTCGTCACCGGGAAGGCGGCGCTGCCCTGGTGCCCGGCCCGGGAACTGACGGGGGAGGAACTGGATCATCTCCTCCATGGCAGGCCCATCCCCCTGGGCGCCGTGGAGGCCCCCGCGTGGCCCTTCCCCGCAGGCTTCCCCGACCCGGGGGCCCCGGTGGCCGCCCACCACGAGGGAAGGCTCATGGCCCTCCTCCGGGAGCGGGACGGCGCCTTCTGGACCAGCGCGAACCTGAGGGGCGGCCTCTAGGACGTGTCCGTAATGGTGGAGGCGCCCTAGGAGCCTTCTATTACTTGGTCAGGCTCCTAGGCGCCGGACCAGTTCAGCTTCTGGGTCAGGAGCCCGAAGAAGGAGTGGTCCGGGTTCTGGAGCAGGGTGATGGTGCGTTCGGACCGGGTCAGCTCGATGCGGTCCCCGGCGTGGATCTCCACCTCCAGCTGGCCGTCCAGGGTCAGGTGGGCGTCCTCCGCCCGGTCCATGAGGATGTCCACGCGGGCGTGCCCGGGCACCACCAGGGGGCGCTGGGTGAGGCTGTGGGGGCAGATGGCGGTGACGGACCAGGCGTCCACCTCGGGGTGGAGCACCGGCCCCCCGGAGGAGAGGTTGTAGGCCGTGGAGCCCGTGGGGGTGGAGACGATGAGGCCGTCGGCCTTGACCGCGGCGGCGACGACGCCGTCGATGCGGATGCGGAACTCCATGATCCGGGCCACCACGCCCTTGTTCACGACGGCGTCGTTCAGGGCGGGACGGGCCGCGATGACCTGGCCGTCCCTCACCACCCGGGCCTCGAGCATGGCCCGCACGTCCTTGCGGAAGCCCCCCTCGAACCAGGTCTCCACGACCCGCTTCGCCTCCGAGGAGGGATGGCAGGTCAGGAAGCCCAGGGAGCCCAGGTTGACCCCCAGGAGGGGGGTGCCCCGGACGCCCACGTGGCGGGCGGCGGTGAGGAGGGTCCCGTCCCCGCCCAGGGCCAGGCAGAGGTCGGGCACGGGGTTCCCGGCACCGTAGAGGGGGTCCCCGTGGAAGTCGCCGCCGGG
Source organism: Holophaga sp. (assembly GCA_035298525.1). Taxonomy (GTDB): domain Bacteria; phylum Acidobacteriota; class Holophagae; order Holophagales; family Holophagaceae; genus Mesoterricola. The sequence goes on from DATGXY010000230.1 coordinate 4,921, forward strand.
GAGGCCCGCCGCGTCCCAGGCGTTGCGGATCTTGGGGTGGGCCCAGATCTCCCAGCCCCGCTCCAGGAAGGACGGCACGACGTCGGCGAGGCCCTTGGCGAGCCAGGGGGACCTGGATTTCGCGACGATGACAAGGGTGGGTCGGACCATAGCCCTTAGGTTACCCTGGGTGGATGGCGACGAAACCCGATAACTCGCGCAAGCCCCGCAAGGCGCGGAGCCGGATCCCCTGGAAGGCCCTGGCCTGGACCTCCGGGATCCTCCTCGGCGCCGGACTCGCCGTCCTCGCGGTCTCCTGGTCCATCATGAGCCGGGATGTGGACAGCTTCCTCACCTACTTCGCCCTGCGGGTCCCCAAGACCATCACAAAGGTCCTGGACCGCAACGGCGACGTCATCGGCGTCTTCGCGGAGGAGAACCGGGTCGTGATCCCCTTCGGGGACATCCCCCGGGCCTTCGTGGGGGCCGTCATCGCCACCGAGGACGCGGACTTCATGAACCACGGGGGGGTCTCCGCCCGGGGCTTCCTGCGGGCGGGCTTCAATTTCTTCACGAGCTTCGGGCGCCGCCGGGAGGGCGCGTCCACCCTCACCATGCAGCTGGTCAGGACCGTCACCGCCAAGCGCCAGCGCCGCATCGACCGCAAGCTCAAGGAGATCATCCTCGCCCGCAAGCTGGAGAAGGCCTACACCAAGAAGCAGATCTTCGAGCAGTACGCCAACGAGGTCTACTTCGGCGGGGGCCGCTACGGCATCGAGGCCGCCAGCCAGTTCTACTTCGGCAAGAGCGCCCCCCAGCTGGCCGTGGAGGAATGCGCCCTCCTGGCCGGCCTCGTCCAGAACCCCAACTGGTACAACCCCTACAATCCGGATCCCAAGGCCCGGGCCGCGGCCAAGGCCAGGCGCAACCACGTGCTGCGCCGCATGGCGGCGGAGGGCTACCTGAAGGAGGCCGACGCCAAGGCCCTGCAGGAGCGCCCGGTCCGGCTGGCCCGGGAGAACGCCCGGGAGGAGGCCGTGGCCTCGTACCCCCTGGAGGAGGTGCGCCAGTACCTGTACCGCAAGTACGGCAAGGACAAGGTGCTGGAAGGCGGCTTCGAGGTGACGACCACCCTCGACTCCGTCATGCAGGCCGCGGCCACCGATGCGGTGCGCACGGGCCTGAGGGCCGTGGACCGCCGCCGGGGCTTCCGCAAGGACGCCGTCCAGTTCGCCCAGGATCCCGAGAAGTCCACCTATCCGGGCTGGAACCGCATCTTCGACGAGGGCGAGACGGTCCGGGGCATCATCATGGGCTGGAACGCCAACGGGGCCGAGGTGCGGATCGGCAAGCGCATCCTCCAGGTGCCCGACGCCTCCTTCGCGTGGGCCGGCAAGGGCGTCCGCTCCATCCTGCTGCGGGGGGCGGCCCCCCTCTTCGTGGTGCGGGGCACCACGGAGGACGGCGCCCCCTCCAAGCTGGAGCTGGACCAGGAACCCGACGTCGAGGGCGCGCTCCTCGCCGTGGACCCCCCCACCGGCGAGATCCGGGCCATGGTGGGCGGCTACGACTTCAAGAAGTCCATGTTCAACCGGTCATGGCAGGCCGAGCGCCAGGTGGGCTCCACCATGAAGGCCTTCGTGTACGGCGCCGCCTTCGCCAAGGGCCTGACCCCCGCCACCATCGTGGAGGACGTGCCCACCCGCTTCACCTTCGATATCCAGATCTACGAGCCCAAGAACTACGAGCGGGACTTCTGGGGCCCCATCTCCATCTGGGAGGCCGTGCGCGACTCCCGCAACGTGGCCGCGGTGAGGACCCTCGAGGCCGCGGGCATCGACAACGTGGTGGGCCTGGCCCGGGGCTGCGGCATCGCCGGCAAGCTCAATCCCTACCCCAGCCTGGCCCTGGGCGCCAGCGACCTCACCCTCAAGGACATGGTGCGGGGCTACGCGACCTTCGCCAACGGCGGGAAGCAGGCGCCGCCCCCCTTCCTGATCAAGAAGATCGTGGACCGCACCGGCCGCGTCCTGGAGGCCTACGAGCAGGCCCCCGGGGAACAGGTCCTGGACCCCATGAGCAACTACCAGCTGATCCAGGTCCTCCAGGGCGTGGCCCAGCGGGGCACCGGGGCCAAGACCAACGAGCTGGGCTGGCCCGTGGGGGGCAAGACCGGCACCACCGACGACCATACGGACGGCTGGTTCCTGGGCTTCTCCACCCGCATCGCCTGCGGCGTGTGGGTGGGCCTTGACGCCAAGAAGACCATCTTCCGGGGGGCCGACGGCGCCAAGGTGGCCGTTCCCATCTGGACGGCCTTCATGAAGGGGGCGCTGCCCTCCACCCCCAAGGAGGACTTCCCCGTGCCCGAGGGCATGGAGTGGGCCGACATCGACCGCTACACCGGCCTCATCGCCACCAGCGCCACGAACCCCGCGGACCTGGTGCGCCTGGCCTTCAAGCCCGGGCAGGTGCCCCGCTCCGCGAGCACGGGGGAGGCCATCCAGCGGATCCGGGAGGCCCGCGAGAAGGCCCGGAGCCAGCCGGTGGAGAACCGCGCCTGGGGGGCCTCCCCCGTCAGGCAGGAGGAGCCGGGATCCTGATCCCCCGAGCCTCCAGGGCGCGCCGGAGCGCCTCCGGGTCCTCGAAGCGGATGGCGTCCATGCCCAGCGTCCGCGCCGCCTCCACGTTGCGGGGGGCGTCGTCGACGAAGACCGTCCCCTCCAGGGGGATCCCCCACCGGGCGGCGGCGAGGCGGTAGAAGGCCGGGTCCGGCTTCACCAGGCCGTGCTCCCCCGAGATCACGATGTCCCGGAAGGTGGCCAGGAAGGGGTAGCGTCCCCGGGCGACGGGGAAGGTCTCCGCCGACCAGTTGGAGAGGGCGTACGTGGCATGGCCCGCGGCCTGGAGGGCCTCCAGGATCCGCACGGTCCCGCCGATGGGCCCGCCCAGCATCTCCGCCCACCGGGTCCGCCACCAGCCGATGGCCTCGGCGTGCTCCGGCCATTCCCGGGCCTTGGCGGCGACGGCCTCGGCGAAGGGCCGGCCCGCGTCCATGGACAGGTTCCAGTCGGGGGTGCAGATGCGCTCAAGGAGGAAACCCGCGGCCTCCTCCCCCAGGATGGGGACGTAGAGGTGCCGCGGGTTCCAGTCGATCAGGACGCCGCCGAGGTCGAAGACGATGGGTTGGGGATGGGTCAAGGCCGGCCTCCGCCCACCAGTATCGCCTCCCGGGCTCAGGCCTTGTCACGCCTCTTGGGGAAGGGCTTCCCGGTGGGGCGGTCCTCCTTGCGGAAGGGCTTCTTCGCCGCGGGGGCCCAGGCGGCCTTCTCGCCGGTGCGGGCCTGGAAGGGGCGCTTGCCCTCCTCTTCCTTGCGGAAGGGCTTCTTGCCCGGGGTCCAGCCGGCCTTCTCGCCGGGACGGGGCTTGAAGGGGCGCTTCTCGGCGGAGAATTCCTGGCGCGGGGAGTCCGGGATATCGAACCCGGCGTGCTCGGGACCCTCCACGAGGGAGAGCAGGGCGGCCACCACGGCGGCGGGCTCGCGGCCCTCCAGCAGGCGCTGGGCCACGTCCTCCATCTGGGGGGCCTGGAGGGCGCCGACCCGCTCCAGGAGGGCCTTGGTGCGCCGGTCCCGGATCTCGGCCTGGGTGGGCACCGCGCGCCACTCCAGCTTGAGGCCGCCGCGGCGGGCCCAGGCGAGGAGGATGCGGGACTCCTTGAAGCTCACCAGGGCCAGGGCGTGCCCCTTGGCCCCGGCGCGCCCCGTGCGGCCGGAACGGTGGATGTAGCTCTCCATCTGGGTGGGGATGCCCATGTGGACGACGAGGGGCATGCCTTCCACGTCGATGCCGCGGGCGGCCACGTCGGTGGCCACCAGGTAGCGCAGGCGGCCCTCCTTGAAGTTGCCCATGATGCGGTTCCGGGCCTGCTGGCCCAGGTCCCCGTGGAGGCAGTCGGCGCTGAGGCCCGCGTCGCGCAGGGCCTGGGCGACCTCCTCGGTCTGCACCTTCATCTTGGTGAAGATGAGGGCGGCGCTGGGCTCGTCGGCCAGCAGGAAGTTCACCAGGGCCTTGACCTGCAGGTGCTCGGGCACGATGCAGGGGGTGTGGCCGATGTCCGCGTGCTGGCCGCTGCCCTCCGCCTGGGCGTGGTCGATGCGCACGGGGTCCTTCAGGAAGCGCCGGGCGAGGCTGGCGATGGGGGCGGGCAGGGTGGCCGAGAACAGGTAGGTCTGGGGGCCGGGGGGCACGCCGGAGAGGATCTTCTCCACGTCCTCCAGGAAGCCCATGTTCAGCATCTCGTCGCACTCGTCCAGCACGACCATGGCGACGGCGGAGAGGTCCAGGGTCTGGCGGTCCAAATGGTCCTGGACCCGGCCGGGGGTGCCCACCACCACCTGGGCCCCGTACTTGAGGGCCTTGAGCTGGGGCACGTAGCTGAGGCCGCCGACGAGCAGGGCCACGTCCAGCCGGGGCATGACGCTCTGGAGTTCCTCGGCCACCTGCTGGGCCAGTTCCCGGGTGGGGGTGAGGATGATGGCCTGGGTCTTCCGCTCGTCCTTCAGGCGATGGAGGAGGGGCAGGCCGAAGGCCAGGGTCTTGCCGCTGCCGGTGCGGCTCTGCACGAGCAGATCGCGGCCTTCCAGGCCCGGCGCGAAGGTCTGCGCCTGCACGGGGGTGGGGGTGGTGAACCCCCTGCGGTCCAGCGCGGACAGAAAGGGTTCGGTGCAGCCAAGGGCTGCGAAGGTCTCGTTGGTCAAGCTGTCTCCCGGGGCGCTCGCCGGATCGAAGAGGCAGAAGTGCGCCCGCCGGACCTGGCCCAAACGGACAGCATCCCATGAAAACCCCTCCCTGGCCAGGGTTATTCCCGCTGTGGGAGAATGGGGCCATGATCACCATCCTTCTCATCCGGCACGGCATCGCCGAGGACCGCCGCCACGGCATGCGCGACGCGGACCGAGGCCTCACGGAGGAGGGCTGGGAGAAGACCCGGGCCGCCATGGCCGGGCTCGTGCGGCGGGGGTACCGGCCGGCGCGGGGCGTCTCCAGCCCCTACCGGCGCGCCGCCGAGACCCTGGTATGCCTGCGGGAGGCGACCCAGGAGGGCTTCCCCGTGGGCTGCTGGGAGGGCCTGGAGCCCGGCGCCAGCGTGCACGCGGCGCGGGAGTGGCTGGACCTGGTGGTGGGGCAGGCGCACCCCTTCGAGACCATCGCCCTGGTGAGCCACAACCCCTTCTGCGCCGACCTGGTGCGCCACCTCACGGGGCGCGACGCGGAATTCAAGAAGGCGGGATGCGCCGTTCTCCACTGGACCGGCGGCCGTTTCCACCTGGCGGCCCACTTCACCCCCGCCGAGCTCCGGGGGGACGCTTGAGGCCGGCGGGGCATTACGCGGACCTGCCCACGGGGGTCCGCATCCACTACCGCGTCCAGGGAAACCCCGCGGGCCCCTGGCTCGTCCTCATCAACGGCCTCCTCTCGGACACCACCATGTGGGCGGGGGTCCTCTCCGGCCTCGCCCCCCGCTTCCGGATCCTCACCTTCGACTGCCGGGGCCAGGGGCGTTCCGAGGCGCCCCTGGACGGGCCCTATCCGCCCTCGCTCATGGCCGCCGACCTCTGGGCCCTGCTGGAGGCCCTGCGTATCCGCTCCCCGTGGCTGGCGGGCCTCTCCAACGGCAGTTCCATCGCCCTCCAGATCATGGCCACGCACCCCGGCGCCTTCCCGGGGGCCGTCCTCACCAGCGCCATGGCCCGCACGGACTTCACCATGCGCCTGCGCCTGGAGCACTGGATGCGCTGCCTGGAACTGGGGGGGCCCGGCCTCCAGTTCGACGCCGTGGCGCCCTACCTGTGGGGGGACCGGTTCATCGAGGCCCGCTACCAGGTGCTGAAGGCCTATCATGAGTCCACCAAGGCCCCGGACAAACCTTTCCACGGGTTGCGACACCAAATAGACGGTGCTCTCCAATGGGATATTCGCTCGCGGCTCCAGGCCATCCATCCGCCCGTCCTTTGTCTGGCCGGGGCCGAAGACCTGCTCACGCCCCCCTGGAAGTGCCTGGAGGTGGCCCAGGGACTGCCCGACGCCCGCTTCGAGGTGATCCCCGGGATCGGGCATGCCTACCCGGTGGAAGACCCGGCCGGTTATATACAAAAAATCATGACCTGGATATCAGAATAAACCCCCGCCCCGGGACGATTCCTTTGCATATCCGGTGCGGATGCGTTATGATTCTCAATCCCAACTCTCTTTCAATTAATTGCCTTGCCCCAGGGGGACCGTATGCCCATTGAGACCCAAGCCCCCGCGGTCCTGAGCCTGCAGGACCTCAAGGAGCAGTCCATCGGCCGCCTGGCCGAGATGGGGAAGGCCTACGAGATCGAGAATCCCCTGAGCATGCGCAAGCAGGAGCTGATCTTCCGGCTCCTGGAGGCCCAGGCCCAGCGGGAGGGGCTCTTCTTCGCGGAGGGCGTCCTGGAGGTGCTGCCCGAAGGCTTCGGCTTCCTCCGCGCCCCCGAGCACAACTACCTCGCGGGCTCCGACGACATCTACGTGAGCCCCAGCCAGATCCGCAAGTTCGGCCTGCGCAGCGGCGACACCCTGTCGGGCATGATCCGGCCCCCGCGCGGGGAGGAGAAGTTCTTCGCGATCATGCGCATCGACGCCATCAACTTCGATCCGCCCTCGGCGGCGAAGGAGCGCACCCACTTCGACAACCTGGTGCCCCTGTACCCCACCCGCATGCTGAAGATGGAGCGGGACCCGCAGGAGCTCAGCACCCGGGTGATGGACCTGATGACGCCCCTGGGCAAGGGGCAGCGCGCCCTCATCGTGGCCCCCCCGCGCACGGGCAAGACCGTGCTCATGCAGAACATCGCCAACAGCATCACCCAGAACCACCCCGAGGTCTTCCTCATCGTGCTCCTCATCGACGAGCGCCCCGAGGAGGTCACGGACATGGAGCGCAACGTCAAGGGCGAGGTCGTCTCCTCCACCTTCGACGAGCCCGCCACCCGGCACGTGCAGGTGGCCGAGATGGTCATCGAGAAGGCCAAGCGTCTCGTGGAGCACAAGAAGGACGTGGTGATCCTGCTGGACAGCATCACCCGCCTGGCCCGGGCCTACAACACCGTGGTCCCCCTGTCGGGCAAGGTGCTCTCGGGCGGCGTGGACTCCAACGCCCTGCAGCGTCCCAAGCGCTTCTTCGGCGCGGCCCGCAACATCGAGGGGGGCGGCAGCCTCACCATCATCGCCACGGCCCTCATCGAGACGGGCTCCCGCATGGACGACGTGATCTTCGAGGAGTTCAAGGGCACCGGCAACTCCGAGATCGTGCTCGACCGCAAGCTCAGCGACAAGCGCATCTTCCCCGCCATGGACATCCAGAAGTCCGGCACCCGCAAGGAGGACCTCCTCATCGAGGCCCCGAAGCTGGCCAAGATCTGGGTGCTGCGCAAGATCCTCAGCACCAGCGGCCCCGTGGAGAGCATGGAGCTGCTCCTGGACCGGCTGGGGAAGTCGAAGAACAACGACGACTTCCTGGCGAACCTCCAGGACTCGGGGGGCGGCCGGAGGTAGGAACGGAAAAGGGGCGGCCAATGGGCCGCCCCTTCCTTCACCGGGCCCGGGCTCAGGGCCTGGCGAAGGCCGCCGCGTTCCGGCCCGCGATGCGGCCGAAGGTGATGGTCTGGGAAATGGAGTTGCCCCCCAGGCGGTTGGCGCCGTGGGTGCCTCCGGTCACCTCGCCCGCGGCGTAGAAGCCGGGGATGGCGGCGCCGTCCGTGGCCAGGACGCGGGTGCCGGCGTCGATGCGCAGGCCGCCCATCGTGTAGTGGATGCCGGGCTTCACCTCGATGGCGAAGAACCTGGGCGTGCGCAGGGCCCGGGGCAGGTCGGCCCGGCCGAAGGCGGCGTCGGCCTTCGCGTCCACGGCCGCGTTGTAGGCGTCCAGGGTGGCGCGAAGCTCCGCGGGGGGCATGCCGAGGGTCTGGGCCAGGGTCTCCGGCGTGTCGCCGGCCTTCACCAGGCCCAGGTGGAAGTAGCCGTCGATCTGCTTGAGGCTCTTGCGGACCCCTTCGTCGAAGACGAGCCAGGCGCTCCGGCCCCCCTGGCGGAGGATGGCCTGGGAGACGGCGTCCCGGGTGCCGATCTCGTTGAAGAAGCGCCGGCCCTCGCGGTTGACCAGGATGGCCCCGTTGCCGCGCACGGCCTCGGTGATGAGGATGCGGCTGCCGGCGGCGACGCTGGGGTGGATCTGGATCTGGTCCATGTGCTTGAGGCCGCCTCCGATGGCCTCGCCCAGGTCCAGGCCGTCCCCGGTGGCTCCCGGCTGGTTGGAGCTGGTCATGCCCTGGAAGGCGGGCTGGTACTTGGCCACCCGCGCGGGGTTGGAGCTGAAGCCGCCCGCGGCCAGCACCACGGCCCCGGCCCGGATCACGTAGCGGCCCCGGTGGAGGCCCTCCACCTCGACGCCGGTGACGCGGCCGGCCTTGTCCTCCAGGAGGCGGACCACCCGGGAATTCACCCGCACGTCCACCTTCCGCGAAGCGGCGGCCTTCCGCAGGACGCCCACGATGTGGGCGCCGACGGCGGCGCCCCCGGAGGGCCGGTGGGCCCGGGCGGCGGTGGCCCCGCCCAGGCGGCCCACGTCGGAGAGATCGGCGCCCAGGGATTCCAGGTAGGCCACGGAGGCGGCGGATTCCCGGGCCAGGATGCCCACGAGCTCGGGATCGCCGAGGTTCCTGCCGCCCTTGAGGGTGTCCTCCCGCATGAGCTCCACCGAATCCTTGATGCCCAGCCGGGCCTGCTGGGGGGTGCCGGCGGCGTTCATGCCCCCGGCGGCCAGCATGGAGTTGCCTCCGGTGACGGGCTGCTTTTCCAGGACGATCACCCGGGCCCCGGATTCCCGGGCGGTGAGGGCCGCCACCATGCCGGCGGCGCCGCTGCCCACCACGACCACGTCCGTCCTTTCCGCCCTGGACGCGCGCGGGGCCCTGGGGCGGGCCGGGGCGGAAGCGAAGGGGATCTTCATCTCGAAGGCGTGGCAGTTCATGCAGTAGGGGCGGGAGGCTTCGTGGCCCCGGTGGCAGACGGTGCAGGCGATGGCGCCCAGGTGGGAGGCGTGGGCGTTGATGGCCTCCTTGGACCCGGCGCCCAGGGTGGCCAGGTCGCCGTGGCACTTCACGCAGGCGGCGTTGGGGGCCGTTTCGTTGTCATCCAGGCGGACCTTGCCCCCGCCGGCGGGATGGCACTGGGCGCAGGTGACGCCGGCCTGGCCATGGGCCCGGGCCAGGGAGGCCGGATCCGCCGCCGCGGCGGCGGTGGACAACAGGAGGCCCGCCGCCAGGGCGGTCAGGCGTGGGAAGGACGGGTGGCGCATGAAACCTCCAGGAAGGCCGTCCGGGCCGGGGGTTGGCCCGCATTCGATCATTTTTTCATGATATAGGGACCCTCCCGGCCGTTCCCCTTTTGGAACTAAGAACAGTTCTGAAACTAAAAAAAGTGCCGGTTCAGCCCAGGTAGGGCTTCAGGGCCGCGGCCCCGCCCCGGCGGACCTCATAGCGGTGCACGGGACGGCCGATGCCCCCCGTGGAGGGCTCCCGGCTGAGGACCTGGAGACCGGCCAGGAATTCCAGGTATTTGCGCACCGATACGCGGGTGATGCCCACCCGCACCGCCAGTTCCTCGCTGGTGAAGGGGCTTCGGCCGAAGCCCTGGATGGCCCGCCACACGGATTCCAGGCGGACGGGGTCCACGCCCTTGGGCAGGGCGTTCCCCTGGGGCGGAGGGGCGGGGGCGGCCCCGGGGAAGAAGCGGTCCACATCGGCCTGGCTGGCGGCCCCCGGCGCCCGCAGGCGGGCCCGGGCCTGCCGGTGACGTTCCAGGGCCTGCTTCATGCGCTCGAAGGCGAAGGGCTTGATGAGGTAGTCCGCGGCCCCCAGCTTCAGGGCCCGGGCCAGGGTCGCGGTGTCCCGGGAGGCGGTGACGGGGATGACGTCCACGTCCAGGCCCCGGGCCCGGATGGCGGAAAGGAGGTCCAGGCCGTCGGGGCCGGGCAAGGTGATATCCAGGAGGACCAGGTCGATCCCGCCCCGCTCCAGGGCCTCCAGGGCCCCCGCCGCGTCGCCGGCGGCGGCCTCCACCCGGAAGCCCTCCACCCGCTCCACGTAGAGGCGGTTGAGCTCGGCCACCATGGGGTCGTCCTCCACCAGCAGGACCCGGATCATGGGGCCTCCCCGGAGGGCAGGGGCAGGACGGCCGTGAAGGAGGCGCCGCCGCCGGGACGGTTCACGAGGGCCACCCGGCCCCCCAGGGCTTCGGCGGCGCGGGCGGCGTTGGCGAGGCCCACCCCGCGGCCGGAGCCCTTGGTGGAATACCCTTCCGCGAAGGGATCCCCGGGTCCCAGGCCCGGACCC
>DATGXY010000231.1:0-42826 GCA_035298525.1 Holophaga sp.
CGATGGCACCTGAACACCAGCATCCTGGAGGGGATCAACAACAAGATCAAGGTCCTGAAGCGGATCGCCTATGGATACCGGGATGAGGCCTACTTCTTCCTCAAGATCCGCGCGGCCTTTCCCGGAAATCCGTGAAGAACCAAAACTTTGGGATATACGTGCAGGCCACTTTGAAACGGCCAAACATGAAGGGACCGCACTTCAGATCCTTCTCTCGTCAGTCCAGATGGCGTAATCTCTTTGGTGCCTCTCCACCATCAACGGCTCAACTCAACGCGGTGAACCTGCGGTGGGTTGGCTGCTATCCCGTCCACTGATCCGTCCACTACAGAGCCGCTCTTCGGAAGGCCCATCCAAATCCAATGAAAACACCATCATTTGGATCACACTTCCTGTTTTGGGTCGAGCCCGTGGGATGGTATTCCAAATACCGCAGCATCCCAACCGTCTGCGCCAAGTTCACAATTGTTTTCATCATAGGATGCGCATCAGCCTACCTACTTGAATCCCTCCAGGGTTCGTTTGGCACATTCTCAATGCCCTTCCTCGTATTCTGGGGGATCTTTATCATTCTGTATCTTGCAGTAGCGTTCTTACTTGCCTGGCTGGGCTATAAATTAAGCATGTGGATCCCGCCAAAAGCATGAGCAACCTACAGAAAAGCTTGAAATTTTCATAGGCAGGACGTTACGATGTCGCCACTGGTGGAATTACCCCCCTCGGAGCAACGGCAGAGACAAGCTCTTTCATGTGCAACGACCGTGGTGCTCTGATGATGACTGGGAACGTGCATGAAATTTCTGCAAACGCACGTACGTTTACTGGCTATGCCAACAATATTGGGCCGATGGCAAGCCGGACCGGGGCTTGGCTGGCCTTGAGTGGTGGAGAGGCTGCATGGAGGGCGGGCAGGTCAGTTCATTCTCTCGGCAAAATCGTCGGCCGATTCGCAAAGGGCATACCTCTGTTGGGTCATGCAATAACCGGAGTCCAGTTGTACAATGATCTTGGCGATTGTGAGACCAAGTGTGCAGGCGCAAAATGACGGATCTTTTGCGGATATCCCTCGCATGGCCCCTGGCTGTCGATAAGACGTTTTGCGAAAAACACAAAATTAAATACGCAACAGCATCAATTGTTCACATAGTTGTAGCGATTATATCTATGGCATTGGGAGCAATTTCTTTTGGTATTTTCCATCACATCGTGATGTCTGTTGCCACCCTCGTTTTCGCTAGATTGATGCTGTTAATCGTTCTCCTTAATCAATTAATAAAACGCAGATTATTTCAGTTATAACCGCAAACACTGAAGCAGAAGCAAGATTGCATTTAAGCGTCCACACAGAGGGCGATGGCCGCAATTAATTCAGCGAAATCTGCATTCGATAGCCAAGTAAACAAATCAGCCTGATCCGACTTCTCTGTGTCGTTGCAGCAAGGGCGCCCCACCCAAAATGCCCCCAACCCGCTCCAATCCTCATCGGCACAAGCCTCCCTCTCCGAAGGCGCGCCATCCGTAAACGCCACACTCCCCAATGAGTTACAACCTACCCATCCACCGGTTGCACGTTTGACTGGTGGCCCCACAGGGATTCGAACCCTGGACCAAGCGGTTATGAGCCGCCAGCTCTGACCGCTGAGCTATAGGGCCGTCCCCAGTCTAGCGGACCCGGGAACCGCGGCAAAGATCGCGGGCATGGCTTCGCGCCCGTGCCAGGCGCCGGGACCGCCTCAAGGTCAAGGGGGCGGGGCGGCAGGACGGGCCGTGCTCCCTTTTTCAGGGGCCCGGGGGTCGACGCGCCCCACCGTCACGGCCGCCTTCCGGACAGCCTTTGCGTCCCCCGCCTTCGCTTCGCTTTGGAGGAGATACCTGGAGTTCAACAGGCTCAGGATGGTTGGCAGGTCATGCTTCGCCTTGGCCTCCGCGAGCGTGCGCGCTCGACTGGCAAGAAGATCGGCATCCAGGCCTTGGTCCAGACAGGCGTCGCAGGACCACATGCAGCCCGTACGATGCATCTTGAGATGGAGGTCAAGCGCCTCCCTTTCCGGGTAGGAGGCCTTGCAATCCGCGTGCTTGCAGGTGTGAGCTTCCGTCCGTTGATGGATCTGGTTGTGCGCCTCCATGTGTTGAATCACGGTGAGCACCACGCCGCACGGAAGGCAGATACCGATGGGCGACAAGGCGGGGTTCCGGGAGCCCTCCTCCTCCAACCATTTGGCATGGGCCAGGAAGGCTTCGATTTGCCGGCCGATCTCGAGCTGACCAGCGTTCAAGTCCATCCAACGCACGGCGGCCAGCCTCAGGGCGGCAATGGCCTTCAGGTCGGCCTTCTGGCCTGAAAGCACCTCGCGCCAGGTCTCGGGATGGAGGCTCCATTCGTGGCCGAGATAAAGGGAGCCCCCATACAGCATTCGTTCGCCAGGAAGGTGGACGGTGAAGTAGCCCTCTGTGGCCACCAAGGAGGCGCCGCGGGCCTCCAGGAAGCAAGGGGCGGCGAAGGCGGAGGCGGAGGTCGCGAGGTCCGGGGAGTCGGGAAGGGATGGGGAGGAGGGATCGGCCGCGAGAACGGGAGCCTTCGCCCGGCTGGACGCATCCGGAGCGACCGGCTGGTCAGGGATCGAAGGAGCGAGGGGGGGCGGCGGTGCCTCCTGGATGTGCCTCGGCTCCTCGACCCAGGCGGTGTCCTGGAGAAAGCGTTGGATCCCTCCGGGCAAGCCCTGGCCCGCATTCATGGCCGGGTTTTCGCGCGCCAGCTCTGCGCTCAAGGAGGCATGAAGGCGAGCATCCTTGAGTGCCTCATAGGCCGCGCTGCCATGCGGGATCTTCTCCGGTTTCAGCTCGGCACCGTCCCGGCCTTCCAGGCGGATTCCATCCGGCAGATCCAGCGTGTAGTCGGCATCCTCCACCTTGAGGCACCAGGCGCGATCCTCCAACACCCACGTGCTGCCGCCATCGAAGAGCAGGGGGGAGGCTGGGCTGGCGCCTGAACGTGGAGAGGCGGGCGGGGTGGCCCGCAGGGCGGAAGCCGTCGCAAGGCAGGCCAGAAGCAGGGGCAGAAGCCTCATGGGCGAGCCTCCGGGGCCGCGCTGGGTTCAGCTTCGAGGGGAAGGCTTTCGCCCAGCAACAGGGTCAGAAGTTCATCGGCCGTCTCCAGACAGGCCAGGACGCCCTCGGGCAGGGCCCGGACGTCCGATGGCTTCCCAGCGGCTTGGAGGGCCCCCAGAAGGCGGCGCGCCATGGCCGTCGCCTGGTATCGTCCCACCGCAAGGTCGTGGGGGCGTTTCCCCGTCATGGCCAGCCAAGGTTCGGGCTGGCCAAGGTCCGCCAGCGCCCTGGCCAGGGCTCCGCAGGCCGCGTTCATGGCGTGGCTGGCCAGTCCCAGGGCACCCTCCACCTTTTCATGGACCACGGGCAGTTCCTCGCTCAGGAGGGCCGCAAGATCCACCTGTCCGGGTACCGCCCGGGGCCGGGTGCGGACATCCGAATCCATGGCTGGACGCTTGGGGGCGGGCGCGGGAAGGTCCTCCACGGCCTTCCGCTTGCGTGAGGGAGCCTTGGGTTCCTCCGGGACGGCCCACCGTGTGTCGTGCAGGAAGGCGAGCAGGTGCTCCCGGCGAATGGAGGGAGGTTCCACCCGCCCCTTTTCCTCGGCCCATTGCCGGATCGTTCGAACCATGGACGCCTGCCCCGGGGCGTTCCCGCCCCGGGGAGCCTGGCCGCGGCCACCCTCCAGGAGGATCCCCGACCCCAGGGCGCAGCGGTAGCCCGTCGTCGTGATGAGGAGGGTTCCCCCGGCCTCCAGGCCATGGCTCCAGTCCGCCTCGGGTGCCGGCGAAGGTGTCGGGGAATCGGGAGGGTTGCCCTGCAGGGGCACGCACAGCAGGAGGGCAGATAGGCCCATGGGTCGGAGCATCATTTCAAGGCCTGGGGGAAGAGGAAGAGGAGGAGGAGGAGGAAGCGGAGGAAGAGGACCGACGGGTGGCGCCCTTGCGTTTCCCACGCTTCCCCTTGGACTTGCGGCCTTTCCGGGGAGCTTCCTTGCCGGTGACGGGATTGCGGGTCTCCCAATTCTTCCCGAGCAGTTTGTTCAGAATCGCGTCGGCCTTCTCCATGGCAGCCCGCAGGGGTTGCGCCACCTCCGGATGCAGGGTGAGGCTGGACGTGTAACGTTCATAGAGGGAATACCGGGCCACCCCCAGGTCCACCAGCGTGGCCCCCGTCACGTGGGTGACCGCATAGGGGTTCTCCGTGGGCAGCAGGCCGAGAATCATCACCATGGCATTGCAGGCGGCCAGGAGTTCCGAGGTCTCCTCGCCCGTCAAGGTCCGGTGATCGGCCCAATGGAACAGCGCCTCCAGATCGATCTGACGGAGAGGCTGCGCCGGGTCGGCCATGGATGCTTGCGGTGAGGCAGGGGGTGCCGCCGGGAGGAAGGCCGGGGCGGAAGGCTGGGGAGAGGCCTTGGGTTCCTCCTGGGACGCAACGTCGGAGCCGGTGGAAGGCGATGATGCGGAGGCGGCCTCCGCCTGGGCCGCCGGCGGCGGGGCCACCACGGCAAAGGGGACCGGCCGTGGCACGGCGGCAGGGGATACCTGGATGGGCTGGGCGGCTTCCCGCGGCTGGGACAAGGCTGCCACCTGGGAGGCCCGCTCGAACAGGGGCGCCAGCACCCGGCTGGAGGCGGGCCTCGCGCTTTCCGAACCACCGACCCGGGCCTCCACCCCGGTGGGAAGGCGGTTCGGGGATGAATTCGCCTTGGGCGGGCTCACCCGGGGTGGCACCGGCCTCTGGACGGCCGCCGGAGGCTCAGGCAGGGAAGGCTGCGCCGAGGCCGCTGGCGGGAGGGAAGGCGAGGATGCGCTACGATCCTTGGGCACCCCCTTGGGTTTCACCTTCACCTGGGGCCTGGTGACTACCGGGAGGTTCTGCAGGGAGGCCTTGGCGGACTCGAGGGCCCAAGCCGCCGCCTGGGCTGCGCGGGCCACAGGCCCCACTTTCACCGGCTTGGCGCGACTGGGGACGGCCGCCGGAGGCTCTGGCAGGGATGGCTGCGCGGAGGCTGATGGCTCAATGGGAGGCACGGCAGCGGTACGATCCTGGAGCACCCCCTTGGGTTTCACCCTCACCCGGGGCCTGGTGGCCGCCGGGAGGTCTTCCCGGGAGGCCTCGGCGGACCCGAGGACCCGGGCCGCCGCCTGGGCTGCGCTGGCCACGGGGCGCACCTGCTTGGCGCGTCTGGGAACCGGAGGTGCCTCCTCCTTCTCCTCCTCCCCGTCCCGCGGGGACGCAGGGACGCGGCTGTTGTACCGGTTCGTCGGTCGTTTGAGTACGCTGACCACCTGCTCGAGATCGCCCGCCTCCAGGGCCTTCCTCAGCCTCTCGCTCCGGGATTCAAGTTCGGCGCGGGAAAACCCTGCTTCCTCGCAGGCATCGCAGGGCCAGAGGCAGCCCGCAAGGTGCACCCGCGGGTGGTTCTTGAAGCGATCCTGGCTCTCGAAGCTGGCCCCGCACCCATCGTGGGGGCAGGTGTAGCCGTGTTGGGCCTCGTGGAGGGCGACATGGTCGCGTCGGTCCCGGCCGTTGTCCAGCACCCTCCGGCAGATGACGCAGAAGTCCTTCCATTTGCGCAAATCATTGGCCCATCGGACGCGGGCCGAGGGATGCTCTGCGGCCTGGGCGTGGAACTGTTTGACCAAGGCCCGGGCCGCGGCACCCTTGGTGGTCTGGACTCCGGGTGAAAGCTTCCACTGGACGACCGGACGGTAGGACCTGCGCCGCCTCGGCGCGGCCGGAGCCTTGGGCGCAGGGAGCGCCTGGACCGGGGCAGACCGGGCCTCGTCAGCCAGTTCCAGGGGACCCATCGGAGGCTCAGCCCGGGAGGTTTCCTTGCGGAACACGTCGATGAGGGGGAGCCGGCCATCGGCCGGCACCCCGGACCCGTTCCGGGCCTGGGATGGTTGAGCCTTGAGGACAGGCGCGCCTCTCAGGCGGAGGAAGGCTTCCAGGTCCTCGGGCATGCCCGACAGGCCCTCCTCCCGGGCCGAGAGGTCCGATGTCCACGCATCCGTCGCCCCCTTGCAGATGGTGGCCCCGTGGGCGGCCGCGCTTTCGGCGGTGCGGAACCGCTCCCGGCACAGCAGGCACCGCCACTGGTGATCCGATTCCCTGGCTATCCAAGGCGTCTGATCCGGGATGGGAGCGGACACCGAGGGCTGGACGGAAGGGACCGCGTGAACGGGGTCCAGGGAGGGGCCTGGGCCGATCTGGGCACTCAGGATGGATCCATCCTGCGGGTCCGCAGCAGCGTCAGCGGCGGTGGCAGCGGAAGGGACAGGACCAGGAAGGGGCAAGGCGGCCGCCTGCCCCAGGGCGTCCACCCAGGAGGCGTCCTCCAGGAAACGCACGGGACTCTGGGCGGATGCATCCCAGGGTTCCGCAGCGGCCTCCGCGGCAGGATCCGGGAGCGGGAAGGCCGGCGCCTGCTCCAGGGTGTCCATCCAGGCGGAGTCCTCCAGGAAACGGCCCAAGCCTGCGGCGCACGCGCCCCACTCCGATCGGGGCCGCGCCTCCATGGCCAGCGCCCAGGCGCGCATCGCCGCCAACGCCTTGAAATCCGCCGAGCCGGCATGGATGTGCTCCCGCCATCGCTGCGGCTCTCGGGTCCACTCCTGGCCCGGCAGGTTCAGGCCTTCCACGCCCGTCCCCAGGCATATCTGGCTGGGAAGGATGGCCGAGTATCCAGATCCGTGCATGACGAGTGAACCGTCATGCTCGGAAAACAGAAGGGGGTAGTTGGGCTGGACGTCGCCATCCGCGGCGAGGTGAGCCTCTCCCCCTTGCTTCCTTTCCGGAGAGGCGGGAGGGGTGGTGGATTGGAGCGTCAGGCATGCGGCCAGGATCGCCCCAAGGGAAGGCTTCATCTTCATGACAATTCGGAGAGACGCCCGGACAATAGCCATCCCGGCGGGTTCACGGGGAAGGATGCAATGAGCCATACATTCGTTCCCCGGGTCCCCCTCGCGGGTCGATCCTCGACCGGGCCTGGAACGGCACCCGGCCCGTCCTGAAGCCGGGGGCCACGAGCAGGACCTGGCATCACGCCTCCCGGGCAGGGAAGCATTCCCGGAGCCCTGGCGGAACCATCAAACGGATGGTTACACGTACCTGCGTGGGCCCGGTTTGCCGGTAGGTCGACCCTTGGGCCGGGGAGTGGACATGAATCGTTCGATTGCCGTCCTGGCTTTGAGTCTGGCCGGGGTCGCCCAGGCAGCGCCCCTGGAACCTTGGGTGTTCCGGACGAACGGGGGGCGGCTCGAGGTTCGCCCCGAGGGGTTCCACGCCGTCCTGGAGACCGGGGAGACCCTTACCGGCGGCTATCGCCGTGAAACCCTGTTCAGGCGGAAGAACCCCCACACCGGGTCCGAGGTGGAGTACCTGGGTCAGGCCTCCTGGCGTACGGTCATCGCGCCAGGCTCCGCCGAGCAACGGGTCCTGGCCTCCCTGGCCAACCATGCCGTCACCCGGGTCCTCAAGCACCCGGGGGACCCCGCCACACCCATGGACGCACTCATCATCAAGAACGTCCTGCATCTGACGAACGAATTGGGGTACCTCGCCCTGCGGCCCATGCAGACAGGGGAAGCCCCCTTTTTGGCGAGCCTTGTCCCGGATGCCTCCCCTGCCGTCCCGGCGCCGGCGAACGCCCCCTCCCCAGCCACGAACGCCGTTCAGGCCGATCCTGCGCGCTCCTCCGGTCCGGCCGCCTTGGACGGCTCGACGGCCACGGCCCCTTCCCTCCCGGCGCCTCTCCCTTCGGGGGACTTGGCGTCCCTTCCCCGGCCCAGCCCCGCCCAGGCCCCGGCGCCCGGACCCTCCACCCGGGTGGCGATCGCGGCGCTGGAGCTCCGCGCCATCGCAGCCCTGGCCGAAAGCTGCGAGCGGAAGGCTCCCCGGGCGGTTCCCGACCCCGGGACCCTGGCCACCTTTGCCCCGCTGGTTCAGACCGTGGCCAAGGTGGCCGCCAGCAAGGTGCTCCAGCCCCAGCCGGTACCGGTGGATCCCGCCGCATCGTCCTCCGCGGGCCCAGCCACCCGAGCGGCCTTGGATCCGGGTCGAGGTTCAGCCAGCACCGCCCAGGCGGAAAGCACCCCAGGCCAGCCACGGACCGACGCATGGATGACCCAATCGAAGGGCATCCGCATCCTGGTCCAGGCGACCGGGTACAGCTGCCACTTCCCGGATGGCACCGTCCTGATGGGCGGCGCGGGCCGCCAGCCGATCCTGATCGTCCCGGGTCCCCAGGGAAAGACCTTCCAGGTGAAGGAACGGACAGCCATAAAGGCCGCCCTGGACCGGGCGCCCTGGAAGGGCGCCTATCCGGAGATAGCGGCCTGGGCCCTGGCCAAGGTCGGCGAAGGCTTCGGGGCCAAGGCCCGGGACCCGAACCGCCTGCGTGCCCTGAACCTGAATGCCCTTCTCAAGGATATCCCGGGGCTGCTGTAAGGCTTCCGGCCCTCAGACCTTGAACCGCGCCACCGCCTGGGCCAGGCCATCGGACACCCTGGCCAGGTCGCTGGAGGTATGGGCCACCTCGGCCACGGTGGCGCTCAGCTGGTGGGTGGCGGCGGCGTTCTGGCCCACTTCGCGGGAGGCTTCGTCCACCCGGTGGCTCACTTCGTCGGCCGTGTGGGTCTGTTCCGCCGTGGCGGCGCCGATCTCCTGGATGCGGGAGGCGACGCCCCCCACCGCGGTGTGGATGCCGCCCAGGAGGCCGATGATGTCCCGCACCGCCTGGACGCCGTCCTCCACCGCCTCCCGGCTTTCAAGGATGAGGCCCTCGATTTCCACCGCGGCCTGGCGGCTGCGCTCCGCCAGCTTGCGCACTTCCTCGGCCACCACGCTGAAGCCCTTGCCCTGCTGGCCGGCCTTGGCGGCCTCGATGGCGGCGTTGAGGCTCAGGAGGTTGGTCTGGCGGGCGATCTCCTGGATCACTTGCACCGCCTTGGCGATGTTACCGGTGGTCACCAGGATCTTCTCCATGCGCCGAGCCGCCTGCTCCCCTTCCCGGGCTCCCGTATCGGCGGCTTGCACCGCCCGGCGGGCCTCCTCCTGGGAAGTCTTCACATTGCCCGCCACTTCCTGGACGCTGGCCGCCAGCTCCACCATGGCCGCGGCCACCTGCTCCATGACCCCGTTCAGGGTTTCGCCGCTGCGGGCGATCTGCTGGGTGGTGGCGGACATCTCCTCGGCGCTGGCCGAGAGCTGGGTGGCCCCGCTGGCCACCGTGTCCGCGGTCCCGGTCACGCCCCGGAGGGTCTCCCGCTGGCGTCCCAGCATGACGTTGAGGGAGGTGCCCAGCTCGCCGATCTCGTCCCGGGTGGTGGCCGGGGCGGTGACCCGCAGATCCCCCGCGGCCGCCTCCCCCAGCACCCCCTGGAAGGCCCGCACGGGCCGGATGATGCCCCGGGAGATGACCATGGCGGCCCCGATGCCCAGGGCCATGGCCAGGCCCATGAGAACAGCGACCATGAGTCGAGCATGGTCCAGGGCCTCCTGGGCCTGATCCCGGTGGAGGCGTAGCTGGTCCTCGGCGTAACGGGAGAGTTCCTCCAGGGCATGGAGCCATGCCTGCTTGGCGGTCTCGGCCCGGGTGGTGAAGAGGGCGACGGCCTCCTTGCGGCGCCCCGCCCTTTCCATCTCGACGACCTGGTTGTTCAGGGCCCGGGCGGCGCGGGCGCCCTCCTGGGTCCTGGCGAAGAGGGCCTTGGCGTCGTCGGAGATGAGCATGCGCTCCAGTTTCTCCCCTGAATCGTCGTAGGTCTTCCGGACCGCGGGGATGGGGTCCAGGGCGGCCGCGCGCTGGGCGTCGTTCTCGCTCAGAAGGGCCGTGGCGATGAGGCGGCTGATGCTTTCGGAGGCCAGTTCCATGCGGACCGCCAGGTCCCGCTCCTGGCCGTACACCTGCGTGATCCGGTCCAGGTCCCGGCTCATGTCGTTCATGCGCAGGAGGGCCCCTCCGTTCGACAAGGCCAGGAGGACCAGGAGGAACCCGAAGGCCAGGGCGAGCCGCTGTCCGATGCGGAGGGAATTGAGCATGGGGCGCTCCTGTCGGGCGTCCGGAAAAGGCCCGGCTGCCGTTGATCAGGGTACCCCCCCATAGTTGACCGCACAAGTAATCTTGCTGCATTTTCAACACTTATAAAACATTCACCCAAAGATGTTCCAACCCCCATCATGCGGACGAAGGAACCGGCGAGGCTTCCCCCCCGCCCCCGGCCACCCTATCCTGAGCTTGGCCAAGTCCTTCCCGGCCCATCCCGGAGCCCCATGTTCAAGGTGACCTTCAAAGGCAAGCAGACCGTCGAGATCCCCATCGAGCGGGAGTTGTCCCTGCTGGCGGCCGCGGCCAAGGGAGAACAGCCCCTGAACCACCGGTGCGGGGGCCACGCCCGCTGCGGGACCTGCCTGGTCACCGTGGAAGCGGGACAGGAGCACCTCACCCCCATGGGCGCCGGCGAGGCCCGGATCCTCAAGCTCCTGAAGGCGGGTCCCGACCAGAGGCTGGGCTGCCAGGCCTGGGCCAACGGCGATGTGACCTGTTCGGTCGAGTAGCCCCGCAGAGGTCCTGGGGAAAAAGCGTTGGGCGCTCCTCGGCGGAGCGCCTGTGCTTCATTTAACACAAAAGTTCCCGGATAATGTAACCAAGCAAGAGATAATCCATCTCTAATGCACAAAGGAGCATGCCCATGCGAAGTGCCCTCCGCCTGTCCCGACTTCTGCCCCTCATCATCTGTGGCGCCCCGCTGGTGGCCCAGGGTGTTTCCACCCAGCTGGCCGGCCGAATTTCGGCGAAGGGCGGCAGCGGGATCGCCGGTGCCACCGTGAGCATCCGCAACCAGGAAACGGGCCTCGTCCGCACCGCCATCACCGATGTGAACGGACGCTACTTCGCCCCCACCCTTCCCGTGGGCGCCTACGCCGTCACCGTCACCGCCAAGGGCTTTCAGACCGCCAGCAACCTGAAGGTGAACCTGAACCTGGGCGACGCCGCCCCCCTGAACGTGACCATGGCCCCCGAGGCCTCCGTCACCGTGGAAGTGATCGCCTCCGTGGCCGCCGTGGACCTGGACCGGGCCAGCACCGCCGCCTACGTGAGCCCCGAGGCCATCAGCAACATCCCCATGCGTGACCGTTCCTTCACCACCCTGGCCACCCTGACCCCCCAGGTGGTGACGGACAGCCAGCGCGGCAACCTCGCCATCGCCGGCCAGCGCGGCGTCAACACCTCCATCAACATCGACGGCGGCGACAACAACGAGCCCTTCTTCGGGGGCGCCGTGGGCGCCGCCGAGGGCAAGACCCCCTTCACCATCTCCTCCGAAGCCATCCGCGAGTACCAGGTCATCACCGACGGCGCCTCCGCCGAATTCGGCCGCATGGGCGGCGGCTACCTGAACGCCATCACCAAGAACGGCACCAACGAGTTCACCGGCAGCCTGTTCTACTACGCCAAGCCCAAGAACATGGTCGCCAAGCGTCCCGACGAGAAGGTCGTGGGCGACTTCAAGCAGACCCAGTTCGGCTTCTCCGTGGGCGGCCCCATCCTCAAGGACAAGCTCTTCTACTTCGTCGCCTACGACGCCCAGCGCCGCACGACCCCCTACAACATGTTCTTCGGGTATCCCAACGCCGTCACCGGCGGGTACGACACCCTCTCCGCCAGCAACCCCTTCGACGCCGTCCTCCTGGCCAAGCAGGGCGCCTACAACAGCAAGGCCGACTCCGACACGGTCTTCGCCCGCTTCGACTGGAACATCAACGAGAACAACGTCATCCAGGCCCGCGTGAACCACTCCAAGTTCACCGGCGACACGGGTTCGGGCTTCACCGCGGCCTACGAGAACATGGCCAGCGACATCGTCAAGTCCGACGCCTACGTCCTGCAGTGGAACATGGTCATCAACGCGAACTGGATGAACGAGTTCCGCATCAACTACGTCACCGACGACATGCCCCGCGAGCCCTACAGCACCATCCCCGAGGTGAGCATCACCAACGGCGGCTACTACGGCGCGTACCCCTTCGACCGCACCTACAACACCAAGCGCAAGCAGTTCCAGGAGACCCTCTCCTACAACACCCCCGCCCTCCAGGTGCGGGCCGGCTTCGACTACAACGCCATCGAGGTCTCCGAGTTCTTCGCGGGCAACTGGCGCGGCGTCTACTACTTCGACTCCCTCGCCAAGTTCCGCGCCGGCCAGTGGACGACCTACCGCCAGAACTTCGGCCTCAGCACCGACGTGCGCGAAGCCGGCCAGTTCAGCGCCGAGACCAAGCAGATGGCCGCCTTCGTGCAGGCTGACTGGCGCCTCAACGACCAGTTCAAGGTGGGCCTGGGCGTGCGCTGGGATCGCCAGCAGAATCCCGACTACCCCATCGCCAACTTCGCGGATCCCCTGGCCAAGCCCATGCCCCTGACGGGCAAGATCCCCAACGACAGCCAGATCTCGCCCCGCCTCTCCGTCACCTGGACCCCCGCCATGGACCAGGGCAAGACCGTCGTGCGCTTCACCGCCGGCCGTTACGTGAGCACCACCCCGGCCGTGTTCCTCTACCAGGTCTTCGCGGCCAACGGCCGGCGCACGGGCCAGGTGGACTTCAAGTCCGCCAACAACGACCAGACCACCTTCGGCATCCCCTACGGCAACGCCGCCGATACCGGATTCAATCCTTCCAACCCCTTCTGGTTCTCGGCCTTCCCCTCTGCCGCCGCCAGCAAGGTCCCGGCCTTCAGCATCTGGAGCTTCAGCCCCGACTTCAAGAACCCCTACACCGACCGGGCGAACCTGGGCGTTGAGCGGGCCTTCGACTCCCTCGTCGCCGGCGTGACCGCCACCTACGCCAAGGGCAACCAGCTGGAGCGCACCCGCGACGCCAACGTCGGCACCGCCAGCGTGAACGCCTACGGCCGCACCGTCTATGGCGCCCGCCCGAACTCCACCTACCAGACCATGGGCCAGTACATGTCGGACGGCACCAGCCTCTACCATGCCTACACCCTGAGCCTGAAGTACCACAAGGACGGCAGCCCCGTCGAAGCCAACCTGTACTACACCTACGCCATCAACAAGGACTTCGACTCCAACGAGCGCAACTACTCCGGCATCGGCGTGCAGAACGTGAACGATCCCTACCGGGACTGGGGCTACGCCGACACCGATCGCCGCAGCGTCCTCACGGGCTACGTCAGCTACCTGGACCAGAAGTTCACGGGCATCCAGTACAGCCTCTCCCTCCGCTACCAGAGCGGCGCGCCCTACTCCATCACCTACACCAAGGACGTGAACGGCGACGGCGCCACCAGCAACGACCGCTTCTTCATCAACGGCCAGGACTCCGGCCGCAACACCAACCGCACCGCCTCCCAGACCAGCCTCGACCTGGGCATGCGCCGCGACTTCAAGATCACCGGGAAGGTGAAGTTCACCGCCTCCCTGGACATCTTCAACCTCATGAACCGGAAGGACACCTACTGGAAGCAGGTGCCCACCTCCGGCTCCAACGACGCGGCCCCCGCCCTCCAGCGCAACTGGAGCATCCTCGGCGAGACCCGCCGCGTGCAGGTCGGCGCCCGCCTGGCCTTCTAGGCCCAGGTTCCACGAAGCGAGGCGGCCTCCGGGCCGCCTCGTTTTTTTTGGAACCTTGAGGCCCCCGTGACATCCCAACCGGGAGCGGAGGCGCCATGTCATCGAGCGGGGAAAAGGGAGGCCGGCTGGCCGTCATCGTCGCCCATCCGGACGACGAAACCATGTGGGCCTGCGGCCTCCTTCTGGTGCACCAGGACCTGGACCTGACCATCGTGGCCCTGAATCACCGCACGGATCCGGACCGGGCGCCCCGGTTCCACCGGGCCCTGGCCCGCTATGGGGCCCGGGGGGACCTGGGGGATCTGCGGGATGGGGGCCGGGAGGCGGAACTGCCCGAGGGCCAGGTGGAGGAGACGATCCTCCACCTGCTTCCCCGCCACGACTTCGATGTCGTCCTCACCCACTCCCCCCAGGGGGAGTACACGGAGCACAAGTTCCACGACGAGGTCTCCGACGCCGTGCGGGTGCTCCTGGACCAGGGCCGCCTGAAGGCCAACGAGGTGTGGCACTTCGCCTACGACGACGACCGGGCCCAGAGCGTGCCCCACCCCGCCCCGAACGCCAGCCTCGTGCTGCCTCTGGACGAGGACCTGTTCAAGGCCAAGGTGGGGATCATCTCCGACATCTACGGCTTCGGGCCGGATGCATGGGAGCGCCAGAACCTGCCCCGGGTGGAGGCTTTCCTGAGGATCGTCCCCCCCGCCTCGGAGCGGGGGCTGGGATCGTACCTCCTGTCCCCGGGGAAGGTGCTTTAGGAGCCATGGAAGGCTCCTAGCGGCGGGCCAGGAGGGAACCCAGCCAGGCCGCGATGATCCCAGGCACGGATAGGGCGAGGAAGAACACCATGGCGATGGGCCACAGGTTCCCCGGCTCCCCGTTCCGGATGCACAGGGCCAGGAGGATGGATTCAAAGAGGACCATGGGCCAGCGCCAGGGGCGGAGGGGGTACCGGTAGCCCATCCACCCCGAGGCGAGGATGCCCAGGGGGTAGCACAGGCCCCAGAAGGACCGGTCGTCGAAGGGATCCCGCTTGTGGGACAGGAGGACCGCCAGGAACCCCACGGCGAGGCCCAGGGCGAGGGCCAGGAGCCAGGGGCGGGCCTTGGGGGGTACGGTCATGGGGCCTCCGGACGGCGGGCTGACCCATGTTAATTCGGCAGACAGACGACTTGCATTTCTTTTTTCGCACCGGAGCGCTGGAGCCGGGAGGGATCCCCGCCGATAAGAGCAACGTTCCAGGTCGGTTCCACCGGCGCGCGTGGCGCGTGCGGGGACGCCTGGACGTTGAACCGCCCGACGCCCCGGGCGCCGGGCTCCATCGCAAAGGAGCAGCCATGCGCATGCGCACCCTCGTCCTCATCGCCCTCGTCGCGGCCTGCGGAACCCTTTCCGCCGGCACCCGCGCCTCCCGCCCCGCCTCCCAGGATCGGGCCACCGTGGCCCACCACTGGGGGGGAGGTTGGGGAGGCGGCTGGGGTGGCGGCTGGGGCGGCTGGTACCGTCCCTGGGGCGGGTACGGCGGCTACGGTTACCCCTACGGGGGCTACTACCCCTACTACTACCCGTACTGAGCCGGACAATCCCCTGGCGAAGGGCGGGCTTCGGCCCGCCCTTTCCTTGGCCCCATCCTGATGCATAAACTCGTGATGCATCAGGTTGCGTGATATCCCAAAGAGGGGAACGGAAAAAATCGCTGCCCGGGCGGCGGGATGGTTTAGACTGAGTCCAGCTAACCGTTCCAACCCCCAGCCACCCCCCCCCGGGCTGGCGATACGTTCAGGAGGCGATCCGTGCGTTCCCCCCTTCCGTACCTGCTCACCCGGGCCCTGGCCCTGGGCCTGGTGGCGCTCCCCCTCGCCGCCGGCCATCCCGTTTCCCGGGATGCCCAAGATCCCCTCGTCCAGGCCGCCCACGGCTATCTGCACGGTCGCCGTGCCGACCTGGGCATGGATCATCGAACCACCTTCGTCTACCGCAAAGGGCGCACCGATGAGGTGGGCGAGACCCACGCCCGCTTCCATCAGCACTACCAGGGCGTGCGCGTCTGGCAGGGCGACGCCATCACCCACACCGACGCCAAGGGCGCCCACAAGGCCCCCACCCTGGCCGTCTTCAGCCACATCGATATCAACACGAATCCCTCCATCCAGGCCTCCGAGGCCCTGGCCACCGCCCACGGCGATCTCATGCCCAAGGGCCCCTACGCCAACGACCCCACCGCCGAACTGGTGGTGCTGCCCCACACCTACCGGGCCCTGAAGGCCGGCGCCAAGGCCGCCTCCCTGGAGCACGCGAAGGCTTCCGAGATCGAGGACCGGGTGCTGGAGTACCAGCTGGCCTGGCACGTGCACACGGAACTGGAGAACGGCCCCGAGGAGACGAAGCACGTCGACTACCTCATCAGCGCCCACAGCGGCGCCATCCTGAAGTCCTGGAACACCCTCCACACCGCCAAGCCCGGCGGGGGCGGCACCACTACCACCAAGCCGGCCGTCGGCACCGGCACCTCCCAGTGGTACGGCCCGGTGACCCTCAACACCGTCGGCGTCTACGCCTCGGGCGCCACCACCCCCAGCAGCTACCAGCTCACGGACACCACCCGGCCCGCCTCCGGCGGCAACAGCACGTACGACCTGGCCGGCCGGACCTCGGGCACGGGCACGATTTATTCCGACGCCAACAACGCCTGGGGCAACGGCATCTGGTACGGCAGCGGCTCGTACACCACCACGAGCGAGACCGGCCAGACCGCCGCCGTGGACGCCCACCGGGGCCTCCAGGCCACCTGGGACTTCTACAAGACGGTCTTCGGGCGCAACGGCATCAACAACGCGGGCAAGGCCGCCTACAGCCGCGTGCACTACAGCCGGAACTACGACAACGCCTTCTGGTCCGACAGCTGCTTCTGCATGACCTACGGTGACGGCAACAGCACGGGTTCCCACGGCGAGGCGGACCTGGATACCGTGGGCCACGAGGTGAGCCACGGCGTCTGCGCCACCGAGGCCAATCTCACCTACAGCGGCGAGAGCGGCGGCCTGAACGAGGCCAGCTCCGATATCCTGGGCACCATGGTGGAATTCTGGGTGCTGGGCGGCGCGAGCGGCTCCACCATTCCCAACGCCGCGGGCTCGGCCACGACCAACGGCGGGAAGTACGCCAACTACAAGCTGTTCGAGAACAGCTGGGCCCACAGCTATCCCAACGACGCCCTGCGCTGGATGCACAAGCCCAGCCGCGACGGCGCGAGCCCCGACGCCTGGAGCTCCACCCTCGGCAGCCTCGATGTGCATTACAGCAGCGGCGTGGCCAACCACTTCTTCTTCCTCCTGGCCCACGGCCCCTCCATCGATACCCTCACCGGGCCCGAAGCCAGCCCCGTGGTCGCGGGCACGACCGCTCCCACCCCCATCGGCAACGACAAGGCCGCCCGCATCTGGTACAAGGCCCTCTGCGATCACATGACCTCCAGCACCAACTACGCCGGGGCCCGGAAGGCCACCCTGGACGCCGCCGCCCTCCTCTACGGCAGCGGATCCCCGGAGTACAACGCCGTGGCCGCCGCCTGGACCTGCGTCGGCGTCAATTGATCCGACCCACGAGCATGCGAACGGGGGGCCTCACGGCCCTCCGTTTTGCTGTCACCCTGGTTTCCATGTTCGTCCTTCCCGCCGTCATCCTGCTCGCCCAGACCCCCGCCCCGCCCGTGGATCCCCCCCGCCTGGACCTGGAACCCAAGATCCGGGTGAACCTGGGGGAGGTGGGCCCCCGGGAGGTGCGCCAGCAGGTCTACACGGTCACCAATGTGAGCAAGGCCCCCCTCCGGCTCCGCATCCTGGACTTGAGCCCGGGCGTCACCCTGGCCGGCCCGGCCCTGGAGGGGCCCCTGGGACCCGGCCAGGCCGCCACCATGACCCTGCGGGTGGATCCCACGGACTTCGTGGGCTGGCAGGTGCGCAATGTGCGCCTGGCCACGGACGCCCCCCGCCAGGGCCTGTACTACCTGCCCGTGGCCATGACCGTGCGGCCCGATCTCACCGTGGACCCGGACCGGGCCAGCTTCGGGGCCGTGCGGCCCCACGAGTCCCCGGAACGGGTCTTCCGGTTCAGGCGGGAGACGGGCCTGCCCACCCGCCTGCGCTTCGCGACGCCTCCCCCGCCCTACCTGGAGGCGGAACTGGCGGACCTGCCCGCCTCCCAGGACGGAAAGCCCACGGAGGGGGAGCTGCGGCTCATTCTCCGGGCCGGGTCCCTGCCCCCGGGCCAGATGGCGGGCCTGGAGACCCTCCACCTGGAAACGGGGGCCCCCCTGCAGCCCCACCTGCGCATCACCGTGGACTGGCGCCTGGAACTGCCCGTGAAGGTGGATCCCCCCCGGCTCGTGCTGCTCTCCTCCCGGGAGGCCGCCGGCACCGTGCGCCTCGCCTCCCGGGACGGGTCCGTCCTGCGCCTGGACCGGGCCTGGATCGAGGGCCCCGGCTTCCGCCTGGACCCCCCGCCCGGGCCGGGCCCGGAGGTGGTGCTGCGGGTGGTGCGGGAGGCGGGGGCCGAGGCCTCGGCCCTTCTGTGCGTGCAGCTGGCCGGGGAACCCCTGCCCCTGCGCATCCCCCTGCTCTACCGCCCGGAGCTTAGCGGGGCGAAATGAGCCGGGCGAAGGCTCCGAAGGCGGCCTACGCCAGACGGGCCAGGGCGTCCAGTTCGGGGGTCAAGGCCCCTCCATCCGGCGCAGGAAGCCCGGGTTGCCCAGCCAGACCCGGTTGAAGCGGAAGCGCTTCATCTCCTGGATGGCGGCCTCCGCCGACCAGCCCTGGTCCATGCGGTAGGCGGCCACCATGTAGCCCGTGCGGTCCCGGCCCTGGGCGCAGTGCACGTACACGGGCTGCCGGGCGGGATCCCGCACGATCTTCAGGAAGGCGTCCATCTGGTCCTTGCGGGGCCGCCAGGCTCGGCAGGGGATGTTCACGTAGGCCAGGCCGGTGCCCGCCAGCAGGGGCCGGTCGTCATGGCCGTGGCGCAGGTTCACCACCGTGCGCACCCCCAGGGCCTCCAGCTTCCGGAAGCCCTCCGCCGTGGGCTGGGCTCCCCGCCACAGGGCGGCGTCCACCCGGCCAAAGTTCCCCACGCCGGGCACGCAGTCGTCGCAGGGGCCGGCCGGTGGGGGGGCCGCCACCAGGGCCGCGGTGAGGAGGAGGGCGGAAAGGGCGCGCACGGGAACCTACCAGCGGGAAAGGGCGAAGGTGCCCGCCAGGGAGGCGAGGCACAGGGCCAGCAGGAGGACGAAGCGGCGCACCCAGCGCCGGAAGGCCTCCGGCTCCCGGTCGCGGAGGATGTTCCCCTGGTTGGTGTAGAACACCCCCCGGCGGAGGACGACGGCCAGGTAGACCCCCAGGCCCAGGGCGATGGCGGCGATGGGCCAGGTCTGGCGCAGGTGCTGGGCGAAGGTGGGCGCGGCCATCAGAAGGTGACCACCCGCTCGGCCCATTCCACCAGGTCCACGCAGTCGTTCATGGTGGACAGGGGGCACAGCTCGGTGCCCTCCTGGCCCCGCCCCTTCAGGCAGGTGCCGCAGGCCAGCACGGTGCCGCCGGCCGCGGCGAAGGCCTCCAACTGGGCGCCCGCGTCGTAGGGCGCCTCCCGCAGGCCGGGGGCCTCCACCCCCGCGCTCATGAGGAAGACCCGCACCGGGTGGCCCCGCTTCAGGCAGGCGTTGGCGAAGCGGAGGCCGTTCCAGGCCTTCTCGGGCTCGTTGGACTGGAGGATGACGCCCATGCGCACGGGAACCCCCTTTGGGCCGGACGCCCGGCAACCCAGGTTAGCATCCCGCCCCCCTTGGGCCAGGAGCCACCCAGACGATCAGTCCAGAAGGAAGCCGACCCCCTGCCACACGCGCACGGGGCGGTTCCCATCCACCGTGCGGGCGGGGTCGAAGACGATGCGCTTGGCAGCCTCCAGGCAGGCCTCGTGGGCCTTGTCCACCCACTCGCCCTCACCCAGCAGGCCCTGGAGCAGGCGGGTCTCCAGCACATCCCCGTTCTCGGCCACCAGGACGTTCACCACCACCACCCCGTGCACCTTCTTGGCCTTGGGGGTGACCTTATTGAGGTTCATGGGCTTGGCCGGGATGATCTCGGGCGTGATGGGCACGATGGCCTTGGCGGCCTCGGCGGCCTTCTGCTCGCCCAGCCGGGCCAGCTGGCCCTGCAGGTCCAGGATGGTGGCGTCCCGGGCGGCGAGGACGTCCTTGCCCTTCTGGATCTCCTTCAGGAGGGCGTCGGCGCTGCCCTGGTTCTCGGCCAGGGCGGCCTTGATCTGATCCAGCTGCCGGCGCACGGCCTCCGTCTCCTGGCGGGCCAGGTCCCGGCTCTTCTGGGCCGCGGCCAGGTCCTCCTGGAGGCTTTCGGTGGCCTTCAGCCGGTCCAGGAGCTCGTCCCGCTCGGCCGTGAGCTTCTTGATCTTCTCCGTCTGCGCCGCGCCCGCCTTCGGCTTGGCCGCGGCGGCGCCCGGCATGGCCGTGGCGAGGACGAGGATGGCGGGAATCCAGGGGGTGGGGATGCGCACGGGGCCTCCGGTTCGTCGGGGGAGGCTCCTAGCGGTACCCGGCCTGGGCGCCTCCTGCCGGTTTCTGCGCCTTCAGGATCCCACGCTTGAGCAGCTTGGAGAAGATGGCCAGGCACTCGTCGTGGGGGAAGGGCGAAATGGAGATGATGTCCTTGATGCTCCAGACGGCGTTCACCCGCGTCGCCAGGAAGGCCTCGTTGGGCCCCAGCTGGGCCTGCATGAGCTCCTCGATGCTCACCGCCAGCTCCGGCACCAGCGACTCGTCGATGGTGTTCTCCTCCATCATGTGCTCCACCACCTGGAGCATGCGGGTGGCCTCCTGGAGCCGGGGCTGCTCGGCCAGGAGCTTCTTCAGCTCGGCCTGGGCCTCCTGCAGCTTCTGCCGCTCCAGGAGCTGGCGGGCGCGCTGGAGCTGGAGGCTGGACTGGTCCCCGAGCCTGCCCCCCGGGTGGATGATGCGCACCATGCCCTTCTCGTGCAGGTCGAAGATGAGCTTGTGGGCCTTGAACTCCGGCGTGCGCATCTCGATGACGAGCTGGTCGATGGTCTTGATGCCGTCAAGCCGGGTGAGGATGTCGGCGTCCTCGGGGGCCAGGGGCAGCATCTCGGCGATGGCCTCGGAGACCCCCACCACCACGGCGTCGCCGCCCTTGATGGCCTTGCGGATCCGCTTCCACTCGTCGGTGCGCCGCGCGCCCTCCAGCACGATGCCCGTGACCTCCAGGGAGAGGAGCATGGACCGCTGGAGCGGGGGCTGCCCGTCGTGGAACTCGAAGGTGCCCGTGTCCCAGAGGAAGGTGTCGTAGATGGACTCCTCGACCTTCAGCTGGACGATGCGCCGGATCTCCGCCTCCGTCACCAGCTGGCGGTTGACGAGGATGCGGCCCAGGAGCTGGTTCTCGTCCTCCTGGGTGGCCAGGGCCTCCCGGAGCTGCTCCTCGGTGATGCGGTTGTAGGCGAGGAGGTACTGGCCCAGGTACTCGCGGGGATCCGAGCTCCATACGCTGGTGATGCGCCCGTCGTGGAAGGCGACCCGCTTGGTGTGGAGGAAGCCCTTGAGCTCCAGGATGCCGGTCTTCTTGCCCACCGAAAGCCACTGGAGGATGTCCTCCAGGCCCATGGTGGAAAGATCGCCCTTGATGCCCATGCCTTGTCCCCGGTCCCCTATTGTTAACCCTAAACGGGCGTGGCGCTACAGCGTTGCGATGACGTCCCGGATGGCCCGGTTGAGGAGCACGGGGTGGTGGCGCACCATCTCGGCCTCGGGGTCCAGCAGGGGGTATGAAAAAACGGGCACGCCGCAGACCTTCCCACCCTGCGGCACGAGGGGGGCGCCCCCCTCGGCGGCGTAGCGGCGCATGAGGGGCCCGGGCAGCGGCGCGGTGTTGGCGATGACGGCGGTCACGGCCACGTGGGCGAAGGCCTGGATGGCGGCGAGGTGGGCCTCCAGGTCCAGGCCGGAGCTTTCGCCGGGCTCCGTCATGAGGTTGGCCACGTAGAGCACCGGGGCCCCCGTGCGGGCCACGGCCTCCCGCAGCTCCGTGATGAGGAGGGAGGCGATGGTGGAGGTGTACAGGCTGCCCGGGGCCAGGATGATCAGGTCGGCCTGCAGGATGGCCAGGATGGCCTCCGGCAGGGGCTCCGCGTCCAGGGGCTCCGCCCAGAAGAGGGCAAGGGGGGGCTTGGCCGAGTTCACGTGGGTCTCGCCCGTGTAGCGGCGGCCCTCCATGTCCTCGGCCCGCAGCACCACGGGCACCACGGTGGAGGGGTAGAGGCGGCCCACGGTGACGAGCACGTGGGACAGCTGGCGGATGGCCCGCACCCAGTCCCCCGTGAGGTCGGCCAGGGCGTGCAGCATCAGGTTGCCCAGGCTGTGGCCGGAGAGGGACCCGTCGGAGCGGAACCGGTAGTTGAGCAGGTCCGACAGGACCGACTCCTCCCGGGTGAGGGCCCCCAGGCAGTTGCGCAGGTCGCCGGGGGGGATGCCCCCCAGTTCATCCCGCAACCTGCCGCTGGAGCCCCCGTCGTCGGAGACGGTCACCACCCCCGTGAGGCGCCACGGGTCCCGGGTGCGCCCGGCCTCGGGCTTCAGGGCGCGGAGCAGGGCCGCCAGGCCCGTTCCGCCCCCGATGGCCACCACCTTGAGGGGCATCTCGGCGTGGAGGCCCCTCATGGGGTCCTCAGCCGCGGTTGAAGGCCGCGAAGGGACCCGACATGCGAACGCCGTCGAAGTCCGCCTCGAGGCGGTACTGGTAGATGAGGCCCGGATCGAGGCTGGTGGCCTGGGCCAGGGCGTCGGCGGACTCGCTGGGGCGGTCCAGGAGGGCCAGGCACAGGGCCTTCAGGTAGTGCAGCCCCGCGTGGTCGGCGCGGCCCTTGAGGGCCTCCTCGGCCAGGGCCAGGGCGGCCTCGGGCTCGCGGCGGTTCAGCTGCACCTGGACGGCCAGCTCGGGGGCGGCGGTGGCCGGGGTCACCGGCTCCTCGCGCTTGGCGATGGCGGCGAGGTGGGTCTGGGCGGCGCGGGCCAGGCGGTAGGCCTCGGCCTTGAGCGCCTCGGCCTGGAGGGCCTCGAACGCGGCCTGGGCGCCCTTCACGTCACCGGAGGCGAGCTGGGCCATGGCGGCTGCCAGGTCCGTCTCCAGAGACCTGCCGTTGGGGGCCTGGCTCTCGTTTGTCTTGGGCTTGGTGGCCATGCTGGATACCTCGAAGATTGGCGTGCGTAGTGAATATACCCTAAACCTTGAATATAGCCGATTCGCGCCGGAGCATGCGCGTGGAGAGCCAGGTCATGGCGCAGGCCAGGCCCACCGTCATGACCAGGGCCACCGCGTATTCCCACATATTGCCCTGCTGGCTGAACAATTTACGGATGGCCAGGCTGACGTTCAGCACCGGCACGTAGGGGAGGAACGCCATCTTCTCGATGCCGGGGGCCATGGAGAAGACGCCCAGGATCACCACGACGAAGACGCCGGGGGTGAGGGCCGTGCCGGCCTCAACGGTGTTCCGGGCCTGGATGCCGCCCAGGATGATGAAGTTGGCGAAGAAGAGCCCCAGGGGCACCACCAGGAGGAAGCTGAGGAACAGGACCGAGGGGCTCGCCAGGGCCGCCAGCCCCGGCATGGCCGCGGCGGCGCCGGGAGCGGCGGCGGCGGCGTGCTTCGCGCCCTGTCCCATCACCCCCGCCATGGAGATGGCCATGGACAGGAGGTTGATCACGGCCACGATGAGCCCGATGGAGAAGACGTAGAGCAGCTTGCCGATGATGATCTGGCTGCGGGGGATGCTGGTGGAGAGGAGGCTCAGCAGGGTGCCCCGCTCCTTCTCGCCGGCGGTGGCGTAGATGCCGTGCTGCATGGAGCCCGCGTACATCATGATCATCAGCAGATAGGGCAGGAAGGACCCCAGGGCCTTGCCCACGGCCCTCTCCCGGCCCCCGGCGTCCACGGTCTCGAGCCTGGTGGGCTCGGCCAGTTCGGCCGACGCGCCCAGGGTCTTCAGGCGGGCCTGGACGAGGCCCTTGTCCCGGGCGGCGAGGGCCTTGCGCAGGCGGTCCAGGGCCAGGCGGCTGGAATCGTCGCTGCGGTCGTAGACGGCCTTCACGGTCCAGGTCTCGGCCCGGGCCTCCTTGGCGGTGGCCTGGGGATCGGGCTCCACGATGAGTTCGAGCTTCTGGTCCTTCAGGGCCTGGCGGACGTCCCCCTCGGGCCGCGGCACGGCCTTGAAGAGGGCGGGGTCCCGGGCCAGGAGGGCGGAGAGCTCGGGCGCCTCGCCCATGATGCAGACCCGGCTGGCCTGGGCCTCCCGCTTGGCCTCGTCGCTCCGGCCCAGCTTGCCCATCATGGAGAAGATGGCGGGGTAGAGGATCACGGGCATCAGGAACGTGAAGAACATGGTCTTCCGGTCCTTGGAGAGCTCCAGGAACTCCTTCTTGACGATGAGCAGGGCCCCCCTCATGCCGCACCCCCTTCCTTGGCCGCGACGAGCTTGAAGAAGACCTCGTCAAGGGTCGCGACGCCCCAGCGGTCCAGCATCTCCCTCGGCGGCGCGTCCCCGTGGAGGATCCCCTCGAAGATGATGCCCACACGGTCGCACACGGCCTCGACCATGGGCATCACGTGGGTGCTGACGATGACGGTGCGGCCCTCGGACTTCATGATCCCCAGCAGATCGAGGACGGTCTTGGCCGTGAGCACGTCCAGGCCCGTGGTGGGTTCGTCGAAGATGACCACCTTGGGATCGTGCAGCAGGGCCCGGGCGATGGACACCTTCTGCTTCTGGCCGCCGGAGAACCCTTCCATCTTCACGTCGGCGAACTCCTGCATGTGGAGGCGCTCCAGCAGGTGGATGCCCCGGCGCTCGGCGACCCGGGGATCCACGCCCTGGAACTCCCCGAACATGCGCAGGAGCTCCCGGGGGGTGAAGCGGTTGTAGACGCTCAGGTCCGTGGAGAGGTAGCCGGTGAGGGCCCGGGCCCGCTCGGGCTCGCGGGCGTTGTCGATGCCGCAGACCTCGATGCGGCCCGCGTCGGGCACCATCAGCCCCGCGATCATGCGCAGGGTGGTGGACTTGCCCGCGCCGTTGGGGCCCAGGAGCCCGTAGATCTCCCCGGGGCGCACGGTGAGGGAGATGCCCTTCACCGCTTCGATGCGCTTCCGGGCGCGGGTCTTGCGGTCCTTCACGTCGAAGGCCTTCCTGATGTCCGTCAGCTGGATCACGCGGGTCCCCCCTGGTCTTGTGGAATTCCGGCCCAGTGTAGCAAGCTTCAGGGCAGCGGTGCGGCTCCGCCCCCCTTGAGGCCCAGGATGGTCATGAGGATGCCGGCGGCCACGCAGTACGCGGCGAAGGGGACGAGGCGGGGCCGGCGGGTGAAGCGGTCCAGGAGGCTGATCGCCAGGTACCCGGACACGGCGGCGGCGGCCACCCCCAGGGCGCAGGCGGCGGCGGGGCCCAGCCCCCCCTGGGGAAAGGCCATTTCCGGGGGAAGGGGCTGGTGGCGGAGGATGGGCTTGAGGATGTGGGCCCCCTCCAGGACGGCCGCGCCCAGGATGGTGGGGATGCCCAGGAGGAAGCTGAAACGGGCCGCCGCGGGCAGCTGCAGGCCCCGGAAGACGCCCATGGAAATGGTGGAGCCGCTGCGGGAGAGGCCGAAGCCGCCCCCCAGGCCCTGGATCGTCCCCACCGCCACCGCGTCCAGGAGGCCCATCCGGTGGAGGGCCCTGCCCTCCCGGCGGGAGGCGAGCCGGTTGGCGGCGTAGAGCAGGCCGGCGGTCAGCAGGAGGCAGACGCCGTAGACCCACAGGTGCTCCTTGGCGGTCTGCTTCAGGTGGCGGGTGCCGAACCCGAAGATCACCGTGGGCACCATGGCCACGATAATCCAGACGGCCAAGCGGCGGCCCTCCTCGTCCCGGCCCAGGAGGCCCCTCACCATCCGGGAGATCTCGGCCCTGAAGTAGACGATCAGGGCCAGGAGGGTGCCCACGTGGAGGAGCACGTCGAAGGCCAGGGGCATGCTCCGCTTCAGCAGGAGGTTCTCGGCCAGGGTGAGGTGGGCGGTGGAGGAGACCGGGAGGAACTCGGTCAGGCCCTGGACGAGGCCGAGCAGGATGGCGATGAATGCGGACATGGGGGCTCCTGGACCCAGGGTAGCGCAAGAGGGGCTACAATCGCCCCATGAGGCCCATCGACTTCCGCTCCGACACCGTGACCCGCCCGACGCCCGAGATGCGCGCCGCCATGGCCGCCGCGGAGGTGGGGGACGATGTCCTGGACCGCGATCCCACCATGGACCGGCTGGAGCGCCGCGTGGCGGAGATGCTGGGCCTGGAGGCCGGCCTCTGGACCCCCACGGGCTGCATGGCCAACACCATCGCCCTCATGCTGCACCTGAAGCGCGGCGACCGTTTCCTGGCGCCCGCCCAGGCCCACGTTCTGGGCTCCGAGCTGGGCACCCCGGCCTGGATCGCCGAAGGCATGCCCGAGGCCCTGCCCTGGGAGGGCGGCCCCGGCCGGCCCACCCCCCTGCAGGTCTTCCGGGCCGCGGGGCGCCCCGGTCCCTACTACACCCTGCGCACCACCCTGCTCTGCCTGGAGAACACCCACAATTTCGCCGGAGGCACCTGCACGGGCGCCGCCGAGCACCGGGCCCTGGCGGAGCAGGCCCGGGCCCTGGGCCTGCGGATCCACCTGGACGGCGCGCGCCTCTGGCACGCGGCCGCGGCCACCGGCGCCTCCCTGCAGGGCCTGGCCTGGGGGGCCGACACCGTGAACGTCTGCCTCAGCAAGGGCCTGGGCGCCCCCATGGGCTCCGTGCTCTGCGGCCCCCGGGACCTGGTGGAGCAGGGCCGGCGCTTCCGCAAGGCCCTGGGCGGCGGCGTGCGCCAGGGCGGCGCCGTGGCCGCGGCGGGCCTGGTGGCCCTGGACTACCTGCCCCGGATCGCCGAGGACCACTGGAAGGCCAAGCGTCTCGCCGACGGCCTCCGGGCCATGGGCTTCCGCGTCCCGGCCCCCGAGACCAACATCCTCCTGGTGCCCGTGCCGGACGCCGGCGCCGCCCTGGCCCTGCTGGAGGAGATCGGGGTGCGGGTCCTGCCCGTGGGCAGCGCCCTTCGCTTCATCACCCACCGGGACCTGGGGGAGGCCGAGGTGGAGGAGGCCATCACCCGCATCCGCGCCGTCGCCGACCGCCTCGTCACCACCTGGGAGGGCGACAGGCCCATGGTCTGAAGCGATTCATCGGACGGATGGGCGGTTTGCGGCCGGGCCCGGCATCGCCGTGCAATTCATGATACGATTGGCACATCCCACCCTTTGGAGAACCATCGCATGTTTCCCACGACGGCACGCCGCTGCCTGCTCGCGGCGCTCTTCTGCCTAGTCCTTCCCGGGAGCCTCCAATCGGCTCCCCGCACGGCCCGGCAGGTCCTCGACAAGGCCGAACTCGACTCCTCCCTCAGGACCCTACGCAACAATCCGGGCTCGGACCTGTGGGTCCTGCCGCTCCTGAAGGGCTACCAGGAGATCCATCCCTTCGCCGATCCCGAGCGCCTGGAGGTGGTCCTCGACGCCATGCTGCCCTGGGAGAAGCTTGAGGACCTCAGGGGCATGGACAGCTTCGCAGCCTCGGGCAAGCGCCAGGCCGAGGTTCCCCTGACCTTCACCTACTCCCAGATGGGGCAGCGGCAGACCCTCAAGGTCACCGTCACGGTCGAGCTGGACGTGCAGTTCCGGGTCACGGAGCGAAACCGCTGGGTCTTCTCCATGCCCTACGAGAGCGTGGAGATCGAGGATTCGGGCATGGTGATCAACCGGAACGGGGAATACCTGAAGAAGCGCGCCATCGAGACCATGCGCAGGATCATCAGGCTCGTCTGGATCAGCACCACCCGCCGGGTGGTGGTGGTCTGAATCCCCGCATGAAAAGGCCCCCGTCCTCGGGGACGGGGGCCTTTTCCTGCGTTATGGGCTATTCCCGGCCCATCTTCTTCATCATCTCGGCCCGGAGGGCCTGGGCCGCCGGATCCGGGGCGGCGGAGGTGGCGACCCCCGCCATCTGGCCCACCTTGTCGGAGAGGAGGACGCCCAGCAGGTTCTCGATCAGGCTCCCGCCGCCGCCCTGGCCGCCCATGGCGATCTTGGGCACCACGTCCACCTGGGAGGCCTGGATGGCCTCGGCGAAACGGCTCATGACCTGCTGGACCAGCTGGAACTGGGGACCGCCGTAGGCCCGGACCTGCTCCTCGATGGCCATGGCCTGGGCGATGCCCACCCGGGCGGCCTTCTCGGCCTCGGCCTCGGCCAGGGCCTTGATGCGCTTGGCCTCGCCCTCGCCCATGAGCCGCATCTTCTCGGCCTCGGCGGAGGCCAGGGTCTGGATCTGGGCGGCCTGCTGCTGGGCGCGGGCGTAGTCGGCCTTGCCGGCGTTGCTCTGGACGTTGATGGAGATCTCGGATTCGGTGAGGAGGGTCTGCTGCTTGGCCTTGGCCTCGGCCTCGCGGAGCTCGCGCTCCTTGACGGCGGCGGTCTGCTGGCGCTCGTAGGTCTCAACCTGCTCGTTGGCGATCTGCCGGCTGCGGAGCTGGGTGAGGATCTGTTCGATCTGCCCCCCGGAGCCGCCGCTGGTGGGGGTGCCGATGAGCACCTCCTGCAGTTCCAGGTTGTACTGGACGAACTTCTCCTTCATCTGGACGCCGCTCTGGTCCTGGATGGCCGAGCGGTCCTGGATGAGCTGGATGAGGGTGCGGGTCTGGCCGATGTTCTTGAAGTAGGCGCTGACCATGGGGTCCAGGGTCTGCTCGACGAGCTTCTTCACGTCGCCGAAGCGCTGGATGACCAGGGGGGCCTTGCGGTAGTCGATGTGCACCACCACCGAGAGGGGCAGGCTGGGCTCGAAGGCGTCCTTGGTGATGAGGCTGACCTCGGCCAGGTTCTCGTCGTACTTGTGGGAGCCCACCTCGGACTTGTTCCACTTGAGGATGAAGTTCGTCGTGGGGACGAGCAGGACCTTGCCGGCGTAGGTGTTGAAGGCGTACTTGCCGGGGAGGAGGGGCTCGGACCAGACGCCGCGCTGGCCGGGGGTCACCAGCTCGCCGTGGCGGTACTCCTTGCCGCTGATATCGGGGCCCGCGTCGCCGGTGTAGGAGACGACCACGCCCACGTTGCCGACCTCCACGACGGTCTTGGGGATCAGCTCCACCGTCGCGAAGAGGCGGTTGATGTAGTAGGTGCCTTCCACCAGCACCTGGTACTGCCGGCCCCGGTAGCCGCCGGCCTTCAGGAACTTGTCGGCGTCCTGGAAGTTGTTGTGGTAGGTGGAGGGGCTGGCCAGGTCCTCGCCCACGGTCGGGGCGATGATCTCGCCCGAGGCCAGGGAGGGGCCGTCGTGCACGGTGACGATGCCCACCGCGTCGTCCGCGCCCCGGATGATCACGGGGCGGTAGCCGCCGCGCTCCGCGATGACCGCGGACATCTTGGTGAAGGTGTCGAGCTCGGAGCGGTCCAGGGGCAGGTAGTAGAGCTGGTCCTCGGTGAGGACGACGAACTGGGCCAGGTTGATGGCGTACGTGCCCTCGCGCAGGAGGCCGCGCTGGGGACCCTTCTGCCCGCCCTCGCGCAGGAAGGCGCCCACGTCCTGGAAGCCCCGGGTGCGCTCGTTGGAGGCCAGGGTCTGGGTGGCCGGGAGGTCCTGGCCGTCCCGGGCGTACACGTAGCCGATCTTGCTCTGGGGGATGGTGACCAGGGGCACCTTGTGGATGCGGTACATGAAGGGCATGAAGAAATGCCAGCCGCCGCGGAGGACGTCGGGCTGGAAGCCGGCCTCTCCGCCCAGCGCGATGAAGCCTCCCTTGAGGGAGCCCTTGCGGCTGATGAGCTTCTCCACGACGCCCACCCGGTTGTTGGGAATGTAGCGGATGGTCTTCGTGAGAAGGAGGACGAGAAGGAGGAAGAGCAACCCATAACCCACGATTTGGGGCAGGTTGCCTACGAGCGGCGTATCCATGGAAGCTCCTGGCGGAATGCCTCCACTCTACGCCCATGCCGGTCTGGATGCTCGTTTATTTACAGGTCATACCGGATCCGGGCGGTCCGTTTCAGGCCAGGTACCGGCGGCGCAGCTCCTCCCGCTCGGGGGCGCCCACGCCCACGACCGCCTCCAGGTAGCCCTCCACGGACCCCGCCTCCGCCTCCATGGCTTCCTTCGCCGCCGCCAGGTACGCGGGGCGCACCTCGAACATGGGCCGGATGGCCTCCCGGGTCATGGGGGGCTTGAGCAGGTGGCCGGCGATCTTCAGCACCCGGTCCTCCTCCACGGCCGGGTCCTGGTAGCGGGCCGTGAGCAGGTAGTCCCGCTCGACGTCCTCCCAGTCCACGCCCAGGGCGCTGAGCAGCAGGGCCCCGGCGAAGCCGGTGCGGTCCTTGCCCGCGGCGCAGTGGACCAGCACGGCCCCTTCACGCGTCTCCAGGACGCCCTGGAAGAGGGCCCGCCAGGCCCCGGCCTGGTTGCGCACCATGTCCCGGTACAGGTGGGCCATGAAGAGGGCGGTGCGCTCCCGGTTCACGGAATCGTCCCCCGTCTCCCGGAAGAAGCTCTCGGCGCTGCCGGGAACGACCTCCGCGGCGCAGGTGCGGGGCGCGGCCGCCGGATCCCAGCCCGAGGGCTCCCGGTGCCGCTCTTCGGCCTGGCGGAAGTCCACCACCAGGGCCAGGCCCAGCCGGGCCAGGCGCTGGCGGTCCGAGTCCGTCATGGCGTGCAGGTTGCCCGAGCGGAAGAGGCGGCCCCACCGCACGGCGCGGCCGCCGTGTCCCCGGTAGCCTCCCATGTCCCGGAAGTTGCTCACGCCTTCCAGGTCGAGGTGACGGTCCAGGGGGGATACGAAATCCATCAGCAGATCCTCGGCAGCTGCTCGCCGCTCAGCAGGTCCAGCACCCGGCGGGTGCCCAGGGGGGTCCGGAGGACGACGGTGCCGGGGTGGGCCTCCGTCACCTCGCCGATGAGGGCGGCGCCGGCCCCTTCGGGCCGTCCGCGCAGCAGTTCCAGGGCACGGGGGGCGTCCGCCCCGGCCACGAAGGCCACCATGCGGCCCTCGCAAGCCACGTAGAAGGGGTCCAGGCCCAGGAGCTCGCAGGCCCCCGCCACGCCGGGCAGCACGGGGATGGCCTCCTCCCGGGCCTCCACGCCCACCTTGGCGTCGGTTGCGATCTCGTTGAGCACGGCGGCGAGGCCGCCCCGGGTGGCGTCCCGCAGGCAGCGCACGCCGACGCCTCCCTCCAGCAGGGCCGAGGCCAGGCCGTGGAGGGGGCCGCAGTCGCTCTCCACGGCGGTCTGGAAGGCGATGCCCTCCCTCACCGACATGACGGCCACCCCGTGCCGGCCCAGGTCCCCGCTCACCAGCACCGCGTCTCCCGGCCGCACCGAGGCGGGGCCCAGGGCGAGGCCCTCCGGGACGAGGCCGATGCCGGCGGTGTTGATGAAGATGCCGTCCCCCTTGCCCCGGTCCACCACCTTGGTGTCGCCCGTGACGATGGTGACGCCGCATCGGTCCGCCGCGCGCCGCATGGATTCCACCACGCGCTTCAGCTCCTCGATCGGCAGGCCCTCCTCGAGCACCATGCCCGCGCTGAGGAAGAGCGGCCTGGCGCCGGCCATGGCCAGGTCGTTGACGGTGCCGTACACCGCCAGCTCCCCGATGTCCCCGCCGGGGAAGAAGCGGGGCCGGACGACGTAGGTGTCGGTGGTGAAGGCCAGGCGTGCGCCGCCGGCCTCCACCACGGCGGCGTCGTGGCGGGCCTCCAGGGCGGGGTTCCGGAAGGCGGGCAGCATCACCGCCTCCAGCAGGTCGCGCATCGCGCGGCCCCCGCCCCCGTGGGCCATCTGGATCGTGTCGTGCCGCAGGGGCACGGGGCACTGGAGCTGGAAATCCATGGGGCCCTCCATCATGCGAGGCCGTGCCGGCGGTAGCGGTAGTAGGCGGCACAGGCGCCCTCGCCGCTCACCATGGTGGCGCCCAGGGGGTTGTCGGGGGTGCACAGGGTCCCGAAGGCGGGGCATTCCTGGGGCCTGAGGATCCCCTGGAGCACCTCGCCGCTGCGGCAGTGGGGCGATTCGGGCCCGCCCACGTCCTGGACCTGGAAGATGCGCTCGGCGTCGAAGGCCGCGTACGACTCCCGGAGGCGCAGCCCGCTCATGGGGATGACGCCGATGCCCCGCCAGGCCCGGTCCGTCACCTGGAACACCTCGTCGATGACGGCCTTGGCGGCGGGGTTCCCCTCGGGCCGCACGAGGCGGTCGTACTGGTTCTCCACCTCCGCCCTGCCCTCCTCCAGCTGCTTGAGGGTCATGTGGATGCCCTGGAGCAGGTCCAGGGGTTCGAAGGCGGTGACGACGATGGGCACCCGGTGGCGCGCCGCGATGGGGTGGTATTCGCCCGTGCCCATGATCGCGCACACGTGGCCCGCGGCCAGGAGCCCGTCCACGATCCGGGCCGGGGAGCCCAGCACCGCCTCCAGGGCCGGGGGCACCAGCACGTGGGAGACAAGCACGGAGTAGTTGTCCAGGCCCAGGCGCGCGGCCTCCTTGACGCTCAGGGCGTTCGCGGGGGCCGTGGTCTCGAAGCCGACGGCGAAGAACACCACCTTCCTCCCCGGGTTCTCCCGGGCCACCGCCACGGCGTCCAGGGGGGAGTAGACCACCCGCACGTCGCCGCCGGCGCTCCGCACCCGGAAGAGGTCCGATGCGCTCCCGGGCACCCGCAGCATGTCGCCGAAGCTGCAGAAGATGACCTCGGGCCGGGCGGCGATGGCCACCGCCTTGTCCACCAGCTCCACCGGGGTGACGCACACGGGGCAGCCGGGGCCGTGGATGAGGCGCACCCCCTCGGGCAGCAGTTCGTCGATGCCGAAGCGCACGATGCTGTGGGTCTGGCCCCCGCACACCTCCATGAGGTTCCAGGGCCGGGTCACCAGGGCCCGGATCCTCTCGACCCACCGGAGGGCGGCGGCGGGGTCCCGGTACTCGTCCAGGTACCTCACGGCTCCTCCATCAGCCGCAGGGTCTCCAGGACCCGCCCCGCCTTCTCCTCGTCGATGATCTCGATGCCCGAGCCCGCGTGGACCACCACGTAGTCCCCCGGAACGGCC
The DNA here is from genome assembly GCA_035298525.1 of Holophaga sp. Classification (GTDB taxonomy): domain Bacteria; phylum Acidobacteriota; class Holophagae; order Holophagales; family Holophagaceae; genus Mesoterricola. The sequence goes on from DATGXY010000231.1 coordinate 32,844, forward strand.
AGGGGCACGAAGGCCAGGGACACCTCCTTGACCACGTCGCCGAAGGCCACGTGCGCCAGGCGGAGGGGCCCGTCCTCCACGTCCACGACCCTGCCGGGGATGCCCAGGCACATGATGTCCTCCCTCTCGTCCAGCGGCCCGGCTCCGGCCGGCTGCCTCCAAGCATAGCCAAGCCGGTCAACCTTTCCATGCCCGGTGATGGGGCCGCCCCCAGTTATTGAATTGTTTATTGAAATTTTTCCAGGAACCTTTGGCATGGCGGCCAACTGGAGGCATCCCACCTAAAATCTTCAGCGACTCGGCCGATAGGCCCCATGCCGCCATTGCCCTAGGAGCGTCCATGCGCATTGAATTATTTATCTTTTTGACCCTCGCCCTGGCCGGCGCCGGGCCCAGCCCCGCGGCCCGGGATGCCCTATCCCACCTCCAGGCCTCCCGGGCCTCCCTGGGCCTGGCCGAGGGGACGGATTTCATCGTGGAGGACGAGGTGAAGGATGACCTCGGCATGATCCACGTGCGCCTCCAGCAGACCTGGAAGGGCCTGCCGGTGTGGGGCGGGCAGGCCATCGTCCACCGGGGCGCCGGGGGATCCGGAGCTCCCCTCACCGACGCCCTGGTGCGGGGGGCGGACCTGGAGACCACCCCCAACCTCGGGGAACCCGAGGCCCTGGCCGCGGCCCTCGACCGCCTGGGCATCCACAAGGGCTTCTCCACGCCCCCCACGGCCCGGCTGGTGCTTTGGCCTGAAATGGATGCCCGCCCCCCGGACGGGGTGGATGGAGCCGACCCCCGGGCCGAACCCCAGGTGGTGCGCCATCACCTGGCTTGGCACGTGCACGTGGAGGCGGCGGACGAGGCGGGATCCCCCATCCGCCAGGACGCCCTCGTGGACGCCCACACCGGGGCCGTGCTCCGCACCTGGTCCACCCTGTTCACCCTCAGTCCCCGGGACTTCATCCGGAAGATCCTCCTCACGCCCCCCGCGGACCTTCGGGCCACGGGGGACCCGGCCGAAGGCAGGGGCCGATCCCAGTACAGCGGACCGGTGCGCCTGGGCGTCCTGGACGCGGGGGGCACCTTCCTCCTCCAGGATCCCACCCGGGGCGGCATCGCCACCCGCAACCTGGGCGGGGGATGGCTGGGGTTCGGCTCCGCCATCGCCAGCCAGCATCCCGCCTGGGGGGACGGCCTGGACTACGACGCCAGCCGGGGCCCCGATTCCGTGAACGGGCAGACCGCGGCCGTGGACGCCCACTTCGGGCTCCAGGCGGCCTGGGACTTCTGCCGCGATGTGCTGGGGCGGAACGGCATCGACGGCAAGGGCCGCGCCCCCCTGAACCTCGTGCACTTCGGCAGGGGCTTCCCCAACGCCTTCTGGGACGGCACCTGCTACTGCATGCACTACGGGGACGGCCCGGGGGGGCGCCCCCTCACCTCCCTGGAGGTGGTGGGCCACGAACTGGGCCACGGCATCTGCGCCTCCACGGCGGGCCTCGTGTACGAGGGCGAATCCGGGGGCCTCAACGAGGCCAACAGCGATATCCTGGGCGTGCTCATCCGGGCCTACGCCAGGGCCGGGGCCCAGGGGAAGACCCTTCCGGACGGAGAGATCGACTGGACCCTCGCGGGGGAGGCCCTGGGCCATCCCGTGCGCTGGATGGACAAGCCCAGCCGGGACGGGTTCAGCCCCGACGCCTGGAGCCCCTGGATCCGGACCCTGAACCCCCACCGGTCCTCGGGCCCCATGAACCGGGCCTTCTATTTCCTGGCCCAGGGGGCCAGCGCCCGCCGGGGCGACGACGCCTGGTCCCCCCGCATCCCCCAGGGCATGAAGGGCATCGGCAACACCAAGGCCCTTCGCATCTGGTGGCGCACCTTGACCACCCGCCTGACGCCCCGGAGCGGCTACCGCGAGGCCCGCGACGGCGCGCTGGCCTCGGCCCGGGAACTCTACGGCAAGGACAGCCCGGAATTCAAGGCCGTGGACCTGGCCTTCCGGGGGGTGAACGTGGGCCGGCACCGCAAGGGGCAGTGATCCCGTGGGGCCCCGGCCCGTTCCGCCGCCGGAACTCCCGCCAGGTATCCCGCATCCAAGGGCCGGGGGGTTCCATGCACGCCGTCGTCGTCAAGCAGGTCACCAAGACCTTCGGATCCGGCCGGCCGGCCTTGGACGCCGTGGATCTGGTCATCCCTGAAGGGGAGATCCACGGCCTCCTGGGCCCCAACGGCGCGGGCAAGACGACCCTCATCGCCGTCATGGTGGGCCTCACCCTGGCCGACGCGGGCTCGGTGGAGGTCTTCGGGCTGGACGTGAGGCGGCGTCTCCACCAGGTGCAGCCCATGGTGAACCTGGTGCGCGGCTTCAGCGGGGTGCTGGAGAAGGTGTCGGCCCGGGAGCTGCTCACCTACTACGCCCTCCTGTACGGGGCCCCCAAGTCCCGGGTGGACGAGGTGCTGCGCCGCACGGGGCTTTGGGAACGCCGGGACGGGGAGGTGGCCACCTTCTCCAGCGGCTGGCGCCAGCGCTTCTTCATCGCCAAGGGGCTCATCAACCGCCCCCGGGTGCTCTTCCTGGACGAGCCCACCGTGGGCCTGGACCTGGACGCGGCCATGGCCGTGCGGGAACTGGTGCGGGAGATCGCCCGGGAGGGCTGCACGATCCTCCTCACCACCCACTACATGCGGGAGGCGGAGGAGCTGTGCGGATCCATCGACCTCATCGCGGGGGGCCGCATCGTGGCGGGGGGCACCCCCGCCTCCCTCAAGGCCCTCGTGCGCGGGCCGGACCACCCCGACCCCTCCCTGGAGGACGTGTTCCTGGCCCTCACCCGCCAGTCCCTGGAGGTGGGCGATGAATGAGACCCGCCTCGCCGCGCTCCGGATCCTGGCCCAGGCCTACCACATCTCCCTGAACCTGCGCCGGGACGCCTTCCGTCTCCTGGACGTGACCCTCTGGCCCCTGGTGCTCTTCCTGAGCATGGGCCTCTTCTGCCAGGCCTTCTCCCCCGATCCCCGGGCCATGGGCCTCGTCGTCCTGGGCTGCCTGGGCTGGCGGGTGATCTACCACTTCCAGATGGAGGCGGTGCAGATCTACATGGACAACTACTGGATGGGCATGATCGAGCACGTGATGATCAGCCCCGTGCGCTGGTGGGAGTTCATCCTGGGCGGGGCCGTGAGCGCCCTGGGCAAGATCCTCGTCATCGCCGCCCTCTTCCTGGGCCTGGGACGCGCCCTCTTCGGGGTGCGCGTGGAGGCGCCCTGGACGGTGCTGGCGGCCCTCCTGGCCTGCGCCGCCTGCGGCCTCGTGCTGGCCGTGTTCAGCATGGGGGTGGCCTTCCTGAAGCGGGGGGACGCCTTCGCCTTCATCTTCGCCTTCCCCGACGCCATCGCCGTGCTGAGCGGGGTCTTCTACCCGGTGACGGTCTTCCCGGGCCCCGTGCAGGCCCTGGCCGCCCTCCTCCCCACCACCCACGCCTTCGGCCTGCTCAAGGCCACCCTGGGGCTGGGGAGGCCCGAACCCCTCCTCTTCCTGGCAACCCTGGTCCCCTGGCTCGCCGGAGGGGTGCTCTTCACCTCCTGGGCCCTGGGCCGGGCCCGGCGCCTGGGCAAGCTGGTGAAGATGCGATAGCCCGGCAAGCCTGCCAACGGCAGCCCCGTCCTGGGAAAGGGCCGGGCCGATCCGCCGGGAAGCGCGCCCCCTCCCTCGGATCCGAGGCTGGAGGATCCCGCCGATGGAGGCTCCCCCAGGGTCTGGGACATCGCCTGCGTCATGTACGCCTCCGACCGGCGGTCCCGGGTGTTCTACGGGGCGGATGGCGGGTCCCCGGGGAAACGGTAGGTCCACCCTTCCGAGGCCCAGGGGAAATCTTTATATAAATCAAGACCTCTCGACCTTGCCAGGGACCGGGTTTCCGACAAGAATCCCTTGCAACAATTAGAGGACTCCACCATCGTTTATCCAGGCCCCCCTGGGCCTCCTTTTTTCCGGACGCCGCCTTGCACCCACTATCCCAATCCGCCGGTTACGCCATTCTCGCCCTGAGCTGCCTGGATGATCCCGGGGGCGAGCCGATCATGGTCCAGGAGGTCGCCCAGTGGATCGGGGCCCCCGGCCCCTACCTCTCCAAGGTCTTCCATGCCCTGGGCAAGGCCCGGCTCGTGGACACCAAGCGGGGACGCAAGGGCGGGGTCATCCTCGTCCGGCCCGCCAAGGAGATCACCCTGGAGCAGATCGCCAACGCCATGGACGGGGACGAGTGGCGCACCAGCTGCCTCCTGGGCCTCACCATCTGCTCCGACGAGCGGGCCTGCCCCGTGCACGCCTTCTGGACGGAGGAGCGCACCCGCATCTTCAACGAGCTGTCCAACGCCACCCTGGCGGACGTGGCCCGCTTCGAGCGGACCCACCGGCTGGCCCACCCTCCCACGGAGCCCGCGGTCCAGGACTGACATGCCCGAGCGGCTCGATCCCCAGGCCTCCCCGCTCCGCCTCGACCCGGACGTGGAGGCCTTCCTGCGTACCCAGCCCGGCATCGAGCTGCTGGGCTACCGGGACGGGGAGCTCCTGGTGCGGGAGGGGGAGACCTCCCGGGAGATCTTCGTGCTGGTGGACGGGGCCCTGGTGGTGGAGCGGGCCCCCCTGCCCCCGGCCGCGTCCCCGGCCATCCTCGCCTGCCTTTCCTCGGAGGAGGGCCCGGCCATCGTGGGGGAGATGGCCTACCTGGGGGGCCTGCGCCGCACGGCCTCCGTGCGCAGTTCGGGCTGGAGCCGGGTGCTGCGCCTGGAACCCGCCCACGTGGACGCGATCCTGGACGCCTGCCCCGCCCTCACCCGCATCATCTGCCGCCAGTTCAGCGTCCGCCTCCAGGAGACCCTCCAGGCCCTCTCGGCCCTCCAGGCCCGCTTCGCCCTGGATCCGGCCCGGCGCATGGCCCAGGACGGGGAGGAGCTCTTCCAGGCGGGGACCCCCGCCGGCCACCTGCACCAGCTCCTGGCCGGCTCCGTGCGCCTGGAGGGGCCCGGGGGCGTCCGCACCGTGAACCCCGAAAGCCTGCCCGCGGGCTTCCTGGACCTGGGCGACTACCTGGGCGCCGGCTCCCGGGGCGAAAGGGCCGTGGTGGAGGGCATGGCCTTCCTGTCCATCCTGGGGCCGGGGGACCGGGAGGCCGTCGTGCGCACCTTCCCCCGGGAGGCCCTGGAGGCCCTCCGGCCTCCCAGGGCATGATGGAAGGACGACGCGATCCCGCGGCGGCGGGAGGTGAGGTGCAGACGGAAGGCGATCCCAGGCGCTGGGCCCTGCTGGCCGTGACCTCCGTGGGGGCCTTCATGGCCCCCCTGGACGGGTCCATCGTGGCCGTGGCCCTGCCCCGCATGGGCCCCGAGCTCCACCTCAGCTACGCGGCCTCCCTGTGGGTGCAGGCCGCCTATCTGCTGGCCATGGCCGTCACCCTCATCCCCCTGGGGCGCATGGCGGACCGGATGGGCAAGGTGCGCTTCTACCTGGCGGGCATCGTCATCTTCACGGTGGGATCCCTGGCCGCCGCCCTGTCCACCTCCGGCGCCCACCTGGTGGCCAGCCGGGTCCTCCAGGGGGTGGGCGGGTCCCTCCTCTCCGCCACCTCCGCGGCCATCGTCACCTCCGCCTTCCCCGGCCGGGAGCGGGGCCGGGCCCTGGGCATCAATGTGATGGCCGTGTACGCGGGCCTGAGCGTGGGACCGCCCCTGGGCGGGTACCTGGTGGACCACTTTGGCTGGCCCTGGATCTTCCTGGTGAACCTGCCCGTGGGGCTGGCCACCTTCCTTTGGGGCTGGGCCCTCCTGCCCCGGGCCGAGGGCGGGACCCGGCCGGGGGGCAGGATCGATCTGGCCGGGGCGGTCCTCATGGCCCTCTTCCTCGTGGCCCTCATCGTGCCCCTCACCTTTTCCTCGGAGTGGGGCTTCCGCGCCCGGCCCACCTGGGGCCTCCTGGCCGCGGCGGCGCCCCTCCTGGTCGCCTTCCTGGTGCGGGAGGCCCGGTGCCCGGATCCCATCCTGGACCTGGAGCTGCTGCGCCGGAACCGGCTCTTCGCGAGCGCCAACCTGGCGGCCCTCCTCAACTACTGCGCCCTGTACGCCGTGAGCGTGCTGACGGCGGTGCAGCTTCAGCTGGTCATGGGGCACCCCGCCAAGGTGGCCGGATGGGTGATGATGGGCCAGCCCGTCATGCAGGCCTGCCTCAGCCCCGTGGCGGGCCGGCTCAGCGACCGGGTCGGCAGCCGCCTCCTGGCCACCGCGGGCATGGTCCTGGTGGCCCTGGGCATGACGGGGCTCGCCCTCCTGGGGCGGGAGGCGGGCCTTCCCGCCGTGGGCGCGGCCCTGGGCGTGGTGGGCCTGGGCATGGCCGCCTTCAGCGCCCCCAACACCAGCGCCATCATGGGCAGCGTGGACAAGGCCCGCCTGGGCCTGGCCGGGGCCTTCCTGGCCACCATGCGCGTCACGGGCCAGGCCCTGAGCGTGGCCCTGCTGGGGGGCATCGCCGCCAGCCGCCTGGGGCCGGGGGGCTGGAAGGCCCTGCTGCGCCACGCCTCGGCCGGGGCCGCGGACGCCTTCGCCTCGGGCTACCGCGCCGCCATGCTCGTTGGCGCCGCCCTGGCGCTGCTGGGGGCCGCGGCCAGCCTCCAGCGCACGGAAAGGAAGGAAGCTTGTTCGAATCGGTGACCATCCGGGACCGGGCCTTCGCGCCCGCCCTCTTCCTGGCGCCCATGGAGGGCGTCACCCACTCCGCCTTCCGGCGGCTGCTCTCCGACTACGGGGGCTACGGGGCCCTGTACACGGAGATGCTGAGCGCCGGGGCCTTCCTCCAGGAGCGGAACCTGGAGTCGCCCTACAGCCGGCGCAGGCCCTGCGAGGGGCCCGTGATCTACCAGTTCGGGGCCTCGGGCCGGGAGGACCTGGAGGCGGTGCTGCGCAAGCTGGAGGAGCTGGCCCCGGACGCCGTGGACCTGAACCTGGGCTGCCCCGCCCCCAAGATCCGGGCCCACGGCTGGGGCGTGTCCCTGGCGGCGGACTTCGACCGGCTCCGCTCCGTCCTGGAGCGCCTGCGCCGCGCCTGGCCGGGGACCCTCACGGTGAAGGTGCGCCTCGGGGACGACCCCGAGAACTGGCGGGAAGGCTTCCTGCGGCGGGTCCGGCTCTTCGAGGACCTGGGGGTGGACGCCATGACCGTCCACGCGCGCTTCTCCGGCGAGAAGCTCAAGCGCAGGCCCCGGTGGGAGGAGTTCCCGTGGATCGCCGCGAACACGCGCCTTCCCGTCATCGGCAACGGCGACATCTGCAGCCCCGCGGACCTGGAGCGCCACCGCGCCCACTTCGAGCCCCTCTCCGGGATCATGCTGGGGCGCATCGCCGTGGTGAAGCCCTGGATCTTCCGCACCTTCGCGGGCCTTCCCGTGGAGGCCCCGGACCACGCGGAGGTGTGGGACCGCCACTACAGGTACCTCCTGGAGGACATGGAGCCGGAGCGCGCCTTCGGCCGGCTCATGGACTTCACCTACTACTTCGCCAAGAACTTCCTCTTCGGCCACGAGCTGTACAAGGGCATCCAGAAGGCCGGGACCTGCCCGGAGATCCGGGAGGCCGCGCTGCGGTTCCTGGAGGCGCGCCCCACCTTGAACCCCGGGTCCACCCTTTCCTTCACCTGAAAAAACCTGGGCGCCCCCTTGACGGATGGGACCGGACCCGGCAACGTCATGCCAGCGTTCCAGCAAGGAGGCCTGTCATGAAAATCACGAACCGTGACGTGAACGACGTCCACATCCTCGCCCCGGAAGGCAAGATCACCCTCGGCGACGGGGACCAGGAACTGGGCGAGGCCGTGCGCCAGGCGCTGGAAGAGGGCCATCGCAAGGTCCTCATCGACTTCTCCAAGGTCTCGGTGCTGGATTCCTCCGGCCTGGGCGAACTGGTGGGCTGCTACACCTCCATCCGCAACCGCCAGGGCCGCCTCCGCATCTTCGGGCTCAACAGCCGGATCTTCAACCTGATGCAGATGACCAGCCTCCACTCCGTCTTCGAAGTGATGGACACCGAGGCCGAAGCCCTCGCCGGCTTCTAGCCCCGGCCAAAACTTGGCGTCCCCCGGGCCCCCGGATCCGGCGCAGGCGGTCCCCCAGGACCGCCCCCGCGCGTTCGCGGAGCGCTGGCTCGAACGGCCCATGAAGGCCGCCCTGGCCCGGATCTTCGTCTTCTCAGCCCTGGCCTGGCCGGGAGGCACGCTGGCCTGCCTCCTGGCCGGATTGGCTTTCTGCACGGCCTTGGGCGCGGGCTTCGGGAGCGGGTTCACCGCCGTCCTGGGGGGTGGCCTCGGCCTCCTGGCCGCCCTCCTCATGGTCCTGGCCGCGGGGGCCCTCCTCCTCCTTCTGGGCCTCATCCTGGCCCACCTGCCCTGGAAGCTGAGCATCGGGGCCCTGGGCTCCTTCGCCGCCGTCGCCCTCCTGCTCCGCTGGGCCGGCGCCCCGGGGGCCCTGGCCCTGGGCGTGCCCCTGGCCCTGCTGGGCACGGCCGCGGGCCTGGGCGGGTCCCTTTCCGCCCTCGTGCGGGGCTGGGGGGCCGGGCTCTCCCACCGTCTCACCGCCGCGGGGGTCCTCCTGGCCTCCCTCCTGCTGGCCTGCATGTTGGCCCTGCCCTTCTTCCTGGGGGGCGAGCCCTTCCCCCGGCCGGCCATGACCGCCGCGGAGGCCGCCCCGGACGCCGCCAAGCCCGGCCTCTGGAAGACCGCCACCCTCACGTACGGCCCCGGCCAGGGCCTATCGGCCCCCTCCGAGGACCTTTCCCGCTTCCTGCCCGGCGTCCGGGGCCTGACCGGGCTCTGGGACCGCTGGTCCTGGGGCTACGGCCCCCGTGCCGTGCCCCTGGCGGGCCGGGTCACCTGGCCCGTGGGCAAGGGTCCCTTCCCCCTGGTGGTGGGGTTGCCCGGGGATGGCCTGGGCCACCTGGGCGAGCTGCTCGCCTCCCGGGGCTTCATCTACGTGGCGGCCGAGGGCCGCTTCCTGGGCGGGCCCGGCACGGGGGACGGGGGGGCCACGGCCGGCGCCTGGCTCCTGCTCCGGCACCTGGAACGCCTGCGCACCTGGAGCCAGACCCCGGGCAACCCCTTCGAGGGGCGCATCGATCCCGCGGCGGTGGCCCTCGTGGGCCACGGCGCGGGGGGCGCCGCCGCCATCCAGGCAGCCGCCCTCAGCCGCATGGCCCGCCATCCCTCGGACGGCAACCTGATCCTCCCGGGGGGTCTGGCCGTGCAGGCCGTGGCCGTCCTCGCCCCCACGGACGCGGGGCAGGCCTTGGGGGGGCTGGAGGATATCCACTTCCTGCAGATCCAAGGCAGCCACGACCCGGCCGCCCGGGCCGGCGTCGACCCCTGGCCCCGGGTGAGGCTCACGGGCAACCTGTCCCGCTTCAAGGCCGCCCTCTGGCTCCACCGGGCCGATGGCGCCGCCTTCGCCCAGGGCGGGCGGGCCCCCGCGCCCCCCCTGGCCTGGTTCCTGGACGCCCAGGGTCTCCTGGCGCCTGCGGACCAGCGCGCCATCGGCCGCGCCTGCGTATCCAGCTTCCTGGAGGCGGCCCTCCACGGCCGCATGGACCACGCGGCCCTCTTCCGGGACCCCCGGGGGGCCGTGAACTGGCTGCCCCGCTGTCTTCTCTTCTCCCGCTACGAGGAAAGCGGCTTTCGCCCCCTGTCCGGTTCGGCCCCGGACCTGGCCCGGGCCGCCACGGCAGCGGGCGTGCAGCGGGGAGAAGGCCTGGACGCCTGGACCCGCCATCCTTCGGGCGCCACCGCCCTGGCCTGGAACCAGGCTCCCGGCCGTTCCCCCGTTTACACCCTCGTGTTCCCACCCCCCGGCGACAGCCTCTCCGCCACCGCCCGGCTCGTGTTCACCCTCTCCCCCCTGGCTCCGGGTGAACCCTGGCCGGATCTGACCCTGGAACTGGCGGGGGCGGACGGG
>DATGXY010000232.1:0-1616 GCA_035298525.1 Holophaga sp.
ATTCGGTTGTCATGCCGGTAACCAACCCGCGGATATCAGACTGATCAACCGGCGGAATGCCGTCCGTTCTGCTCCCCATGCACTGCCGTGAAAGAGAGGCCTGGCACCCTTGACAGGCCAATACATATCAGGAGCCTGACCGAGTAATAGAAGGCCCCGCGATGATGGCACCGGGCCAGCAAATCAAGGAAAGCGAGGAAAGCCGCAGCAGGACTGCGGTTGACGAGCTTCACGCAGAGTTGCTGAGCCCGCTGCCATCACCCCGGAGGGGCGGCGCCTTCTATTACTTGGTCAGGCTCCTAGGACTTCAGGAACTTGAGCATCTCCGCCGGCGGCTGGAAGCCCAGCGTCGTGCGCAGGATCCTGCCTTCGGCGTCCAGGACGAGGACGGTGGGGTAGGAGCGAACGCCCAGGCGCTCCCGCAGGTCCTTGCGGTCCTTGTCCGTGTTGATGCGCACGGCCACGGCCTTCTCCTGGATCCAGGCCTGGATGGCCGGATCGGGCCAGGTCTTCTCGTCCAGCTCCTTGCACTGGGCGCACCAGTCGGCGTAGGTGTCCACGAGGACGAGTTTGCCGCCGGCCTTGGCCTTGGCCAGGGCCCCCTCCAGGTCCTGCTCCATCCACAGGCCGGCCGCCTTGGCCTCGACGGCGGCGCCGCCCCGGGGCAGGAGCTTCACATCCAGGCCATCCTCGGCCGCCTTCACGCCGCAAAGGAGGCCCAGGGCCAGGGCCAGGAAGCCCAGACCCCGGAAGAAGCCGCCCAGCAAGCTATCGGTGGAACGGAAGGCCCCCAGGACGGGCGCCGCCACCAGGAGCACGGCGGCCCAGAGGCCCGCCACGGCCCAGGCGGGGAGCACCAGGCGCACGTTCCACACGGCGAAGCCCAGCACCACGAGGCCCATGCCCTGCTTGAAGCGGTCCAGCCAATCCCCCGAGCGGGGCAGGGCCGCCGCGAAGGTGCCCGTCACCAGGAAGAGGGTGCCCATGCCCAGGGCGAAGGTGAACATCTGGGCGGCGCCCAGGGCCACTTCGCCCCGCTGGGCGATGCCCAGGATGACCGAGCCGATGACGGGCCCCACGCAGGGGGCAGACAGGGGCCCCAGCACCATGCCCATGGTGAAGGCGCCCAGGTAGCCCTTGCGGGAGCCGTCCCCCTGGAGCTTCTGCTGAAGGGCGTCGGGCAGGCGGATTTCGAAGGCCCCGAAAAGGCTGAGGGCGAAGAGGCTGAAGAGCACGGAGACGGGAATGAGGAATTCCGGGCGCTGGGCCCAGGAACCGGCCGCGGCCCCGGACTTGGCGGCCAGGACCCCCAGGGTCGTGTAGGTGACGGCCATGCCCAGGACCAGGGCCAGGGAAAGGGTGAAGCCCCTGAGCTTGCCGCCCCCCTTCGCCCCGATGATGGCCATGGTGATGGGGATCATGGGGTACACGCAGGGGGTGAAGGAGGCCCCCATGCCGAAGGCGAAGACCACCAGGAAGCTCCAGATCACGGCCCAGGTCGTGTCCTTCCTGGCCGGCGCCGGGGCGGCCGCGGGGGCCGCGTCCGCCGGCTTAACGGCGGGCGTCCCGGCCTCGGGCGTCCCGGCGGCGGGCGTCCCGGCCTCGGGCGTCCCGGC
>DATGXY010000233.1:0-28879 GCA_035298525.1 Holophaga sp.
GCCCTTCCCCGCCGTCCAGGGCAGCCCCGTGCGCGAGATCACCCCCTCCCAGGCCTGGGAGGCCTGGCAAGCCGGGGTGCCCTTCCTGGACGCGCGCCGGAGCGGGGACTACGCGGAGGGCCACGTGAAGGGCGCCTGGAGCCTGCCGGTGTGGGAGGACGGCCTCCAGGAGGCCATCACCCGCTTCGAGGCCCAGGCCGCGCCCGACCCCAAGGCCCCCCTCGTCCTCTACTGCGCCGGGGGCGGCTGCGAGGACTCCCACCTCCTGGCCCGGCGCCTCCTGGAACTGGGCTACCGCAACCTCCTGGTGTACGGGGGCGGCTGGCCCGACTGGACCGCCAAGGGCCATCCGGGAACCAAGGGGGCCTCCCGGTGATCCGCCGCCTCCTCTTCCACCCCTGGCTCCGCCTTCGCGTGCAGATCGCCCTGGGCCTGGTCTTCATCGCCGCGGCCCTGCCCAAGATCGCCGACCCCCCGGGCTTCGCCAAGGCCATCTGGAACTACCAGCTCTTCCCCGCCTGGGCCGTGCACCCCGCGGCGCTGGCGGTGCCCTGGCTGGAGCTCGTGTGCGGGGCCCTGCTCTGCCTGGGCCTGAAGGCCCGGGCCGCCGCCGCGTGGACCGGGGCCCTGCTCCTGGGCTTCGTGCTGGCCCTCTCCGTGAACCTGGCCCGGAACCGGCCGGTGGATTGCGGCTGCTTCACCACCTCGGAGCGCCCCAGGAGCGACGCCCAGCGCCTGCAGGACATGCGCTGGGACATCCTGCGGGACCTGGGCCTGCTCCTCCTGGTCCTCCACATCCTGGGAACCTCTCCTCGCAATTCCGACCCGCGCCGGTAAAATAGAGGGTTCGGGGGAAGACCATGCTCGGTGCGCAAAACGTCACCATGCGCTTCGGCGCCAGGATCCTGTTCGAGGACGTGACCACCACGTTCGCGCCGGGGCGCCGCTACGGCCTCACGGGCCCCAACGGCAGCGGCAAGTCCACGTTCATCAAGCTCTTCACCGGGGAGCAGGAGCCCACCACCGGCACCATCCAGCGCCCCCGGAAGATGGGCGTGCTGGCCCAGGACCAGTTCGCCTTCGACGCCTACCGCGTGGTGGACACCGTCATCATGGGCAACAAGGGCCTCTGGGCCGCACTCCAGGAGCGGGACGCCATCTACGCCAAGGCCGAGATGACCGACGAGGACGGCATGCGCCTCGGGGAACTGGAGGGCATCGTGGCCGACGAGGACGGCTACACCGCCGAGAGCGACGCCGCCATCCTCCTGGACGGCCTGGGCGTGCCCGAGGAGGTCCACGAGCGCCTGATGGGCGAGCTCCAGGGCGGCCAGAAGGTGCGCGTCCTGCTGGCCCAGGCCCTCTTCGGCAATCCCGAGGCCCTGCTCCTGGACGAACCCACCAACCACCTGGACCTGGACTCCATCCACTGGCTGGAGAACTTCCTTCAGCGCTACAAGGGCTCCCTGGTGGTCATCTCCCACGACCGCCACTTCCTCAATTCCATCTGCACCCACATCGCCGACATCGACTACCAGACGATCATCCAGTACACGGGCGGATACGACGACATGGTGCTGCAGAAGATGCAGATCCGCTCCCGCCTGGAGTCGGAGAACGAGCAGCGCGAGAAGAAGATCGCCCAGCTCAACGAGTTCATCCAGCGGTTCGCCGCCGGCACCCGGTCCAGCCAGGTGGCCTCCCGCCGCAAGGAGGTGGAGCGCCTCACCCCCAACGACCTGGCCCGGTCCAACATCCAGCGCCCCTACATCATGTTCAGCCAGGCCAAGCCCGGCGGCCGCCACGCCGTGGAGTTCGAGGACGTGACCAAGGGCTACGACCAGGAGGACGGGACCCGCCTGGAGGTGATCAAGGGCTTCACCGCCAACGTGGGCCGGGGCGAGAAGATCGCCATCGTCGGCCGCAACGGCGCCGGCAAGTCCACCCTGGTGAAGGCCCTCCTGGCCAACGCCCCCTCCGTCACCGAGGCCGACCGCGCCATCGACTCGGGCGTGGTGAAGTGGGGCCACGAGGTGAACGTGGGCTACTTCGCCCAGGACTTCCGCGAATCCATCCCCGGGGGCTACGCCCTGGTGGACTGGCTGCGCCAGTTCGATCCCGACGCCCTCGTGGAGCAGATCCGCGGCGTGCTCGGCCAGATGCTCTTCCGGGGCGAGGACGGCATGAAGCGCACCGAGGTCCTCTCGGGAGGCGAGGGCTGCCGGCTCATGTTCTGCAAGCTCATGCTCCAGAAGCCCAACTTCCTCGTGCTGGACGAGCCCACCAACCACCTGGACCTGGAAGCCGTCATCGCCCTCAACACCGCCCTCCAGCGGTACGAGGGGACCGTCATCCTCGTCACCCACGACGAGGACCTCATCGACGAGGTGGCCACCCGCATCTGGAGCATCACGGATGACGGCATCGAGGACTTCCAGGGCACCTTCGCGGAATTCCAGGCCCGCCGGGTATCCTAGGATCACCCAGACGAGAGGTCAGCCATGTGCGGGATCGTATCCATCTGCTACGGGTCCGAAAACCCGCGCCTCGGCTTCGAGGCCGGCGAACTGCTGAAGCGCCTGGAATACCGGGGGTATGACTCCACCGGGGGCGCCTTCGTGGGCGAGGACCGCGCCATCCGCCTCCTGAAGAAGGTGGGGGCCCCCAGCCGGGTCGTGGTGGAACTGGGCCTGGACCGCGAGGCCGGAAGCCGCTTCATCGGCCAGGTGCGCTGGGCCACGTACGGCGCCGTCACCGACGTGAACAGCCAGCCCCACCACGTGCGCTGCCGCCTGCCCTTCGTGGGGGCCCACAACGGGAACATCTCCAACACCGACACCCTCAAGACCTGGCTCACGGCCCAGGGCCACGCCGTCGTCTCCGACAACGACGGCGAGATGATCACCCACGTGGCGGAAGCCGAATACGCCGACGCCCTGCGGGACCCGGGCCCCCTCCTGGACGCGGCGCGGGCCGCCGCCCAGGGCCTGCCCTCCCTGCCCCCGGACGGGGCCCTCCTGCTCATGGAAGCCGCCCGCAGGGCCGACGCCAAGGCGGAGGGCTCGTACGCCGCCGCCTTCTGCGACCCAGAGGCCCCGGGCGTCGTGGCCGTGAAATCCGGTTCCTCCCTCTACGCCGGCACCGGGGAGGACGAGCACGGCCCCTTCGTCCTCGTCTCCAGCGACCTCACCAGCGTCCTCAGCAAGACCCGCATGCTCATCCCCCTCAGCGAGGGCGAGGGCATCTGGTTCACGGAACGGGAGTACGCCGTCTTCCCCCTGGCGGGTCCCTTCGCCCTCTCCGCCCCCCGGCCCCGGCGCTCCAAGCTGAACGTGCGGGACACCGGACTCCGGGAGCCCTTCCGGTACTTCATGGACCAGGAGATCGCCTCCTCCCCCGAGAACCTGGACGCCATCCTCCGCACCTACTTCCCCGATCCCGCCCTGGAGCCCCTCCACGAGGCCCTGGAGGCCCGCCTGGACCTGTGCAAGGCCGTCCTGGCCCGGGTCGTCGCCCTGAACGAGGCCCACGACGCCGGGGCCCTGGCCGCAGGCCTGGCCCGGCTCCGGTCCGACGCCGCCCTCGCGGAGCTCCGCACGGCGGTGAAGCCCCACCGGGCCGCCCTCGTCCCCGGCCCCTTCGAATCCGAGGAGCGGAGCCTGCTGGCCGACCTGCTGCGCCTGGATCCCGGGGCCGCGGAGGACCTGGCCCTCTTCGACCGGCTCGTGGTGTGGAAGAAGCAGCGGCGGGTCTCCGCCCTCCTCCAGGACCTGGCCAGGGCCATCCGCGAGGCCAGGGGGCGGGTCTTCCTGGTGGCCTCGGGCACGTCGTACCACGCCGCCCTGGTGGGCGCCTACTTCTTCAACAACCTGGCCGGCGTGGCCGTCTTCCCCGCCAACCCCGGCACCTTCCGTTCCATGTACCTCAACACCCTGGAGCCGGGGGACCTGCTGGTGGGCATCACCCAGTCCGGCGAGACCAAGGACCTGGTGGACATCTTCCAGGACGTGCGGTCCCGGGTCCCGGCCCTGCGCCGCATCGCCCTCGTGAACAACGAGAACAGCCGCATCCCCCAGGAACTCTCCGAGTTCTACCTGCCCCTGCTCTGCGGCCCCGAAATCGCCGTGGCCGCCACCAAGAGCTTCCTGAACCAGGTTGCCGTGCTCTACGCCCTGGCGGCCTCCTTCTCCATGAACGAGCGCCGGGTGGTGGAGCGGCTCCGGGCCGCCCGGGACCTGGTCAAGGCCACCCTGGCCACCTGCGGCGGCGCCGTCGAGGCCGCCGCGCGCCGCCTGCACCTGGAGCCCAGCCTCCACATCCTGGGCACCGGCCTCATCGGCCTGGCCCGGGAGGGCGCCCTCAAGATCCGCGAGGTGGTGCTCAACCACGCCGAGGGCTACGACGCGGCCGAGTTCAAGCACGGGCCCAACACCATCCTGGGCAAGAACACCCTCTTCTCCATCGCCGACCTCGCCGGGCTCCTGGACGCCTGGGAGGCCCTGCGGGGCGCGGGTCCCTTCCCGGGCGGCGAGGCCGTGCTCAAGGCCCACCCGGCCCTGGTGGAATCCCACTTCTCCAACTACCCCCTGCTTTTCCTCTGCCCCCCCGACGACCGGGACGCGCGCATCACCATCAGCCAGATCCACACCCACAAGATCCGGGGGGCCGACATCCTGCTCATCTCCGAGCCCCACCCCGACCTGGCCCTGGCCGCGGCGGGGCGGCCCATGGGCGACGAGAAGTACCAGTCCCTGCACCTGGAGGTCCCCCCCTCCGGCGACCCGAACCTCTTCGTCTTCGCCGCCTCCATCGTCCTCCAGCGCCTCGCCTTCCGCATGTCCGAGCTGAAGATGGAGTACCTGGACCAGCTGGCCGTGGCCGATCACGGGGTGCACCCCGACAGCCCCAAGAACGTCTCCAAGTCCATCACCGTCGATTGATCCTCCCCTGGGGGGACCGCGCGGTCGCTTCGCGCCCTCTCCGGCCCCCCACGCCCCCCCTTCATGCCCGGGCGAGGCCCGGACCTGAAGTCCCGTACAAGGGAAGGGCGGCCAACCGGCCGCCCTTCCTGGGTACCGGCCAGGATCAGGGCTGGAGTTCCGTCGTCAGCGTGGCGCCGCCCATCTGGGGGATGACGGTGGCGGTCTTGACGACGCGGCGGGAGGCCTTGTCGATCCACAGGGTGGTGGTGCCGGGCTCGCCCTCGGCGGAGGCCACTTCCACCTTCCAGGCCTGGAAGGCGCCCGCGGGCACCTTCACCTCTTCGGCGCCCAGGACCTTGGCCGTCTTGAAGGCGGCCTTCACCTTCATCGGGTCGAAGACGCGGAAGGTGACGGCGTAGCCCTCGGCCAGGGGCAGGTGGGCCAGGGCCTCGCCGGTGGAGGCGCCGTCGGCGAAGATCTCGCCGCCCAGATCGGCGGCGATGGGGCGGTTCTGGCCGTTCATGCCCATGGAGCCGGTGACCTTGCCGTCCTTGAAGGCCAGGTCGATGGCGACGGGGCCCTGCTTGATGGAGCGCTTGCGCACGGCCAGGGTGCCCTTGTCCACGGTGGTGACGTCGCTCATCTCGGCCATGGGCAGCTTGGCCGACTCTTCGATCACCCAGGCGCCCTCCGCCTCCTTCACGGCGGAGGTGGAGGTCACGGGCAGGCTCTGGCCCTGCACCGCCAGGGTGCCGGCGTAGGCGGCGCTGCGGGGGGCCAGGTCGGCGGCGGGCTTGGGCAGGGCGGTGGCGGCCAGATCGACCTTGGGCGCCAGCTTGACGGTGGCGGGATCCACGGTGATCTCGGCCAGGCGCTTCACCACTTCCGGCGTCCCGCCTTCCTGGAAGCGGCCCCCCAGGTGCTTGGCCAGGAAGGCCTCGGTGGCGGCGTACATCGCCATGCTGTTCACGGGGCGATGGAAGCCGTGGCCCTCGTCGCCGGCCACCAGGTAGGTGACCGGGTACTTGCGGTCCCGCAGGGAGATGACGATCTGATCGGATTCGGCCTTGTTCACCCGGGGATCATTGGCCCCCTGGATGACGAGCAGCGGGGTGACGATCCTGTCCGCGGCGTTGATGGGCGACTGGCGAATGAGCTGCTTGCGTTCCTCGGCGTTGGCGGGGTCGCCCACGCGGGTGGTGAGGATCTTGCGGAAGGCCTCCCAGTAGGGCGGGATGGTCTCCTGGAAGGAGATCAGGTTGGAGACGCCCACGTAGTCCACGGCCGCGGCGTAGAGCTTGGGGGTGAAGGTCACGCCGGCCAGGGTGGCGTACCCGCCGTACGAGGCGCCGTAGATGCCCACGCGCTTGGGGTCCGCGATGCCCTTGCCCACCAGGTACTTGACGCCCCAGGTGATATCGTCCTGCATGCGGTCGCCCCACTGCTTGTTGCCAGCGTTGAGGAACTTCTTGCCGTAGCCCGTGGAGGCCCGGAAGTTCATCTGCAGCACGGCATAGCCGCGGTTGGCCAGGAACTGGACCTCGTTGTTGAAGCCCCACCGGTCCCGGGCCCAGGGTCCGCCGTGGGGGTTGACGATGACGGGGAGGTTCTTGGCCGGCACGCCCTTGGGCAGGGTGAGGTAGGCGGGGATCACGAGCCCGTCCGAGGAGGGGTAGCGGATGGGCAGCATGGTGGCCATGTGCTCACGGGGCAGCTTCTCCCGGGACACGTACTCCAGGCTGAGCTTCTTGGTCCTGCGGTCGAAGAGGTAGCGGGAGCCCGGATCCGTGTCGCTGTAGGCCGCGACCATCACGACCTTCTCGTCCGCGGTCATGGAGGCGAAGCTGATCTCCTTCCCGGCGAGCTTGCGCCTCAGCAGGTTGTAGTCGGCTTCCCAGCCCTTGTCCCGGAAGTAGACCCGGGTCTTCTCGTCCGTGTACGAGGTGAGCACCAGCTCGTCGGTGATATCGGAGAAGAAGGCGCTGCCGAAGTCCACGCGCCCCTTCGGGTCCTTCTCCACCAGCTCCTCCTTGCCCGTCTCCGGATCCAGGAGCACGAGCTGGAGCAGGTCCCGGTCGCCCTTGTTGGTCTCCAGGTAGACCCTTCTGCCGTCCTTGTGGAACTGGATGGGGCCGCAGCTCTCGAAGACGTTGGTCTCATAGATCTTGGTGAAGCCCTTGGCGTCCACGCGCAGCAGCTCGGTGCTGCCGCTGTCCGTGGTGCGCATGGCCAGGCGGAGGGTCCCCTTCTGGTCGAAGATCCAGGCGGCGATGCGCTCCGTGTTCTGGCGCAGCAGGGTCCTCTCCCCCGTGGACAGCTTGACCTTGTACAGGTCGTGCCAGGCGGGATCCCGGTCGTTGAGGCCCACGTAGAGGGTGTCGGGATCGGCCTTGGGCAGGCTGTAGATGCTGGCCTGGACCTTCTTGGCGTCGGTGAGGTTGTAGGCCGCCGGGGCCTCCTGGCCCTTCCCGGGGGCGGCGGCGGGATCCACGGCCCACACGTTGAAGTTCTCGTCGCCGTCCTTGTCCTTCACGAACAGGAGGCGCTTGCCGTCCCGGCTCCAGAAGAACCCGGCCAGGGGCCGCTTGGGTTCGGCCGTGAGCAGCCTGGCGGCGGAGTAGGGTTCCCCGACCTTCTTCACCCACACGTTCCGGGTGTCCTTCCAGGGCTTGAGGAAGGCGATGTAGGTGCCGTCCGGGCTGATCTGGGCCCCGGCGATCTCCGGGTTGCCGAAGAAGAGCTCCCGGTCGAGGACGGGCGGGGTCTTGCCCGGGGCGGGCTTGGCCGTCAGCGGCACCGCCAGCATCACCGCGGACAGGCAGGCCCGCAGGATCGTGCGTGGAAGGAAGGACATGGGAAGGGACCTCCTCGCGAAGGCGCACGCGCGCCAGGATGGATGGACTGAGCGCCTCCATTGGAACATGCCGGGCAAAGTATCGAACAGCCATCAGGGGGCCTGGACCCGACCGATACCCCATGAATCACCTTTTCTTTTTTTCCCAACCCACCGCCCGGAGGGAAGGGAGGAGGGAGCCCCGCACGATTACTACCCGGCCCCCGCAGAAAATTACCCGAGCCCCAAATCCGCCCCGGGGCGTCCCGACCCGCCGCAAAACCAAACACCTATAATTGCTTGATTTAGATTTCGATAAAGAAAGCTCGAAAATCACCCGTCCCGGGAGGCTGGCGCCCTGGGGGGGAAGGGCCGGGAGCCCTAGCATGGTAGAAACGCCCGGGTCCCGCTCCGCCGCCACCCGCGCACCTCCGGCCCTCCCGGCCGGGGGCCTTCGGCCTGCCGCTTCCAACCTCCCCGGAGACCTCACCTATGTCCAAACCGCTCCCCCCCCTCGATCCGGAACTGGATCCCTCCACCCGGCAGGCCCTCCAGAACGGCTTGTCCCGGCGTTCCTTCCTGGCCACCACCGCCGCCGGCGCGGCGGGCGCCGCCGTCCTGGGCATGACGTCCGTCCCCGCCCTGGCCGCCGTCCCCGAGGCCCCCAAGGGCCGGAAGGCCCCCGGCACCCCCGCCCCCGGCACGGAGTTCGCCCACAGCTCCGACGGAGGCGCCACCCTCCAGTTCATGCCCAAGCCCAAGGCCATTCCCGAGAAGGCCATCGTCGCCACCCACACCTGCGACGTGGTGGTGGTGGGCGCCGGCGCCTCGGGCGTGTGCGCCGCCCTCTCCGCCCAGGAGGCGGGCGCCAAGGTCATCGTCCTCCAGAAGGCCCCCTTCGCCGTCAGCCAGGGCAACACGGGCACGGGCCTGGACCTGGATGGGTGCGACAAGGCGGGCGTGGAGGCCCTGGTCGCCCGCATCATTGGCGATAACAATCACCGCAGCAACCCCAAGCTCGTGCGCCAGTGGGCCTACAACAGCGGCCAAGCCGTCAAGTGGGTCATCGACCGGGCCAAGAAGGGCGGCTCCCCCGTCATCGACCAGGGGAACCTGCAGCATGGCCCGAACCTCAAGGTGAACGGCTACAAGATGAACTACATCACCTCCTTCTTCGGCCCCAAGCCCTACACCACGGGCGATGGCATGCGCCACCTGGCCGCCTACGCCGAAAAGCAGGGGGTGAAGTTCTTCTACCGGCACCCGGCCATGAGCCTGGTCCAGTCCCCGGCCGGCGCCGTCATCGGTGTCATCGCCCAGGACCCCCAGGGCAAGTACGTCCGTTTCATGGCCAAGAAGGGCGTGATCCTGGCGACCGGCGACTACCAGAGCAACAAGGCCATGAGCGACTACTTCCTGCCTGATCTCCGCAATCTGGGCCGCAAGCAGATGGATCGGGACGGGGACGGGTTCGTCCTCGCCTACTGGGCCGGCGGCGTCATCGAGCCCATCGGCCACACCAAGATGCTCCACGACTTCGACGCGGGCCCGGCCACCATGTGCGATATGCCCTTCCTGGCCGTGGACCGCAAGGGCAAGCGCTTCGTCAGCGAATGCGTGGACATGTCCCTGCTCAACAACTACCTGAAGAGCGAAGAGGACGCCGGCCACTACTGCCAGATCTTCGACGCGGATTACATGACCCGCGCCGCCAAGTGGCCCGGCCGGCTTGTTCCCCCCGAGGGCCTGAAGAACTACATGCCCGGCGTCCCCGGCCCCAAGAAGGGCGTGCTGGAACCCTTCATCAACACCCACGTGGCCGATACCCTGGAAGAGCTGGCCCGCAAGCTGGAGATCGACCCCGCCAACCTGGTGGCCACGGTGAAGCGCTACAACGAGCTGGCCGCCGCCGGCCGGGACGAGGACTTCGGCAATCCGGCCGAGAAGATGGCCCCCGTGCTGAAGGCGCCCTTCTACGGCATCCACCGCACGGTCCGGGTCTCCGCCATCACCTCCGGCATGGTGGTCAACGAGAACCACAACGCCCTCGCCGCCGACGGCAAGCCCATCAAGGGCCTGTACGTGGTCGGCAACCTGAGCGGCGGCTTCTACGGCGGCATTGACTACCCCCTCACGGTGCCCGGTCTCTCCTTGGGCCGGTGCTACACGATCGGGTACCTCACCGGGAAGCACGTGGCGAGCCTGTAAGGTCGCCGCCGGGCCCGCCCCCTGGGAGGTGGGGCGGGTCCGGTCGCTCTTTCACCCTCTCGCCCCTTCACAGGAAGAGACCATGAACCGATTTGGGAGATTCATTCCAACCCTGCTGGCCGCCGCCGCCCTCGTCCTGGGGGTCCAGGCCTCGGCCAAGCCGGCCGTCAAGGCTGACGCCATCAAGCTGCCCGCCGGGCACGTGTCCATCCAGGGCAAGGACTTCAAGGCCTGCCGGACCTGCCACGGTGCGGGCCAGGGCAAGCCCGCCACCTTGGCGGGCCGCATCAAGGGCGTCCAGATCCACGCCCTGAGCGGCGTCACCTGCGCCCAGTGCCACGACCAGGCCGGCCCCAAGGGCCAGGTCCCCATGCGCACCTGCGTGGGATGCCACGGCCCCACGGAAGAGCTGGCGGCCGCCACCGCCAAGGTGCAGCCCCGCAATCCCCACCAGTCCCGCCACTACGGCACGGACGCGGATTGCAACAAGTGCCACCACATGCACAAGGCCTCCGAGAACGATTGCACCGCCTGCCACCCCAGGTTCGTTTTCCAGACCCCCTGAACGCCTTCACCCCGGCGACAGCGGATGCGAAGAAAGGCCCTCCGGGGCCTTTCTTCGCATCGGGGGCCTTCCGGCCCGGGCCTGGGCGGCCAGGATCCGCAGGAGGCCCGAGGCCAGGACGAGGATCAGGGGGCCCAGGAAGAGCCCCAGGGGGCCGAAGGCCGGCAATCCCCCGAAGACGCCCAGGAGGACCACGGGCGTGGAAAGTTGGCGGGCACCCCTCAGGAGCAGCGGCCGCAGGATGTTATCCGCCACGAAGGAGACCACGGCCAGCCCCCAGGCCAGCAGGAAAATGGCCCCGGCCCGGTGGCCGTCCATCCAGGCCCAGGCCACCCCGGGGAGCCACACCAGGGCGGTGCCGCCCACGGGCAGGATGGAGAGGACGCCCATGGCGGCGCCCGCCAGGGCGGGAAGAGGCAGGCCGGCCACCCACCAGCCTATGGCCCCCGCGGCCCCCTGGGCCAGGGCGCAGAGCACCGTGCCCCGGAAGAGGACCTGGAGCAGTTCCAGGAAGGTGGCGCCCACCCGGGCCCGGGAGGCCCGGCTCGCGGGCAGGAGGGCCAGGATCGCGCGGCCCATGCGGTCCCCGTCCCGGAATCCGTAAAAGAGCAGGAACAGGGTGACGGCCAGGGTCCCCAGGGCCTCGAAGGTGCCCAGGGCGAGCCTGGCCGTTAGGCCCGGCGCCAAGGAGGCCACCCGGCCCAGGCCCTGCCGGATGCCCTCCCGCAGGGCCTCCGGGGAAAGGCCCGCCTTGGCCTCCACCCAGGCCAGGGCGCCGGAGACCCGGGGCAGGTTCATGAGATCCCCCAGGGCCCGCACATGGGAGGCCTCCAGCCGCGCCGAAAGGGCCAGGGCCGCCTCCCGCGCCTGCTGGACGAGCACCCCCGCCAGGAGGGTGGCGGGCACGATGCCCAGGAGGCCCACGGCCAGGGTCAAGAGGCCCGCCGCCCATCCGGGGTGGCCGGGCATGCGCCGGCGGAGGTGTTTCCACACGGGCCAGAACCCCGCCGTGAGCACCACGGCCCAGCCGATGGCGGGGAGGAAAGGGCGGAGCACGAGGGCGGCCGGCAATCCCACGGCCAGGAGGACCACCCAGGTGAAACCGATGGCGTAGGGGGTGCGGAAGGGGGGCTGATCCATGGGAGGCTCCAGGCCCCGCCCACGGGCCGAGGCCCGGCGGAACAAGCCGCCGGGCCTCGGGAAACGGGGCGGTTCAGGGCTTGGGATGCTCCGTGGGGGCCGGATGAAGCTTCGTCGTCTTGTCGCAGCACGTGGTGCAGCCCGCCTTTTCGCAGGCCTTGTCGCAGTGCCGGTCGCAGTTGCGGTCCGGCTTGCAGCACTTGGCCGAACAGCAGGTCTTTTTCGGGTGGGCGTCGGGCTGGGCGCCGAAGAGGAGGGTGGAGGCGGCGAAGAGGGGAATGAGGAATCGGTGCATGGATGCTCCAACAAGGCCAAGGGGCCTAGGGAGTTAGATGAGCCCCGACCCGGAGTGTTGGCGGCCGCCGCGACGGCCGGCCCCGGAAGCGGAAATAGCCCATGGGCGTCAAGGCCGCGCCCCCGGCCCGGCCCCGCCCGAAGCCCGGGATGTGACGGGGGTCATCAATGCCGGGGGTCGCCTTGACGGTTCCTTCGGCGGAAGGCGACCATCTGATCCTCCCCCCGGAATAGGTGAGTCATGATCGAGAAGCTGGACTATCAATCGGCGGGCTTGATCTCAGGCCTGGAGGTCCACCAGCAGCTCCTGACGGACCACAAGCTGTTCTGCCGCTGCCCCGCGGGCCTCTACACCCGCACCCACGACGGCGAGGTCCTCCGCCACATGCGCCCCACCCTTTCGGAGCTGGGCGAGTACGACGGCACCGCCCTCATGGAGTTCAAGACGAAGAAGGAGATCATCTATCTCCTGAACCACCTCAACGTCTGCACCTACGAAATGGACGACACGCCGCCCTTCCTCGTGAACCAGGAGGCCATCGACGTCGCCATCGAGCTCTGCCTGGCCATGGGCATGGATATCATCGACGAGGTCCACATCGCCCGGAAGCAGTACCTGGACGGCTCCATCCCCACCGGCTTCCAGCGCACGGCCATCGTGGGCATGAACGGCGGGATGCCCTTCCACGGCCGCACCCTGTCCGTCACCCACGTGTCCATCGAGGAGGACTCCTGCCGCGAGGTGAGCGACAAGGGGCACCGCATCGTATGGCGCACGGACCGCCTGGGCATGCCCCTCACCGAGACGGTGACGGGCCCCGATCTCCGCACCCCCCAGGAGGTGCGGGACGCCATCACCCTCTGCGGCCTGCTGGCCCGGAGCACGGGGCGGGTGCGCACGGGCATCGGCGCCAGCCGGCAGGACGTGAATGTCAGCGTCCGGGGCGGCAGCCGAGTGGAGATCAAGGGCGTGCCCAAGGCCGCCTGGGCCGTGAAGCTCGTGCACAACGAAGCCGTGCGCCAGGTGAACCTCCTGCGCCTGCGGGACGAGCTCCAGCGCCGGGGCTGGACGGAGCCGGGCCATGTGCGCACCCACGTGTGCGATGTCACCGATGTGTTCCAGGGCGTGGATCTGGGCTTCATGCAACGGGCCATCCGGGGCGGCGGGCGCATCTTCGCCGTGCGCCTGGAGGGGGGCCTGGGCCTGGCCCAGTGGCCCACCCAGCCCGAAACCACCTTCCTGGACGAATTATCCGGACGGATCCGGGTCATCGCCTGCCTGGACGAAGCGCCCATCGTGCTCAGCGGCCAGCAGATGCCAGAGTTCCCCCTGAAGCACCGCACCGTGGAGCGCCTGCGCCGGAAGCTGCGCATGGCGGACAACGACGACTACTTCATCGTCTTCGGCCCCGAGGCCGATTGCCGCACGGCCGCCGAGGAGATCCGGCTCCGCTTCGTGGACGCCCTCAAGGGGGTGCCCCAGGAAACCCGCCAGTCCCTGGCCGGCGGGTTCACCACCTTCGAGCGCATCCTCCCCGGCCCGGACCGCATGTATCCGGACACCGACTCCCCGCCCACCCGCATCACCGCGGATCGGGTGGCGGCCGCCCGGGCCCGCATGCGCCCCACCCCCTGGGAGCGCTTCCATACGTACGGCGCCTGGGGCGTCCCCCCGGAGACGACGGAGTACCTCATCCGCCGGGGCGGCGTGAACCTGGTGGACGCCGTGGTGCGCCTCACGGGGGCCGACGGCCTCCTGGCCGCCGTGGAGATCGGCCAGCGGGCCAAGGCCCTGCACCGCAAGGGGCTGCCCGTGGAACGCCTGGGCGAAGCCGAGTGGGTGCAGATCTTCGATCTCTACACCGGCGGCCGGATCCCCCGGGAGGGCATCCAGATGCTGGCCGCCCACATGGCCGCGAACCCCGGCCAGAGCGCCCTGGGCGCCATGGAGGCCCTGCGCATCGGCATCCAGCCCCGGGAGGCCTGGAGCCGCGAGCTCAACGGCCTCTCCATGGAGGACTACCGCATCGACAAGGGCGATTCCGACGGCAAGCGCCTGCGCTTCCTGGCCGGGCGGGCCATGAAGATGCTCCTCGGGCGCGCCCCCGCCAGGGACGTGGCCGAATACCTCAGGACCCGGCTCACCCAGGAGGCTTCCCGATGAGCGCCGCCATCCCCCTGAACGAGCGGGAGGACCGGTTCCAGGGCTACCGCGGCCCCGCCCGGGACGCCCTGGAGCGCCACGCCATCGGCGTCTGGAGCGAGGTGGAGATCGTCAACGACCGGGACTCGCTCTTCAAGGGCGTGATCCTGCCCCGCAGCGAGACCTTCGACGACCTGCACATCGTGGTGAAGCTCTTCAACGGCTACAACGTGGGCGTGGAGGCCTCCCGCATCCGCACCGCCGTCGAGACCGGCTACCGCAAGGCCGTCTACCGCATCCCCGAGAAGGCCTTCCCCAGCGACTACCGCAAGCGCAACGTGACCCTCCTGGGAACCGGCGGCACCATCGCCTCGCGCCTGGACTACCGCACCGGAGCCGTGATCCCCGCCTTCACCCCCGGCGAGCTCTACGGGGCCGTGCCGGAACTGGCCGACATCGCCAACATGGACACCAAGAAGCTCTTCGGCGTCTTCAGCGAGAACATGGGCCCCGAGCAGTACAAGGCCCTGGCCCTGGCCATCGGCGACGAGATCGCCAAGGGCGTCGACGGCATCGTGGTCGGCCACGGCACGGACACCATGAGCCACACGGGCGCCATCCTCAGCTTCATGGTGCAGAACTCCCCCGTGCCCATCGTGCTCGTGGGCAGCCAGCGCAGCTCGGACCGCCCCTCCTCGGACGCGGCCCTGAACCTCATGAACGCCGTGCGCACCGCCGCCGAGTGCGACATCGCCGAGGTGATGCTCTGCATGTTCGGACCCACCTCCGACAACTACGACCTCCTGCACCGGGGCACCCGCTGCCGGAAGATGCACTCCAGCTACCGCAGCACCTTCCGCACCATCGGCGCCACCCCCCTGGCCACGGTGAGCCGCGAGAAGAACGAGCGCGGCAGCCACTTCACCTACCTCACCGACGACATCCTCAGGCGCGACAAGACCCGGGTCCCCGTGATCAACCCGGCCTTCGAGGAGAAGGTCACCATCCAGTACTACTACCCCAACTTCAACCCCGACATCATCGACGGCCTCTCGGACATGGGCTACCGCGGCCTGGTCATCGCCGGCACGGGCCTTGGCCACATCAACAAGCCCCTCTACCCGGCCGTGAAGCGGGCCATCCAGAAGGGCATGACCGTCGTCATGACCGTGCAGACCATCTGGGGCTACGCCCAGATGTACGTGTACGACACGGGCCGGGACCTGCTGAACCTGGGCATCATCCCCATGGACAACATGCTCCCCGAGACGGCCTACATGAAGCTGGCCTGGGTGCTGGGGCAGACCGAGGACCCGAAGCGGATCCGGGAGATGCTCCTGACCCCGGTGAACCACGAGATCACGCCCCGGGAGCCCCACAACGGCTACCTGGTCCTCCAGGGCGGCCTGCCCGAGGTGGAGGCCTTCATCGGCCAGCACTGGAAATAGGCCGGCCCCCGGCGGAACTGGAACGGCCCCCGTTTCCGGGGGCCGTTCGATTCCTGCGGGAGACGGCTACTTGGCGCCGGCGGAGCGCCACTCGGGGTCGATGGTGGAGGGCACGGCGGCCTTGGCGCGGGTGACGATGCCGTTGCTGGCGCCGGCGATCTGCTCGCGGCGCACGGCGGCGGCCACCTGGGGCTTCACGGCCTCGAAGGGGGGGAAGTCCTTGTCCTGCCCGGCGGCCTTGGCCTGGGCCTTCACCTTCTCGTAGTGGGCCTTGAGGACCTCCTCGGAGGGCTCGCCGGTGCCGACGCTGCGCTCCATGAGGATCATGCCGAAGGCGTTGGCCTTGGCGGCGTCCATGAGGATCCGGGCCTTGGGCTCCTTGTCCAGGCCCTGCTTCTCGCCGAACTTGACGAGGGCCTTCTGGTCCACGATCTCCTGGAGGAAGCGGTTGCGCTGCTCCCGGTTGGCGGGATTGCTGATCAGGTCCTTGGCCCGGGCCTCGTCGCCCAGCAGGACGGTCACGGTCTCGGTGAAGGTCTTCTCGGTGATCTTCTCCCCGCCCACGTTGGCGAGGACCTTGGAGGTGTCCTTGGAGCCCTTGGAGCAGGCGATGCCCGCCACGAGGATGCCGCACATTGCCATGACCCGCGCGCTGCGCATTTCCATGCTTCTCTCCTAAACGTTTCAGTTCCAGAATGACAGCGAAGGCATACCCTGCCTAGCGAGGATGCTCCATGCCCGCCCGCGAATCCCTCAAGGAATTGGATCTTCAAGTATATACCGCCACCTGGTGCCCGGATTGCCGGCGCCTGGAGCGGTGGCTCGCCCAGGAGGGGGTCCCCCACCGGGATGTGGACATCGAGACCACCCCGGGTGCCGCGGAAAGGCTGGAAAAGGAGACGGGCAAGCGAGCGATTCCCTTTATCCTGGTGAACGGGTCCCGGTGGGTCCGGGGCTATCACCGGGAACTGCCCACCCGCCTGGACCCCGACCTGCTGGTCCGGGAACTGCTGGATGCGGCAAAATCTTGATTTCCATGGCATTCTAAGAGATTCGCCGGAGCGCCACGTGCCGACACCCTTTTCGAGTCAATTCTGGTCCAGCCTGTTCACGTCCGATCTCGCCATCGACCTGGGCACCGCCTCCGTGCTGGTGTACACCCGGCAGGCGGGACGCATTGTCGTCTACGAGCCTTCCATTGTCGCCCTGAACACCCAGACCCACGAGGTGGAGGCCGTCGGCGACGAGGCCAAGCAGCTCCTCGGCCGCACCCCCCAGGGCGTGCAGACGATCCGCCCCATGAAGGACGGGATGATCTACGAGGTGGACGCCGCCGAGAAGATGCTGGCCGCCTTCATCAAGAAGGCCCGGCCCAACCGGGGCATCGCCCGCACCCGCATCGTCGTCAGCGTGCCCCCCCGGGCCCACCAGGTGGCTCGCCGGGCCGTCAAGCAGGTCTGCTACGACGCCAAGGCCGGCGAGGTCTTCCTCGTGGACCAGACCATGGTGGCCGCCATCGGCGCGGGCCTGGCCATCAACGAGAAGCGGGGCTGCATGATCGTCGATATCGGCGGCGGCACCACGGACGTGGCGGTGATCTCCTACAACGGCAAGGTCTTCTCCGATTCCATCCTCGTCGCCGGCGACGAGATGGACGAGGCGATCATCAAGTACATCCGCGAGAAGTACAACGTGCTCATCTCCGAGGCCGCGGCCGAGGAGGTCAAGTGGACCCTGGGCTCCGCCTACGTCTCCGACAAGACCCGCACCATGAGCATCAGCGGCCGCGACCAGTTCGAGGGCCTGCCCAAGACCCTCACCCTCAACGACACGGAGATCCGCGAGGCCCTGGCCGAGCCCATCAGCGCCATCATCGACCTGGTGCGCAAGGCCCTCAACGAGACGCCCCCCCAGCTGGCGGCGGACCTCATCGACCGGGGCATCTGCCTCACCGGCGGCGGCTCCAAGATCCAGGGCCTGGACGTGCGCATCTCCAAGGAGACCCACCTCCCCTGCTACCGGGCCGAGAACCCCGAGACGGCGGTGGTGCGCGGCACGGCCATGCTCCTGGAGGACATCCCCTTCCTGAGGCGCATCCAGATCCTGGACTGATGACGTGAGGCGGAGCGCCTGGGGCTGGAACCCGTCCGGACGCAGGCGCTGGGCCATGGTGGCCCTGCTCGCGGGGCACCTGGGCTGGATCCTCCTGGGTCGCGGCCCCGGCGGCCGCTGGCGCCACCTCATGGACCTGGCGGGGACGCCGTCCCGGCTGGTCTCGGCCCGCCTCGAAGGCTGGCGCGACCAGCGCCGGCAGCGCCTGGACACCTACCGGGAGGCCGTGGCGGAAGCCACCCGCCTCCGGGCCCAGGTGGCCGCCTTCCAGGCGGAGCGGGACGCCCAGGCCCCGCGCCTGGCGGAGGCGGACGAGGCCGTGCGCCTCCTGGGCCTCAAGAAGCTCCTGCCCCTGACCTTCACCGCCGCCCGGGTCGTGGCCAGCACCCGCCGGGCCCCCTTCGGCGGCCTCTTCCTGGACCAGGGCGCGGACGCGGGCCTCCAGCCCGACCAGGGCGTCATCTGCCCCGAGGGCGTGGTGGGCCGCCTTTGGGAGGTGGGCCCCGGCCAGTCCAGCCTCCTGCCCCTGGACGCCTACAACGCCTCCACCGGGGTCATGCTGGCCCGGAGCCGGGCCACGGGGGTCCTGCAGGGCCTGGGCCCGGGCAAGGCCGCCCTGCGCTACATCGGAAGCCAGGAGGTGGTCCAGGTGGGCGAGCCCGTCTACACCTCCGGCCTCGACCGCAACTTCCCCCGGGGCCTCCTGGTGGGCTACGTGAGCGCCGTGAAGCCGCGGGACGTGGAGCTCCAGGTGGAGGTGGCCCTGGCCGCGCCCCTGGACCGGGTGGCCCTCGTGCTCATCCTCCCCCCGCGGCCCCAGCTGGAACTGCCCAGCCCCGCCGCCCAGCCCGCGGCCCGCGCCCAGGGCGCCAAGGCGGACAAGGGCCGGCCCAGGAAGGGGACGCCATGAACCCCCAGGCCCCGCCCGTGGCCCGCCGCCACCTGATCGCCCTGGCCTCCCTGGCCTGCCTGCCCCTCACGGCCCCCTGGCCCGGGGTCCAGGCCGTCTTCCACGTCTTCCTCGTCCTGGGCCTGGCCCCTGGCTTCCCCTCCCCCCTCACGGGCATGCTCTGGGCCTGCGCCGCGGGCTGGGTGGCCGAGGGCAGCCTGCGCCTGCACCCCCACATGGGCGCCACCCCCCTGGCGGGCATGATCTCCTGCCTCCTGGCCTACGCCCTCCTCATCCAGTGGCCGCCCCACTCCCGCACCCCCTTCTGGGGACGGCAGGCCGCCCTGGCCTTCCTCCACTGGATCCTGGCCAACCTCCTCATGCGGGCCGCCAGCGGCCCCCACGCCTGGGGCTGGCAGTGGCTCTGGACCGTGGGGGCCGTGCCGCTTTGGGCCACCCTGGCCCTGCGCCTCCACGAGCCCATCCACCGGAGGTAGGGGATGGAAATCGTCAACCGCCACCTCATCCACCGCCGCATCGCCGTGATGAAGACGGTGGTCTACTGCATGATCCTGGGCCTCGTCCTGGCCTACGGCTGGGTGCAGCTGGGCCTGCGGCGCGAGATGCAGCGCCTTGCCTTCTCCCAGGCCGTGAAGACCCGCACGGTCCCCGCCCCCCGGGGCATCATCTACGACCGCAACGGCAACAAGATCGTGGACAACCGCCGGGCCCTGCACCTGGTGATCCAGAGCGAGGACCTGCCCCGGGATCCCGCCCAGGTGGAGGCCCTGGCCGCCGCCCTCCAGATGGAGCCCGAGACCCTCCGCAAGCGCATCCAGGCCATCCGCCAGGCCGCGGGGAACCGCATGCTCGTGCTCCAGGACAACCTGGACGATCCCGCCCTGGCCCGGGCCGAGATCCTCCGCGCCCGCTTCCCCTTCCTGAGCATCGAGGTGGCCCCCCGGCGGGTCTACCTGGGCCAGGACCTGGCGGGCCACGCCCTGGGCTACGTGGGGGAGGTGACCCCCGAGGAGCTGGCCAAGAATCCCGAGACCTACCAGCTGGGCGAGATCATCGGCCGCTCCGGCTTCGAGGCCAGCCGCAACGACCGCCTGAGGGGCGTGGACGGCCAGCGCCGGAGCCTGGTGGACAACCTGGGCCGGGAGGTGGCGGTCTTCGGCCAGGTGGAGGCCAGGCCGGGCCGCAGCGTCTACCTCACCCTGGACGCGGGCCTCCAGCAGGTCATGAAGGAGGCCTTCGGCGCCAACTCCGGCGCCGGCGTCGTCATCGACCTCCGGGACGGCGGCATCCTGGCCATGTACTCCGCACCCTCGTACGACCCGAACATCTTCCTCAACCGCCTCACCCAGGAGCAGGTGGAGAAGTACTGGGGGAACCCCGACCGGCCCATGCTGGACCGGGTCACCCAGGGGCGGTACCCCCCGGGCTCCACCTTCAAGCTGCTGGTGGCCCTGGCGGCCCTGGAGCGCGGCCTGATCACCCCCGAGACCCGCTTCACGTGCTACGGGCACAAGGTCTTCTACAACCGGGACTTCCGCTGCGACGCCACCCACGGCACCGTGGACCTCGTCCAGGCCATCGCCAAGAGCTGCGACATCTACTTCTACGAGCTGGGCATGAAGCTGGACGTGGACGACATCCACGCCGCCGCCGAGAAGTACGGGCTCATCTCCCCCACCGGAGTGGACCTGCCCCACGAGGCCGCCAGCCGCGTCCCCAGCCGGGAGTGGAAGCGCAGGGTCAAGAAGGAGAAGTGGTACGCCGGCGAGACCATCAGCGTCTCCATCGGCCAGGGCGCGAACAGCATCACCCCCATCGCCCTGGCGCGCTTCTACGCCATGCTGGCCACGGGCGGCAAGCTGCTCACCCCCCACCTCCTGTACGGGGTGCGCCCCGACGACAACCGCCCCATGGAGCTCTTCACGCCGCCCCCCCCGAAGGACACGGGCCTGGACCCGCGCATCCGCGCCATCCTCGACGAGGGCCTGTTCCAGGTGGTCCAGTCCGGCACCGCCAAGGATTCCGCCATTCCCGGCCTCACCATGGTGGGGAAGACGGGCACCAGCCAGGTGACGACCTTCGTCAACCGCGCCCACTACGCCACCCTAGCCAAGAAGCTGAGGGACAACGCCCTCTTCGCCGGCTACGCCCCCCGGGAGAACCCCCAGATCGCCTTCGCCGTCGTGGCCGAGAACGCCGGGTTCGGCGCCTCCAACGCCGCCCCCATCGCGAAGAAGCTCTGCCAGTACTGGTTCATCGACCGCCTGAAGAAGCCCCTGCCCCCGCCCAGCGCCAAGATCCCGGACGAGTTCCGCACCGACGGGGAAGGAGGGGAAGAGCCGTGAAGGAACGCCTGCGCGCCCTGGACACCTCCCTCCTCTGGCCCATGGTCCTCCTCGTGGTCATGGGGCTGCTCACCGTCTATTCCGCGGGGCGCGGCACGAACCAGCCCCACATCTGGGCCAAGCAGGCCGTGTGGACCCTGCTGGGCTTCGCCCTCATGGCCTTCCTCGCGGGGGTCAATCCCCGCCGGATCTTCCGCAGCGGCCTGTTCCTCTACGCCCTGGGCATCCTCGCCCTGGTGGCGGTGCTCGTCGCTGGGCAGCGCATCGGGGGCGCCCAGCGCTGGCTGGGCTTCAAGGGCCTCACCTTCCAGCCCTCGGAGGTCATGAAGTGGATCACCCTCCTCTTCGTGGCGCACCGCCTGGGCACGCGCCAGCCCCAGGACCTCTCCGGCTGGGACCTCGTCCAGACCTCGGCCCTCGTCTTCTTCCCCATGCTCCTCGTCCTCAAGCAGCCCGATCTGGGCATGGCCATCAGCTTCCTGCCCATCCTCGCCCTCGTCCCCGTGATCAAGGGGGTCCGCGCCAAGTGGGTGGCCCTCACCCTGGCGCTGGTGTGCGCCGGGGGCGTCTTCGCGTGGCACAAGGTGCTCAAGCCCTACCAGAAGCAGCGGGTCATGACCTTCCTTGACCCGGGCGCGGACCTCAAGGGCAAGGGTTACCAGATCAACCAGAGCCGCATCGCCATCGGCGCCGGGGGCCTCACGGGCCAGGGCTTCACCGCCGGCAGCCAGACCCAGCTGAACTTCCTGCCCGTGAAGACCACCGACTTCGTCTTCTCCGTGTGGGCCGAGGAGCGGGGCTTCCTGGGCGTGCTCATGGCGCTCAGCCTCTTCGGCCTGGTGCTGACCCGGATCCTGGACACGGCGGTGGCGGCCCGCAGCGCCTCGGAGACCTACTTCTGCGTGGGGGCGGCGGGCATCATCGCCCTACACCTCCTGGTGAACGTGGGCATGGTGATCGGCGTCCTGCCCAACAAGGGCATCGTGCTGCCCTTCTTCAGCGCCGGCGGCAGCAGCACCCTCAGCTACTTCCTGGGCCTGGGGGTGGTGATGGGCGTGAGGCACCGGGCCCAGGTGAAGTGAGCCGGCCGGGGTAGAATGGCCCCATGGCTTCCGACCCCAAGACCCGAATGCAGGAACTGGCGGCCCAGGTGCTGGAGCACCGGCGCCGCTACTTCGTCCTGGACCAGCCCGTCATCTCGGACGCGGAGTACGACGCCCTGGAGCGGGAGCTCCGCGACCTGGAGGCGGCGTACCCCCTCTTCGCCGATCCCAACAGCCCCACCCGCAGGGTGGGCGCGCCCCCCCTGGACCAGTTCCGCAAGGCCCGGCACGCCACGCCGATGCTGAGCCTGGACAACACCTATTCCGAGGGCGAGCTGCGGGAGTGGGAGGCCCGCGTCCTCAAGGGCCTGGGGACGTCGCCCGTCTTCTCGGCCGAACTCAAGGTGGACGGCCTTTCCCTCTCCCTCCTGTACGAAGACCGGACCCTCGTGCGGGCCGTCACCCGGGGCAACGGCGAGGAGGGGGAGGATGTCACGGAGAACGCCCGCACCATCGCCGATATCCCCCTGGAGCTCCCGGAGGCCGCCCCGGCCACCCTGGAAGTGCGGGGCGAGGTCTTCCTCTCCCGGCGCCGCTGGGAGGAGCTGAACCGGGAGCGGGACGCCCGGGGCGAGCCCCGCTTCGCCAATCCCCGCAACGCGGCCGCCGGCACCATGAAGCAGCTGGACAGCCGCATCACGGCGGAGCGCCAGCTCTCCTTCCTCCCCTGGCAGAGGATCGGGGCCGCCCGCCACAGCGAGGGCATGGACCAGCTGGCCTCCTGGGGATTCCTGCGCATGCCCGCCCACGGGGAGGGGGACGCCGAGGCCGTCCTGGCCTTCATCGAGGCCCAGCGGGAGGCCAGGCTCCGGCTCCCCTTCGACACGGACGGGGTCGTGGTGAAGGTGGACGCCCTGGACCTGCAGGAGCGCCTGGGCTTCACGGACCGGGTGCCCCGGTGGGCCATCGCCTTCAAGTACCCCGGCCTCCAGGCCACCACCACCCTCCTGGGCATCACCTGGCAGGTGAGCCGCGCCGGCAAGCTCACGCCGGTGGCCGAACTGGAGGCGGTGGAGGTGGCGGGTTCCACCGTGCGCCGGGCCACCCTCCACAACGCGGACGAGATGGCCCGCCTGGGGGTGAGGGTGGGCTGCCAGGTCTTCGTGGAAAAGGGGGGCGAGGTCATCCCCAAGGTGGTGGCCGTGGTGCCGGGAAGCCTCCCGGAGGACGCCCCGGACCCCGCCGTGCCCCAGGCCTGCCCCGTGTGCGGCGGGACCGTGGGGAAGGACTCCGAGGACGAGGTGGCCTGGCGCTGCCAGAACCCCGAGTGCCCCGCCAAGATCACGGCGCGCATGCAGCACATGGGAAGCCGGGTGGCCCTGGACGTGGAAGGGCTCGGCGAGGCCCTCGTGGAGCAGCTGGCGCCCCGCTACGCCCAGCCCTGGGAGATCTTCCGCCTCCTGGGGGACCCCCTCCAGGGCGTGGCCCAGCTGGCCGGCCTGGAGCGCATGGGCGAGAAGAGCGCCCAGAACCTCATGGCCGCCCTGGACGCGGCCCGGCGCAAGCCCCTGGCCCGGTGGATCCACGCCCTGGGCATCCCCATGGTGGGGGCCCGCACCGCGGAGCTCCTGGCCGAGGCCCTGCCCTCCCTGCGGGAGCTGTGGGACGCTCCCGAGGCCCGGCTCCTGGCCGTGGAGGAGGTGGGGCCCAAGGTGGCCTCCGCCATCCGGGCCTTCGCCGCCCTCCATCCGGACCTCCCGGCGCAGCTGGCCGGCATGGGGGTCGACCCCGAGCCCCCGAAGCCCCGGGACCTCTCGGGCCTGCCCCTGGGGGGCCAGGTGGCCGTGGTCACCGGCACCCTTCCCACCCTGGGCCGGGAGGAGGCCGAGGCCCTGCTCAAGGCGCTGGGGGCCAAGGTGACCGGGGCCGTGAGCGCCAAGACCACCGTCCTCGTGGCCGGGGAGAAGGCCGGGTCCAAGCTGGCCAAGGCCGAGGCCCTGGGCATCCCCGTCCGGGACGAGGCCTGGCTCCTGTCCCTGCGCCCGGAATGAAGGCGGCTGGCCACCCGTGTCAGACTGGAGGGGCGCCCCCCGCGCAACGGATGGATCCCGCCCCATGACCAGCAGCCCCCGCCGCCTTGGCAAGTTCGAGATCCTGGAGCGCCTCGGCGAAGGCGCCATGGGCGAGGTTTTCCTGGCCCGGGACACCATCCTCGGCCGGGAGGTGGCCCTCAAGACCATCCACCCCTCCGCCATGGCGGCCCCGGACGCGCACGAGCGCTTCATCCGGGAGGCCCAGGCCGCGGGCCGCCTCAATCATCCGAACCTGGTGACCATCCACGAGTTCGGCGAGGACCAAGGCGTGCACTACATGGCCATGGAACACCTGCCCGGCCAGGACCTGGCCGCCCTGTTCCGGTCGGGGGAGGTGGACCGGCGGGGGATCCTGGAACTCCTGGCCCAGGTGTGCGACGGGCTGGCCTACGCCCACCAGCGGGGGGTGCTCCACCGGGACATCAAGCCCAGCAACGTGCGCGTCACCCGCTTCGGCAGCCGCCTCAACGCCAAGGTCCTGGATTTCGGCATCGCCCGCATCACCGGAAGCGAACTCACCTCCACGGGCACCCTGCTGGGGACCTTCGCCTACCTGGCGCCCGAGTGCGTCCAGGGCGGCAAGCCCGATCACCGGGCCGACATCTTCGCCGTGGGCGTCATGCTCTACGAGGCCCTGGCCGGGGAGCGCCCCTTCGGCGGGGATTCCACGGCCACGGTCCTCCACCACATCGTGAACGAGGAGCCGGCGCCCCTGGACGGGGAGGTCCTGGCGGGCATCAGCCCCCACGTGCGCCGCATCCTGGCCCGCTCCCTGGCCAAGTCGCCCGCGGCCCGCTACGCCACCGCGGACGCCATGGCCGCCGATCTGCGGGCCGCCAGGGATCCCGAATGGAAGGGCGGGGATACCCGGGAGATCTCCGTGCGCACGAGCAGGCCCCTCATGCGCCCGGTCCCGGTGGGGGCCCCCCCCCGCAAGGGCCGCCTCGCCCTGGTCCTGCTCGCCCTACTCGTCGTCGCCGGGGCCGTGGCCGCCGGCGCCTGGGCCTGGCGGCGCCACCTGCGGTCCGTGAAGGCCCGGCTCGCCGCCCAGGCCGCGGCGACGCCTCCCCCCGCCCCCATCCAGCAGCCGCCCGTCCAGCCACCTCCCCAGGCGGAGCCGCCCCAGGAACAGCCCTGGCAGGCCGCGCCTTCGCAGGCCGCGCCTATGCAGGCCGCGCCTAGGCCGGCCGCGCCCCAAGTGGAGGCGCCGAAGCCACAGGCCGCGCCGCCGGCCGCCGGCGCCCGGTACCGCAGCCTCGATGAGGCGGCGGCCGCCATGGACGCGGATCCCAAGGGGACCCTGGCCTTCCTGGAAGAACGGGTGAAGGAGCAGCCCAACAACGAGCAGGCCATCGCCCTCCGCATCGCCGCCCTGTATGCCGCGGGGGATTACCGGGGTTCGGGCATCGCCATGATGCAGGCCCGGCAGTCGGGCCACGCCCTCTGGCCCATGGCCTTGAAGGTCCCCCAGCTGCGGAAGGTGTTCGAGCAGGAGCGTCAGACGCCGCGCCTTCCCCGCCGGCGCCAGCCCGGGGAGCAGCCCTAGGCGCCTGACTGCACCTCCCGCACGAGCCACGCCCCGTCCCGGGCCTCCCAGCGGATCACAAGGGTGCGGCGCCCCTGGTCGTCGGGAAGGAGGCCCCCTCCGCCCCGGGAGGTGAACAGGAGGTCCACGGTCTGGGTCGCCTCCCGCTCCCCGGCCTCGATGCGGTTGCCCAGCACGGTCACGCCCACCCTGCGTCCCCGGAGGACGCCCAGAAGGTAGAGGCGGGCCCCGGCCCGGTCCATGCCCTCGGGGCCCAGGAACTTCGGCGAGAGCACCGCCGCGGCCCCGGCGGCGTCCCCCTTCTCCACCGCGGCCACGGCCGCGTCGAAGGCCTTGCGCACCCGGGCCTCGGGCGAGCCCGGGCTGCAGGCCGCGAGGGCCAGGAGCAGGAGGGGAGCCGCGGCCCTCACGGCCGGCCTCCGCCGTGCTCCAGGAAGAGGGCCGGGTAGCTGCGGGTCTCCACCTGGTCCTCCCCCAGGCCCAGGGCGGCCATCTCGGCGCGGATCTCCGCCGCCTCCCCCTCCAGTTCCAGGTAGGTGCCGAAGGGCGTCTCGTCCAGGCAGGCCTCCAGGGCGCCCCGGCGCAGGAGGGCGCGACGCTTGGTCATCTCGAGCCACGGCGCGTAGCCCAGGGCCGCGAGGATGCCGGCCATGGCGCGCGGATCCTCCAGGCCGGTCTCCACCTCGGGCCGGATCTTCAGCAGGGGATCCTCCTCCCGCGGGCCCTTCCAGGTGAGGAAGGCGCGGCCCCCGTATGTCCTCAGGCGCAGCGCGCAGCCCGCGGCCCGCAGGGCGCCGTCCCGGTCCCAGAGCACGCTGCGCTCCTCGGCGGCGGGCACCGCCTCCCGAAAGCCCCGCGCCCGCAGATCCCGGGCCGCCGCCTCCAGGTCCGGGACCCGGAACTTCATCTCCGTCTCCACGTGCCCGTCATGTTTCATGGCAGCCCATCCTCGAATGATTGCATCATGTTCAAGGAGGGCCCCGCCACCCGTGATTCCCAAGCGCTACCTGTTCGCCAGCATGTTCATCGCGGCCATGCTGATGCTCCTGGCCGTGGTGCAGGCGCCCCGCTCCACCCGGGAGGGCGGCGCCGTGGTGGAAACGGCCTCCGTGGAACAGTCCCTCTCCACCTTCGAGCACCTGGCGGAGTATCGCCTCCTGGACGGCTGGGCCCCGCGCTTCCAGGGTGCCCAGGATCCGGACCAGGAACAGCCCTGGCCTTGGGGAGGCGGCTTCGGCGCTCCCTGGGAGCCGGCCTCCGCCTACCTGACGGACCAGGGCCTCGCCCTCAACGGGCCCGGGGGCCACAGCGAGGTGATCCTGTGGAAGGGCCTGGAGTGGCGCCACTACCGCTTCGACGCCCCCATCGCCAGCGCCCGCCTGGACCCCAACCGGGGCAACCGGCTCCTGGTGACCCTCTCCCTGGGCCGGGAACGCTTCGAGACCCGCCTCATGGAGGTGCCGGAGGGCCGCGTGCTCTGGGTGACGGACAGCGGCCCCTGGAGCCGGTTCAGCTGGGACGGGAAGGCCGTGCTCCTGGGCCTGCGCCCCCCCCAGCCCGAGGGAGCCCTCCTCCTCACCGCCCTGCCCCTGGAGCCGGAGATCCCCGGCGCCACCCTGGCCCCCTGGGACGAGAAGGGCCTGCCCCCGGCCCCCCGGGGCTGGCCCGTGAAGGAGGAGCAGCTCTGGGACGATGGCAAGGATCTTCCGGGGACCCGGGTGCTGGTGCCCTGGCAGCCGGGCGCCCGCCTCTGGTTCACCGCCTCCGACCGCCTGTGGACCGCCAGCGGCGGCCAATGGATCCTCTGGGCCCTGGAGGAGGGCGTCTGGAAGCGCCGGGCCACCGGAGCCGGCCAGCTGCGTGCCCTCCCCCCCCGGCGCATGGGACTCCTGACGGCCGAACGCCGCGGGGAGCCCCAGATCCGCAGCGTCTCCCCCCTGGACCGGGCGGAGTGGGACAAGGTGGACCCCGCCCTGGACCCCTGGCCCGACCCGGACCCGGCCTGGACCTGGTTCCAGGACGCCGCGGCCGCCACGGCCTGGGACCAGCGCTGGGGCCGGGAGACCGCGGCCCTGCCCCGGGAGCGGCAGCGGGAGGCGCTGCTGAGGGCCTTCCGGCCCGAGTGGCGCACCGCCCAGGGCCTGCGGGCCTCCGTGAAGGGCTGGATCCCGGAAGGGCCGGAGATCGCCCTGCGGGAGGCCTGGGAGGTGGCCTGGGTCTGGGTCGGGGACCGCGCGATCCTGGTGCGCCTGCAGCCCACGGGCCGCCTCCGGACCGTGAAGGCGGCCTTGAAACGGTAGGTATCATGTACCTTGGTCTCTGCTAGTGTTAGCGCAGTCCTTCTCCCGCAATCAGGCATCCCGAGGTTCCTCATGCCCCGCCTCCTTCTCGTGGACGACAACCAGCGGATCCACCAGATCGTAGAGACGCTCCTGGCCGCCACGGACATCGAGCTGACCTGCGCCGCCTCGGGGGCCGAGGCCCTGGAGCTGGCCTCCGCCGGGGGCTACGACGTGGCCCTGGTGGACACGACCATGCAGGGCATGGACGGCTGGGAGCTGCTGGAGCGCCTCCGTGCCGCCCCCGCCACGGCCCGGATGCCCATCGCCATGATGGCCGGCGTGCTGGACGTGGTGGACCCGGAGCGGGTGGACCGGGCCCCCATCCAGGGCTTCCTGAAGAAGCCCGTGGAGCTGCGGGACCTGGCCGACCGGGTCCGCACCCTCATGGCCACCCCGGTGCCGGCCCCCGCGGGCGATATCCTGGCCACCGTGCCCCACCTGAAGCTGGCGGACCACCCCCTGCCCGAGGCCTCCGATATCCTCCTGCTGGAGCCCGGCGATGTGCTGGAGGAGCCCGCCGAGGAGCCTTTCGTTGGCCTGTCCGAGGAGCCGGCCGCGGAGCCCTCCCCCGAGGCCATGCCCGGCCTGGAACTGGAGGAGCTGGACCTGGAGAGCCTGAAGGGCCTCGCCCTGGAGCCCCCGGCCCCGCCGGCGCCCGAGGCCGTCCCGGAGCCGGAGCCCGCCATGGAGGCCGCGGCCCCCGCCGAGGACTTCATGGAATTCACGGCCGAGGACGCCATGCCCGATCTGGGCCCCGCCCTGGACGTGCCCGAGCCGGCCCTCCCCGAAATGGACCGGGAGCCCGGCCCCTTCGGCGATCCCACCCCCGTGAACCCCCTGCCCGCCGACTGGTCCGACGAGAGCGATACCCTCCTGGACCTGGGCGCCGAGGCCCCCTGGACCGCCCCCGCCCCGGCCGAGGCCCCCGCGGACCC
>DATGXY010000234.1:0-4507 GCA_035298525.1 Holophaga sp.
CCGGAGGCCGTGGCCCGCATCCGGGCGGCCTTCGACCGCGCCCGGGCGGGCGCGGAATGGCCGGGGCTCACCTGATGGCGACGGGGCGATTCCCGATGGTATCGTTCTGGCCCAGGAGACGCCCATGAGCCCCGCCCATTCCGGTTCCCCCCTCGATCGCCGTGATCTGCTGAAGCTGGGGGCCGGGGCGGCCCTGGGCCTGGTGGCCTCCCGCCTGGGCGCCGAGGAGGGGACGGCGCCCGCCCGGCCCCGCGCGGCCGTGGAGCCCTGGAACCCCCGCACGGCCAAGGCCATGCCCACCCGGAACCTGGGACGCACGGGCCATCTGGTGGGCATCTTCAGCCTGGGGGGGCAGGCGGCCATCGAGCAACCAAACAACGAAGCGGTCGCCATTCCCCTCATCGAACGGGCGTTGGACCTGGGGATCAACTACCTGGACACCTCCGCCCGGTACGGGGGGGAGGCCCGGTGGAGCGAGCAGTACCTGGGCGCCGTCATGAAGCGGCGCCGCCATGAGGCTTTCCTGGCCACGAAGACCCACGACCGGGGCCGGGACGGGGCCCTGCGCCACCTGGAGACCTCCCTGAAGCTCCTGAACACGGACCACGTGGACCTTTGGCAGCTCCACGCCATGGCCACCGCCCGGGACGTGGAGGCCGTGTGCGCCAAGGGCGGCGCCCTGGAGGCCTTCCGGGAGGCCCGGGAGCAGGGGATGGTGCGTTTCCTGGGGCTCTCGGGCCACACGGACCCCGAGGTCCTCATGGAGGCCATCCGCCGCTTCCCCTTCGACACGGTGCTGATGGCCTTCAACGCGGCCGATCCCCACCACCTCAGCTTCCAGCCCCTCCTGGCCCTGGCCCAGGAGAAGGGGATGGGCATCATCGGCATGAAGATCCCCGCCCGGGGGCGCCTCCTCTCCTCCTGGACGCCGCCCCCCCTGGAGAGCCAGCGGGGCGCCGTCAAGGCCACCCGGCCCGGCACCCTCACCATGCGGGAGGCCATGGGCTACGTGCTAAGCCACCCCGTTTCCACCGTCATCGTCGGGGTGGACAACGCGGCCCAGCTGGAGGAGAACGTGCGCATCGCCCGGGAATTCACGCCCTTCGCCCCGGCCCGCCTGAAGGACATCGAGGCCAGGGCCTTCCCGGTCATGGGCCAGGCCCAGTTCTACAAGCGGGACGCCCCCCAGAACCCCAGGTAGGAACCGGCGAAGTCTTGTCGGAGGTCACAGGCCCCCCCCGGGGCCCTGCGGGTACCCTGGGCGGAGTTCTTTCCCATGGGAGAAGGTATGGCTCGACACGGAATCCTGCTGGCCCTGGCCGCCGGCGCCCTCGCGTTCACCGCGCCCCTCGCGGCCCGCGCCCCCGAAACCAAGGCCCCGGCCGCCAAGGTGGCGAAGCCCACCTACGGCGTGTTCGGCGTCGACCTGGCCGGCATGGACAAGGCCGTGGCCCCCGGGGACGACTTCAACGCCTACGTCAACGGCACCTACCTCCGGACCCTGGAGATCCCCGCGGACAAGGCCAGCTATGGCATGTTCAACGTCCTGCGGGACCTGAGCCAGAAGCGCACCCACGAGATCGTGGAGGCCGCCGCCGCGGCCAAGGGCGCCAGGAAGGGCACCGAGGCCCAGAAGGTGGGCGACTTCTACGCCAGCTTCATGGACGAGGCCGCCATCGAGAAGAAGGGCCTGGCCCCCCTCAAGCCCCACATGGACGCCATCGCGGCCATCAAGGACGGCCACGACCTGGCCCGGGCCCTGGGTAGGGCCGTGCGCATGGGCATGGACATCCCCGTGGGCATGGCCCCGATGCAGGACCTGAAGAACCCCGACATCTACGCCGTCTACGTGGGCCAGGGCGGCCTGGGCATGCCCGACCGCGACTACTACGACGAGAAGATCGAGAAGTTCAAGGACACCCGGGAGAAGTACAAGGCCCACCTGGCCGCCATGTTCAGGCTGGGCGGCTTCTCCGAGCCCGAGGCCCGGGCCAAGGCCGTCTACGACCTCGAGGCCAGGATCGCCGCCGCCCACTGGAGCAAGGTGGAAAGCCGCCAGATCGAGAAGCTCTACAACCCCTGCAAGGCCGAGGAGATGGCCGCGAACTACCCCGGCTTCGACTGGACCGCCTACGCCGCCACCGTCGGCGTCGCCGCCCAGAAGACCTTCGTCGTCGCCAACCCCAGCGCGGTCAAGGCCGCCGCGGGCCTCCTGGCCTCCGAGCCCATCCAGGTCTGGAAGGACTACCTGGCCGTCCACACCCTCAAGGACGCCGCCCCCCTCCTTCCCAAGGCCTTCGTGGACGAGAACTTCGCCTTCAACGGCACCGTCCTCTACGGCCAGCCCCAGAACCAGCCCCGCTGGAAGCGCGGCGTCGACATGACCACGAACGTTCTGGGCGAGGCCGTGGGCAAGCTCTACGTCGCCAAGTTCTTCCCCCCCGAGGCCAAGAAGCAGGCCGACCTCCTGGTGAAGAACATCATCGCCGCCATGGACCAGCGCCTGGCCAACCTGGCCTGGATGGACCCCAAGACCAAGGAGCAGGCCCGCGCCAAGCTGGCCTCCTTCACCCCCAAGATCGGCTACCCCTCCAAGTGGCGTGACTACTCCCGGCTCACCGTCGAGCGCGGCGACGCCCTGGGCAACGCCATGCGGGCCGCGGAGTTCGAGTACCAGCGCCAGCTGGACAAGATCGGCAAGCCCATCGACCGCTCCGAGTGGGGCATGACGCCCATGACCGTCAACGCCTACGCCAACCCCCTCTGGAACGAGATCGTCTTCCCCGCCGCCATCCTGCAGGCGCCCTTCTTCGATCCCAAGGCCGATCCGGCCGTCAACTACGGCGGCATCGGCGCCGTCATCGGCCACGAGATCAGCCACCACTTCGACGACCAGGGCCGCAAGTTCGACAAGGCCGGCAAGCTCGCCGACTGGTGGACCTCCGAGGACGTGAAGCGCTTCGAGGCCCTCACCGGCAAGGTCGTGAGCCAGTACGCCGCCTACGAGCCCCTGCCGGGCACCAAGGTGAACGGCGAACTGACCCTGGGCGAGAACATCGCGGACCTGGCCGGCGTCACCGTGGCCCTGGACGCCTACCGCCGGAGCCTGGGCGGCAAGCCCGCCAAGGTCATCGAAGGCTTCACCGGCGAGCAGCGCTTCTTCCTCGGCTTCGGCCAGGTGTGGCGCTCCAAGTACCGGGACGCCGCCCTCCTCAACCAGCTCCAGAACAACGAGCACACCCCGGGCAACTTCCGCCCCACCGTCGTGCGCAACCTGGACGCCTGGTACGAGGCCTTCGGGGTGAAGGCGGGCCAGAAGCTCTACCTGGCCCCCGCCGACCGCATCAAGATCTGGTAGTCCGCGCCCGCGCGGCGAAGGGGGACGGGGCCCAGGCCCCGTCCCCCTTCCGCGTCTACAGGCCGCCCAGGATGCGCGCCGGCAGCAGGAAGACCGCCTTCACCAGGGCCAGGGCGCCGTGGACGGCGAAGCCCAGGATCTGGAAGGGGAGCAGGATCAGCCAGATCAGGGGGGTGAGCACCAGGAGCACCAGGGCCAGGGGCCAGCAGAGCACCAGGAGGATGAACCAGAGCAGGATGTGGAGCATGGGGGCCTCCAGAGGGTAAGGTAGCTCCCCTCCGCCCCGGCCCAAGGGGCCGATCGGCCGGTGGCGGCCCTCCGCCGGTGAACGCCGCCCTTCAGCCGGAGAAGCTCCAGGCCAGGATCCGGCTCCGTTTCTGGCCCTGGGCCATCTCCAGCACCCGCACCCGGGCGGCCCCGGCCTTGCGGAGGGCGGCCTGGAGGCCGGGCAGGTTCTCGGAGCGGGATACGAGGCTCGTGAACCAGGTGCAGAGGCCGGGCATGCGGGCGCTTTCCTCCACCATGCGGCCGATGAAGGCCGCCTCCCCCCCGGGGCACCACAGCTCCGCCCCCCGGCCCCCGAAATTGCGGGCCTGGGAAGGGCGGCGGCCCAGGTTGCGCCACTTGCGCCGGGCCAGTTCGGCCGCGGCCTCCGGGGAGGCGTGGAAGGGGGGATTGCAGAGGCTCAGGTCGAAGGCCTCCCCGGGGGCCGTGGCCCCCTCGAAGATCCTTGCGGGGTCCCGCTGCAGGCGCAGTTCCACCCGGGCCGCCAGGCCCGGGTTGGCCCGCAGGAGGGCGCGCGCCGCCTCCAGGGCGGCGGGGTCCGCCTCGGTGCCCACGAAGCTCCAGCCGTAGGCGGCCGCG
Source organism: Holophaga sp. (assembly GCA_035298525.1). GTDB lineage: Bacteria > Acidobacteriota > Holophagae > Holophagales > Holophagaceae > Mesoterricola. Next base: position 4,223 of record DATGXY010000234.1, read on the forward strand.
CCCAGGATGGGGTGGATGAGGCTGGCCCCGGCCCCGATCTCCAGGGCCCGGAGCCCCCGGGGATCCGGGAAGAGGTCGGCCAGGTGGTGGATGACGTCGGCCCTGCCCGGCACCGGGGGCACCAGGAAACCCTCGGGGACGTCCCAGCCCCGCACCCCGTACGTGGTCTCCAGCAGGGCGCGGTTCAGGAGGCGCACGGCGTCGGGGTCGGCGAAGTCGATGGTGGGCCGGCCCGCGGGGCTGGGCCGGACATGGGAAGCCAGGGCCGGCACCGCCGCGGCGAGG
>DATGXY010000235.1:0-10037 GCA_035298525.1 Holophaga sp.
CCAGGGAGGCCGTCCTGGCCGCCCTGGAGGCCCGGGACGCGCCCCGCCTGGGCTTCCTCCTCGGGCCCCGGGGGCTCCGGACCCGGCGGATCCGGGCGATCACCTTCCTCATCCTCTCCCATGGCCTGGGGGCGGCGGCCCTGGCCTGGCTGAGGGCCCCCCGCGCCGTCCGCGAATTCGATCTGGAGCCCGCGGACAGCAAGGTCTACCTGCGCCAGATGGAAATGGTGGCCGGCAAGTCCAATATCGTGGCCAGCCAGCTGCGCCACGGCTTCAACGCCCTCTGGGAGCCGGCCAACCTGCCCTGGACCCTCCTGGTCCTGACCTGCCTGGCCGCCGGGGGCTTCTGGATGGTGGCCACCCGCCTGGGCCGGCGCTGATCAGACCCCCGTGCGGTCCGCCCCCCACACCACCTTGTGCAGCTGGATCTGAAAGCGAACCGGCAGTCCGTCCGCGACGATGCGCTCCGCCAGCCAGGCCAGGTCCAGGCTGCCCCAGGCGGGGCTGAAGAGCACGTCGAAGCGCTCCAGCACCCCCTTCTCCCGGCACCAGTCCCGGGCCCAGGCGTAGTCCGCCTCCGAGGTGAGCACCAGCTTCAGTTCATCCTGGCCGGGGACCATGCGCTCCAGGTTCGTGTCCAGCCAGCGCGCCGCCTCCCCGCTGCCCGGGGTCTTGCGGTCCACGATCTTCACCACCCGGGGGTCCACCCGGCCCACATCGTGGCTGCCGGCGGTCTCCAGGGCCACCTCGTAGCCCAGGTCCAGCAGGGCGGAAAGGAGGGCGGGGGCCTCCGGGTGGGCCAGGGGCTCCCCCCCGGTGAGCTCCACGAAGGGCGCGTTGGGGCCCTTGGCCGGCGGGCCCGCCAATTCCCGCACCCGGGCCAGGATGGCCTCCAGTTCCATGAATCCGCCTTCGTGGAAGGCGTAGGCCGTGTCGCAGTAGACGCAGCGCAGGGGGCATCCCGTGAGGCGGATGAAGACGCAGGGCCGTCCCGCGCGGGAACCCTCGCCCTGGATGGAATGGAAGATCTCGTTCACCTTGAACTTCAAGCTGCTTCTCCTGCTAGGTCCATCGTGCGCCGCCGTCCAGGGTGATGATCTCGCCCGTGAGGTAGGGGCTGGCGGCGGCGAATGCCAGGCTCCGGGCCAGGTCCTCCGGGGTGCCGACGCGGCCCGTGAGGCTCCGGGCGGCCAGGGCCGCCACGTCGTCCTGGGGGCCGGGCAGGGCGGTGCCCAGGGCGTGCCCCACCACCCGCACCCGGGGGGCCAGGGCCTTGGCCAGGCCCGGCACCAGGGCGGCCAGCCCGGCCTTGGAGGCGGTGTAGGGCAGGCGCTTGAGGAAGGGGCGGTGGATGGCCGAATCCAGGATGAACTGGAGGCACCCCCCCGGCTCCAGGTGGGGCGCCACCGCCTGGGCGGCCAGGAGGGGAAAGGTCAGGTTCACCTGCCACAGGGCCGCCAGGTCCTGCGGGGACCAGCCGCCCAGGGGCATCTCAGGGAAGACCCCGCTGACCAGGACACACGAATTTAGCCGCACGCCGTCCGCCCCCAGGGCCGCGAGATCTGCCATCATCGAGGGGACAAGCCCGGGACTTGCCCCATCCCAGAGCAAGCGCCGCACTTGTGTCTGTTTGGAAAGTCCAGCGATCCACGCCTCCTCACCCTCCCAGGGCGCCGAGGACGTCAGGACCAGGTCGTGATGGGGGGCCAGGGCCTCCGCCAGCTTCCGGCCCAGCCTTCTCCGGCCACCCACCAGCAGCCACCAGGTCCGGTTCCCGCTCACGCCTTCCTCCTTGCCCTAAGGTTACCTTGTCCCCCTCCCTCCGATCCATCCGCTGGAAACTGGTCCTGACCAGCGTCTTCGCGCTGGTGATGGCGCTGGGCTCCTTCTGGCTCAACAACTGGGTCTACGTGCCCTCCGACGACCAGTGCACCTGGAGGCCCGTGGGCAAGCGGGTCGTCATCGCCGAGATCCTCCCCAACGGCGAATCGGAGCTGGCGGGCCTCCTGGACGGGGACGAACTGCTCTCCATCCACGGCCGGAAGGTGGACGTGCGCCACCTGGCCGACGCCCAGCGCTTCATCAACGCCCAGCCCGAGGGCCGGTTCCTCGTGTACACCGTCCTGCGCGAGGGCCGCATCCTGCGCCTGCCGGTGAAGATGGTGAAGAGCTTCGACCGCACCAGCCTCCTGGTGCTCATCTCGGGCCTGGCGGCCTGGGCCATGGGCCTGCTGGTCGTGGTCTCCTCCCCCTCCCGGAAGATCGCGCGGCACTTCTACTACATCGGCGTCGTATCCCTCCTGGTGACGGTGCTCTCGGGGGTGGGCTCGGCCCTGGACAGCGTGGCGATGCCGCTGCTCCTGCCCATGATCCTCTCCGCGGCCCTGGCCATGGGCCTGACGCCCCCCCTCTGGCTCCACTTCTTCCTGCGCTTCCCCCACCCCTTCCCCCTGAGGACCAACCGCCACTTCCTCGCCGCCCTCTACGGGTTCTCCCTGGGCGGGGGCATCCTCCTGGGCCTGCGGCTCATGCTGCGCGCCTTCGACCGCAACGAGTTCTTCCAGGAGATCTTCCTCTTCCTGGGCCGGAGCTGGCTGGGCACCGTCGTCGGCTTCATCACCCCCGCGGTGGCGGTGACGGGCCTCGTGCTCTTCTGGATCGGCACCTTCAAGCTCCAGGGCCGCAAGCGCGCCGCCCTGCTGCCCACGGTCCTCTTCACCACGGCCATCATGGCCGACCTCTTCGTATACAACATCTTCCTGCGCTCGTCGGGGGCCAGCCTCATCTTCCAGCGGGAGAGCTGGATCTTCTTCCTGCCGCTGCCGCTCCTGCCCCTCTCCTTCGCCTACGCCATATTCCGCCACGGCTTCTTCGACGTGCGCCGCGCCCTCCTGCGCTGGATCACTTACTTCGCCGTGCTGGGGCTCACCCTGGCCCTGTACCTGGGCGGCCTGGCCTACCTCTTCGCCCAGGGCATCCAGGTGGTGCCCTCGGCCTGGGTGGGCGTGCTCGTGGGCATCTCCGCCATCCCCATCGGTTGGCTGCTGCGGTGGCTGATGCAGCTGCTCCGCCGCGCCTTCCGCCGCGACCTCCACACAGCCCGGGAGGTCATCCTGGGCGACCTGCGGGAGAGCCGGAAGCGCTTCTCCGAGGAGGCCCTCCTGGCGGGCCTCGCCGAATCCGTGCGGGAGGCCTACCGCCCCCACGTCCTCCTCATGCTGCCCGTGGTGGACCGCCGCCTCACCCTCCCCGCCGTCGCCGAGCCCGACCCCGACGAACCCTTCGCCGAGCGCCTGGGCCGCTCCGCCGTCCTGGAGCTCCCCCTGGGCCTCGTGCGCCACGCCCGCGAGAACCGGGAGCTGGTCCTGGGCCTGGGCAGCGACGAGGCCGACTGGGTGCGGGAGCAGGGCGAGGCCCTGCGGGCCCACGTGGACGCCCTGGAAGTGCAGGTCATGGCCCTGATCCTCGTGGGCGACGAGCCCCACGCCGCCCTCCTCCTGGGGGGCAAGTACGCGGAGCTCAACTACGGCCGGGAGGACCGCGAGCTCCTGCGGGAGGTGGCCATCGCCGCCGGCCAGCAGCTGGAGACCGCGGTGCTCCACCGGCGCATGCTGGACCAGGGGCGCATCGAGCAGGAGCTCCAGACCGCCCGGGCCATCCAGGAGAGCCTCATCACCAGCGTGGCGCCGGATATGCCCGGCTTCCAGGCGGCCCTCCGTCTCACCCCCGCCCTGGAAACGGGGGGCGATCTCCTGTGGGTGGGACGCCGTCCTTCCGGTCGCTGGATCGCCGCCGTGGGCGATGTGAGCGGCAAGGGACTGGCCGCCGCCCTCTACATGAGCCAGGCCATGGCCCTCCTCAAGATGGCCGCCCACCAGGAGGACATGTCCTTCGAGGAGATCCTCCCCGCCCTGGATCGCACCCTGCGCAGCCTCATGGGCCCCCGGGACTTCCTCACCCTCTCGCTCCTGGAGTGGGACGCCGAGGGCCGCTACAAGGTGGCCCGGGCCGGGCATCCGCCGGCGATCCTCGTCAGCGGGAGCCAGCCCGGCGACGCCTTCGAGATCGGCGTCCCGGGCCGGGGCCTGGGGCTCAGGCCCTGGTGCGAGGGCAACTGGCGGGTGGAGGAGGGGGTCCTGAACCCCCGCCAGTGGCTGGTGATGTACAGCGACGGGCTCACGGAGGCCATGAACAAGGGCGGGGAACTCTACGGCGTGCGCCGCTTCCGCGACCAGGTCCAGCGCATCTGGGGCACCGGCTCCGTGCGCGCGGCCTGCGAGGCCGTGTTCCACGACGTGACCGCCTTCGACGCCCAGAACCGGGATGACCGGACCCTCTTCATCCTCGCCAGGGACTCCGCATGAACGAACCCGCTCCCCGTCCTCCCTTCCCGCGCTGGCTCGGCGGCGCCGTCCTCGTCCTCCTGGGGTGCCAGACCGCCCTCCTCTGGATGCAGGGCAGCCTCCTGGAGCGCCAGCACGGGGAACTGGCCGCCCTGCGCCGGGACATCCAGGATCTGGCGGAGACCTTCGACGCCTACACGGGCGGGTACGACGGGGGCGCCAACGGCTCCCTCAGCCCCTCCCGCCGCGCCGTCGGCCCGGGCCGCCATCCCTACCTGAGGGTCCGCCTCCAGGAGGGGGAGAAGCCCGACGGGGTCGCCAAGGAACTGGCGGACCAGCGCAAGTCCGAGAAGGAGGCCGTGGCCAAGGCCCGGGATGTGCGCGAGAAGCTCTCCATCGAGGAGAACGCCCGCAAGGCGGAGGAGAAGGCCCGCCAGGAGGCCGAGACCCACAAGCTGAGGCCCCTCGTGTGGATCGGCGTGGTCGTGGCGCTGGGGGCCCTCTTCCTGCGATCCTGGTCGAGGAACCGGGGCTGATCCATGTCCTTCCACGAGTACCTCCAGGATGATCCCGCCTGCCGTCGGCTTCTGGAGGGGACCGTCCTGGCGGTGGGGCCCCTGGTGCCCGACCCGGACCCCGGGCCCCTGGTGGCGGCCGTGGACGCCTGGGCCGACGCCCTCGCGGGCCGCATGCCCCTGCCCTGGAACCTGCACGCCGCCGTGGACGTCATGAACCAGTTCCTCTTCCAGGAAGTGGGACTCCAGGGGGACCGGGACACCTACGACGACCCCGCCAACGCCGTGCTTCCCGCCGTGCTGGAGCGCCGGCGGGGCATGCCCATCACCCTCTCGATCCTGTGGATGGAGGTGGCCCGGCGCCTGGGCTTCCGCGCCCTGGGCATCCCCCTGCCGGGGCACTTCATCACCGGCCTGGCCCTGGACGTGGGGCGCCTCTACTACGACCCCTTCAACGGCGGCCGCAGCGTGGGCGAGGCGGAAGCCGCGGCCCTCGTGGACCAGGCCACGGGTGGGCGGGCCCCCTTCCACCCCTCCATGCTGGCCCCCGCGAGCAACCGGGCCATCCTCACCCGCCTGGTGCGCAACCTGCACGTGCGCTTTTCCCGCACCGCCAACTGGGATGACGCCCTGTGGACGGCCACCCACCTGGTGCTCCTGCAGCCGGGTGACGGGGGCGCGTACCGCGACCGGGCCTTCGTGCGCCTCAAGCGGGGCGAGGAGGCGCTGGCCCTGGAGGACCTGCAGGAGGCCATCCGCTTGAGCCCCGAAGGGGACCCCGAACTCGCCGCCTGGCTCGACAAGCTCCGGAGGGATTGATGGATCTCACCCGCTTCCTGGAACTGGCCCGGAACCACGGCTGGCAGGGCCTCTCCCTGTGGGGGGTGCTCCTGGCCCAGGCCGTCCTGTGGGCGGGCCTCGTGCGCCTCCACCTGGCCATCCAGCGGGAGGAGGCCCCCTGGGAGGAGTGCGTCGGCAAGATCCGCTCCGCCTTCCTCCGCCGCGTGAACGGCGAGGAGGAGCTGCAGGAGCTGAAGGTCCACAAGTACGCCCCCATCGTGGACCTGCTCGTGGCCATGAACTTCGCCGAGGCCAAGGCCCCGCTCATGGAGCGCTGGCTCCTCCTCAAGTGGAAGACCCAGGAGTGCCTGCGCCCCTACTGGATCCGCTGGGGCCACCTCATCATCGCCTTCGGCGTCGTCGTGTGGTTCCTGTACGGCCTGCGGCTGGATATCGGCCTGGATCCCCTCAAGCGCACCCCCTGCGATCCCCGCCTCCTCTGGGTGTGGCTGGGCTATTCCATGATCCTGGCCTGGAAGCTGGTGCGCCTCCACGGCAACCTGGAGCGGGTGCAGCGCTCCCTCCTCATGCCCCGTCGCGACGAGTAGGGAGACCCCCTCAAAGCGCCGGATCCTCCTTGAAATCCAGCATGTGGCCGGACTTGGAGGCCTTGGTCTGCAGGTAGTGCAGGTTGTAGGGGTTCGCCGCCAGCTGGTGGGCCTCCCGCTGCACGTGGATCCCGGCCTCCTCGAGGGCGTGGATCTTGCGCGGGTTGTTGGTGAGCAGGCGCACCTTGTGCACCCCGAAGAAGCGCAGCATCTCCACGGCGCTCTCGTAGGTGCGCAGATCGTCCTGGAAGCCCAGCTCGTGGTTGGCCTCCACCGTGTCGAAGCCCTGCTCCTGGAGGGCGTAGGCCTTGAGCTTGTTCAGGAGGCCGATGCCGCGGCCCTCCTGGCGCAGGTAGAGGACGATGCCGCCGTGCTCGCCGATGTGGCGGAGGGCCGTCTCGAGCTGGGCGCGGCAGTCGCACTTGAGGCTGCCCAGCACGTCGCCGGTCCAGCACTCGCTGTGGATGCGCACGTTCACCCGCTTGCGGGCGTCGATGTCGCCGGCCACGATGGCCATGTGCTCCTTGCCCGTGAGCTTTTCGAGGAAGCCGTAGACCACGTACTTGCCGAAGATGGACGGCACGTTGGCCTTGGCCACGAAGGGCACGGACTCGGTTTCGAGGCGGGTGACCACCTCCAGGGGGGAATCGGGGGGAAGACTCAGATGGGGGGCACTGCTGCTGTCTTTGGGGGCCATGCTGGTGTCCGCGTCTAAGGGTTTCGGAATGGAGCCGTCAAATAGGGGTGAGCGTGGGACCGGGGTGCGGCGCACAAACGATCCTCGGATAGTCAGGCGGGGAAGCCGGCGGAGGTGAGTTCCTCCAACACGGCGGTGTCCAGTACATGTTCGGCTCTGGACAGGGGGCCGTCCAGCTTGGCGCCCGAGGCCAGGCGGTGACCGCCCCCCCCGAAGCGCCGGCAAACGGCGTTCACGTTCACGGCCTCCCGGGATCGCAGGCTGGCCTTGATTCGGCCGTCCGGCAGCTGGTACAGAAGGGCGGACACTTCCACCCCCCGCACTTCCAGGGGCTTGTTCACCAGGCCTTCCATGTCGTCATGGTCGGCCCCGCAGGCGTCCAGGTCCGCCTTGGAGAGGCTCACCCGGGCGTAGCGGCCGTCCGCGCCCAAGACCAGGCGGTCGAAGGCGAGCCCCGTCAGCCGGAGCTTTTCCAGGCGGCCCTGGTGATAGAGATTGCGGTACGTGGCGGCGGGATCGACGCCCTGGCCGATGAGCTGGGCGGCGATGCGGTGCACCCGGGGGGTGGCGTTGGAGAAGCGGAAGTTGCCCGTGTCCTCCACGATGCCCGCGTACAGGGCCTGGGCCATGGGGGCGGGCAGGGGCATGGGCATGTGCCCCTCGGCCAGCCCGTACACCAGCTCCGCGCTGGCGGAGGCGGTGGGGTCTGTGAACTCCTCATCAAATCCCGCGGGCGCGTCCTTCAGGTGATGGTCCAGGCAGGCCTTCGCCGCCGGGGTGGCCTGAAATGCGGGCAGAAGGGGGCCCAGGCGCTGGGGTTCCGAGGCGTCGACGATCACCCAGGCGTCCGGCCATTGGGCCAGGGCCGCATGGCGCTCCGCCAGGTCCAGGGGCTCCATCCAGCCTTCGGGGTCAAGGAACCGCAGGAACTCGGGCAGGTGCGGGTGCACCACCAGGCGGACCTCCTTGCCCCGGCTCCGCAGGTAGTGGGCCAGGCCCACCATGGCCCCCGCGCCATCCCCGTCCGGATTCTCATGGGTGGTGAGGAGGATCCGGTGGTGGCGTTCCAGGAAGGCGGCGAAACGATTGAGCATGGGTTAAATCCCGACTCCTTTGATCAAGAATACCTCGTTCATTCGACCGAGGGGAGAAAAATGTTTGAACCTACAGTTGCTCCTTCTTGCTCTCCAGGCTCCCCGGGGTGAAGTTCTTCAGCTCGTTCACCACGTCGGCCAGCATGGCCCGCTTCACGGCGTAGGGCAGGAAGGCGCTCTTGAAGCCCATGAGGATCAATTCCTTGATCTCGTCCAGGGTGAACCCGAGGGACTGATGAAGGTGCAGGTACTCCTCGCTGACCGTGGTGCGGGTCACCATGCGGTTGTCCGTATTCACGGTCACCCGCAGGCCCAGATCGTAGAAGAGGCGGATGGGGTGGTCGGCCATGGCGCGCACCGCCCGGGTCTGCACGTTGGAGGAGGGGCAGCACTCCAGGGGGATGCGGTGGTCGTTCACGTAGTTGAGCAGGTCGCCGTTCTCGATCAGGCGCACCCCGTGGCCGATGCGGTGGGCGCCGCAGAGGTGGATGGCCTGGTGGATGCTCTCGGGCCCGTAGGCCTCGCCGGCGTGGAGGGTGCAGTTGATGTTGTTGGCCAGCACCCGGTGGAAGGCCTCCGCGTGCTTCTTGGCGGGGAAGTCCTCCTCCGCGCCGGCCAGGTCGAAGCCCACCACGCCCTTGTTCTTGAAGGCCACGGTGAGGTCCGCGAGGCGGTTGCTGAGCTCGGGGCTGATGTGGCGGATGCCGCAGAGGATGACCCCGGTGCGGATCCCGGTCTCCTTCTCGGCCTGGGCCAGGCCCTCCAGCACGGCCTGCACGATGTGGTGCAGGGTGAGCCCCTTCTGCTGGTGCAGGATCGGGCTGTAGCGCACCTCCATGTACCGCACGTTCTCCGCGGCCGCGTCGATGGCCAGCTCATAGGCCGTGCGCACGAGGGAATCGTAGGTCTGCATCACCGAGAGGGTGACGTCGAAGGCCTTGAGGTAGTCCACGAGGGACGCGCACTCCTCCCCCACCTCCACGTGGGGCCGGAGGGTCTCGAGGGTATCGCCGGGCAGCTTCACGCCCTGCTCCGCGGCCAGGTCCAGGATGGTCTGGAGCCGCAGGCTTCCGTCCAGGTGGACGTGCAGGTCGGTCTTGGGAAGGCGCTGGATGTCTTGGAGGGTCAGGTTTCGCATCCCTCAGTCTAGCGCCATTTGCTAGGTGTGGATCTGCGCCACCTTGGTGCGGATGGAGTTCTCGTCCGTCTTGTCCACGCAGTCCGCGCAAAGGCCGAAGATCTGGAGGCTGTGGTGCAGGGGCTTGAAGGTGCGCTCCTGGCAGATGGCCTCCTGGAGGGTCTCCAGGTCGGGGCGGTAGAACTCGATGACCTTGTTGCAGCCCAGGCAGATCAGATGATCGTGATGCTCATTCTCATGGGCGGCCTCGTAGTTGGCGTGGCTGGAGCCCAGGCTGCTCTTGCGCACGAGTCCGCATTGCACCAGCAGATCCAGGGTGCGATATACGGTGGCCCGGCTGATATCGCGTCCCAGGCTCTTGAGCTCGGCGTGCAGTTCCTCCGCATCGAAGTGCTTGTCTTTACGGAAGATCGTCGCAAGGATCTCCATCCTTTCCCCCGTGAGCTTCAGCTTCTTGCTCCGGAGGAAGGACTCGAACCGGGTGGCTTCCGTGGAGGGGGCGCGGGACGGCAACGCGGATTGGGGCGACATGGAGGCTCCGGTCGGATTCATCACTGCAGGGGACGGAAAAAAGATTTCCCCGTCGGTTCATAATACAGATTAGATTGAAATCGATCCCCTTTTAAAGGAGTGTGTATGCCTTTGATACACATCAAGTGCGGTCCGCTCAGCCGGGACCAGAAAAAGCGGATCGGCGGCCGTATCAACGACGCCTTCCACGGCGAGGGGGTCCCGGCCAGCTCCGTGATCGTCCTTTTCGGCAAGGAGGATACGGATCTGTTGCTTGAAGGAGGGTTGCTCTTCGAATCCCCGGAGGCGGAGCCCCTGGCGCCCCCCCTCGCCCCCCGCTTTGCCCCCCCCG
>DATGXY010000236.1:0-1575 GCA_035298525.1 Holophaga sp.
GGGTGGGTACCAGGATTTGAAAGGACGGGAACCTGATCGACCATCCCGCCACTCGCCGCTTCCGGCATCAACCGGTTCGAAGATGGGGGCTCAACCGGTTTGTCCGCCTCAGCGGGCGGCCGTGGACAGGGCGGCCTTGAGGCGCGCCACCGCGGCCTCCAGCTCCTCCTCGGAGGCCTGGGAGAAGCCCATGCGGAAGGCCGGCTCCCCGGGGCCGAGGTGGAAGTGATCGGGGGGATGGAGGCGCAGGCCCCGGTCCCGGGCCCGGCGGACCCAGGCCGCGGCGTCCAGGCCTGGCCGGGCCTTCAGCCATAGGGCCAGCCCTCCGGAAGGCGGCCGGATCTCCAGTTCCCCGCCCAGGGCCGCCCCCAGGCCCGCGCAGAGCAGATCCCGGCGCCCTTCGTAGATCCGGCGGGCGCGCCGGAGGTGGGCGCTCAGCTCCCCGTCCCTGATGAGATCGGCCACGGCCCTTTCGGTGGTGACATCCCCCAGGTCCTGGGCGCGCTTGATGCGGGCCAGGAGGGGGGAGAGGGCATCGGGGACGATGAGGTAGCCCAGGCGCAGGCCCGGGGAAAGAAGGCGGGAGAGGGAGCCCAGGTGGATGACCTGGCCCGTCCGGTCCCGGGATAGCAGGGATTCGGGGCGGGGCTCCTCGTACCAGAACTCCCCGTCGTAGTCGTCCTCCACGATGGCCACCCGGTGCGCCGCCGCCAGGCGGAGGATGGCCTCGGCCCGGGGCCTGGAAAGGCTCGCGCCGGTGGGGAACTGGCGCCGGGGCGTCAGGTAGAGGAGGCGCACGGCTTCTTCGGCGAGCAGGGCCTCCAGGGCGTCGGCGCAAAGGCCCTCCCCGTCCACGGGCAGGGGGCGGAGGGACAGGTTGCCTGAGGCCTGGAGGAGTTCCCAGGCCGCGCGGTTCCCCGGCGATTCCACCGCGGCCAGGCCCTGCTTGCGGAAGAGGGTGGCCACCAGCATGGCCAGGGCGGCCCGGGTGCCCCGGGTGATGAGGACCCGATCCGGGGCCAGGGCCAGGCCATGGCGTTCCCCCACCCAGGCGGCCACGGCCTCCCGGAGGATGGGGTTGCCCAGGGGGTCCTGGCCCTGGAGGAGGGCCGGGGCGTGGTGCCGGAGGGCCCGCTGGTAGGCCCTGGACAGTTCCTGGACGGGGGCGAGGCGGGGGTCCGGGGTGCCGTCGGCCAGGGAGAGGACGCTGGGTTCGGGAAGGGAGGCGGGCAGCAAGAAGCTGGGCAGATCGAAGCCCACGCCCGTCTCCTGGGCCATGGGCTCGGGCCGGGCCTGGGAGGGCAGCTCCGGCGCCACGAAGGTGCCCCGGCTGGGCTCGGTCATGAGCCAGCCCTGGTCCACCAGTTCCTCCAGGGCGGGGATCACCGTGTGGCGGTTCACCCCCAGCATCTCCGCCAGGGCCCGGGATCCGGGCAGGGCGGCGCCGGGGCGCAGGCGCCCCTCCAGGATGGCCCTGATCACGGTCCGCTCCACCCGCTGCACGAGGGTGGCGCCCGGCATCTCCTCCAGCGCGAGGAGGACGGGCTCGGGGCGGAGCGGGCCGCTCACGGCCGG
>DATGXY010000237.1:0-3477 GCA_035298525.1 Holophaga sp.
CCTCGCCCTCGTACCACCGCTACGACGCCACGGACTACCTCGGGGTGGATGCGCGCCTGGGGGGCCCCGAGGCCTTCGGACGCATGGCGGCGGCCCTGCGCGCCCGGGGCATCCGCCTCATCGTGGACCTGGTGCTCAACCACGTGTCGGACCGCCACCCCTGGTTCCAGGCCGCCCTGGCCGACCCCGGGTCCCCCTTCCGGCGCCGCTTCCGCTTCCGGGAGGACGGGACCTGGGATCTGTGGCGGGGCCACCGGAGCCTGCCGGAACTGGACCTTGCCGACCCGGAGGTGATGCGGGACCTGGTGACGGGGGAGGACAGCGTGGTGCGGTCCTGGGTGCGCCGCGGGGCCGACGGGATCCGGCTGGACTGCGCCAACGACCTGGGCGTGGCCTTCTGCGCCGAGGTGGCGCGGGCCGCCAAGGCCTGCCGGCGGGAGACCCTCGTGGTGGGGGAGACGGCCCACTGGGGCGCGGCGTGGCTGGAGGCCCTGGACGGCCTGCAGAGCTACGTGCCCACCCAGGCCCTGCTGGACCTGCTCATGGGGCGCATCGGCGCGCGCCAGTTCGGGGCCGTCTTCGCCCGGCTCGGCGCGGAGGCTGGGGACAAGCTGCACCGGTGCTGGACCATGCTCAGCTCCCACGACGTGCCCCGGGCCGCCACGGCCCTGGGCGGGGACCGGCGCAAGCTGGAGCTGGCCATCCTCCTGCAGTTCACCCTGCCCGGAACCCCGGTGGTGTACTACGGCGACGAGGTGGGCATGGCCGGCGGCGCCGACCCCGCCAACCGCGCGCCCATGGTGTGGGACGAGGCGGCCTGGGACCGGGGCCTGCTGGACCTGCACCGGCGCCTGGCGGCCCTCCGCCGGGAGCGCCCGGAGCTGGCCCGGGGGACCTTCGCGGATCTCTCCGGGGCCCTGGACAACGGCGTGGCCGCCTTCCTCCGCACGGACCCCCAGGACCCGCGCCGCTTCTGCGTGGTGGCGGCCAATCCCCTGCCGGAGCCCCGGGCCTCCCGGCTCTTCGTGCCCGCCTCCCGCATGTTCGCGGACATGCCCATGCGCGACCTGGTGTCGGGCCGCGCCGTGACGGCCCTCCCCGGCGCCCTGGACCTGGAACTGGGCCCCCTGGAGGGGGCCGTGTTCGTGCCGGAGTACGAGCAGGCCCGGTACAGCTTCGCCAAGAGGCTCTGATCGGTCCCGGGCGGAGCCCGGACATGAAGTCTGGGAGGCCGGACCCATTTCGGGCATGCTTGGGAACCCCGGAGGTCCCATGATCCGCTCCCGCGCGTCCCTCCTCACCTGCGCCGTGCTCGCGGCCGCCCCCGCCGATCCCCAGGTCCTGGCCACGGAGGGGGTCGTGCGCGCCACCCCGGCCCAGCTCTGGCAGGTGCTCACCACCGCCGAGGGCTACTTGAAGCTGGGCGTGGGGGCCGCGGACATCGACTTCCGTCCCGGGGGCCTGCTGCGCACCGCCTACGATCCCAAGATCCCCCTGGATTCGGAGGGGGCCATCCACACGGAGATCGTGGCCTTCGATCCGGAGCGGGTGCTCGTCACCCGCATCCACCGCCCCCCCAAGGGCTTCCCCTTCATGAACGCCTACAAGCGGGTGTGGACCGTCTTCACCCTCACCCCCGAGGGGGCGAACGCCACCCGCCTCCGGGTGGCCATGGTGGGCTACGGGCCGGACGAGGAGTCGCAGAAGATGAAGGCCTTCTTCGAACGGGGCAACGCCTGGACCCTGAAGACCCTCCAGGATCACTTTCCGGCGCCCAGGTAGACCAAACCGCCCGGGTCAGGCGGCATCCAACCTCCCCATGGGTCCCCGGGGCCCGGGGCGGGAGGGTGCATGGACGAACGAAACTCGCGGCGGCCGGTTCCCCTGGGGCCCTGGTTCCTGTCCATGCGTTGGTTGGACGTGGCCTTCCTGCATTGGCCCGTGCCCGCGGAGGCCCTGGCCCGCCGCCTTCCCCGGGGGCTCACCCTGGATACCTTCCAGGGCACCGCCTGGCTCAGCGTCGTGCCCCTGGTGGTGGAGGGGGCCCGCCTGCGCTGGTTCCCGCCCCTGCCCGGAGTCTCTTCGTACCTGGAACTGAGCGTGCGCACCTTCGTGACGGACGGCCGCCGGCCGGGCATCTGGTGCCTCAGCGTGGACGCGGATAGCGCCCTGGTGGTGCGGGCCGCCCGGATCCACCCTCGGCTGCCCTACCTGAGGGCCCGCCTGGCCCACGTGCGGGGGGAAGGCTGGGTCCACTTCGCCTGCTGGCGCACCCACCGGGGGGCCAAGGACGCATCCTTCTCGGGCCGCTTCAAGCCCCTGGGTTCCCCCTTCGAGCCCGTGCCGGGCAGCTTGGAGGCCTGGCTCACGGACCGCACGAGCGTGTTCACGGAGGCCCGGGATGGCCGCCTCCTGCGCACGGATCTCGATGTCGCCCCCTGGCAGATCCGGCCCTGCGAGGCGGATCTCCAGGACAACACGATGGCCGGGCCCCTGGAACTCCTGTTGCCCAGGCGCCCGGCCCTCGCCCACTACGTCTCCCGCCAGGATGTGCGGGTGTGGCGGGCCCGCTCAGCGGGATGAATCGTCCTTAGAATGGTGTGTCGGGAGGACCCATGGACCCTGCGATCTTCGGCCGAACCGGACTGCGGGTGTCCCGCCTCGCCTTCGGGGCCGGGCCCATCGGCTACCTGGGGGCCGATCCGGGCCAGGCGGCCACCGTGCTGGACCTGCTCCTGGACCGGGGGGTGAATGTCATCGACACGGCGGCGGGGTACCTGGGCTCGGAGGAACTGATCGGCCAGGCCGTGGGCCACCGCCGGGATCAGTTCGTCCTCCTTTCCAAGTGCGGCAAGCGCCTGCCGGACGTGGACGGGGAGGACTGGTCCCCGGACGTGGTCACCCGCACCGTGGACCGCTCCTTGAAGCGCCTGCGCACGGACCACCTGGATGTGATGCTCCTCCACACCTGCCCCCTGGAGGTGCTGGAGCGGGGGGAGGCCCTGGAGGCGCTCCTGCGGGCCAAGGCCGCGGGCAAGATCCGCTTCGCGGGCTATTCCGGGGACAACGCGGCCGCCGTCCACGCCGCGGGCCTGCCCGGGGTGGATGTGCTCATGTGCAGCCTGAACCTGGTGGACCAGGCGAATCTGGAATCGGCTGTGCCCGCCGCGTCCCGGGCGGGGCTGGGGATCATCGTCAAGCGCACGGTGGCCAACGCCGCCTGGAAGCCCCTGGAGGCCCAGGAGGGCCTCTACCGGGACTACGTGAAGCCCTACGTGGAGCGCTTCAGGGCCATGGCCCTGGACCCGGGGGAACTGGGCGGGTCGGGGCCCGACCCCTGGCCGGAACTGGCCCTTCGCTTCACCCTGGCCCTCCCGGGACCCCAGGTGCTTTCCATCGGGACCACCCGGGCCGCCAGCGTCGAGGCCAATCTGCGGGCCCTGGCGAAGGGGCCCCTGCCCCCGGAGGCCGTGGCCC
>DATGXY010000238.1:0-2257 GCA_035298525.1 Holophaga sp.
GGCCCCCCTCCTGGCCCGGGCCGCCTTCCTGGCGAGCGTCCGGCCGGATCTGGGGATCCCGGAGCCCGAAGCCTTGAGCCGGGCCATCCTGGCCGAGGCCTGCGAGGGCCTGTCCACCCTGCGGGAACTGGAGGGAGCGGACTGGAACGGGGCCACCCGCCGGGCCCTGGGGCCGGAGACCGCCCGGCTCCTGGACACCTGGGCCCCGGAGCACATCCAGATCCCCCGGCGCCGCCTGCGCATCAACTACGGCGAGGGCCAGCCCTGGGTCGAAAGCCGCCTCCAGGACTTCCTGGGCCTCAAGGAAGGCCCGAGGATCGCCGGCGGGAACGTTCCCCTGGTGCTCCACCTGCTGGCCCCCAACCACCGGGCCGTGCAGGTGACCACGGACCTGGCGGGATTCTGGAAGCGCACCTACCAGGAACTGAGGCCGGCGCTGTCGCGGAGGTACCCCAAGCACCACTGGCCGGAGGTGCCGGCCTGATCAGCCCCGGTAGCCCTCGGGATGGGCCTGCTTCCACTCCCACACGGACCGGATGATGGCCTCCAGGCCGGGATGGTCGGGGCGCCAGCCCAGTTCCCGACGGATCTTCTCGGAGGAGGCCACCAGCACCGCGGGATCCCCGGCCCGCCTCGGCCCCACCTTCACGGGCACCGGAAGACCCGTCACCGCCTCGGCGGCGGCCACCACCTGGCGGTTGGTGAAGCCGGTGCCGTTGCCCAGGTTGTAGATGTGCCGCGTCCCGGACAGGTCCGCCTCCAGGGCCAGGAGGTGGGCCTTGGCCAGGTCCAGCACGTGGATGTAGTCCCGCACGCAGGTGCCGTCCGGGGTGGGGTAGTCGTCCCCGAAGAGGGTGAGGGCCTCCCGCCGGCCCGCGGCCGCCTCCAGGATGAGGGGGATGAGGTGGGTCTCGGGGCGGTGGTCCTCGCCCAGGCCCAGGCCGGCCCCGGCGGCGTTGAAGTAGCGCAGCGAGACGCAGGTGAGGCCCTGCAGGCGCGCGATCCAATCCAGGGCCTGGTCCGTCAGGAGCTTGGCCATGCCGTAGGCGTTGGTGGGCCGGGTGGGGTGGCCCTCGTCGATGGGGGTGTACTCCGGGTCGCCGTACACGGCGGCGGTGGAGGAGAAGATGAACCGGCCCACGCCGTGCGTCGCCGCCGCCTCGGCCAGGCGAAGGGCGTTGGCGGTGTTGTTCCGGAAGAACCGCGCGGGTTCCCGCATGGATTCCCCCGCCTCGATGTAGGCGGCGAAGTGCATCGCGGCCTCGAAGCGGCCCTCCCCGAAGGCCGACGCCAGCAGGGCGTCGGAGGCCAGGTCCCCCTCCAGGAAGCGCGCTCCCGGCGGCACCGCCTCCCGGTTCCCCTTCTCCAGGGAATCGAGGATGGTGACCTCGTGCCCCGCGTCCAGGAGCAGCGTCGACACGTGGCTTCCGATGAAGCCGGCCCCGCCGGTGACCAGGATCCTCATGCCCCGTCCTTTCCGTTCAATGGGCGGCCTCGCCCAGGATCTCCCGCTCCAGGCTCTGGAGCCGCTTGATGCGCTTGAAATGCCCCGGTTCCAGGGCCAGTTCCGCCGGCGTGCCGCGCTGGGCGGCGAGGCCGTCCTCCAGCACCAGCACCTGGTCGCACAGCTCGGCCACGAAGACCCGGTGGGTGGCCAGCACCAGGGTCGTCTCCCCCAGGAAGTCCTCCAGGTTCTCCAGGATCCGGCTCTCGGTCTCCGCGTCCACGGCGGAGAGGGCGTCGTCCAGGATGAGGAGGCGCGGCCTGCGCAGCAGGGCCCGGGCCAGGGCCGTGCGCTGGCGCTCGCCGCCCGAGAGGATGACCCCGCGCTCCCCCACCACGGTGTCCAGGCCCATGGGCAGGCGCCGGATCAGGTCGTCCAGGCACACCACCCGGGCCACCTCCCACAGGTCCTCCTCGGTGGCCTCGGGGCGGCCCATGGCCAGGTTCTCCCTCAGGGAGAGCGAGAAGAGGAAGGCCTCCTGGGGCACCCAGCCGATGCCGGCCCAGTGCTCCCGCAGGCGGGAGTCGTCCAGGGGGGCCCCATCCAGGAGGAGGGTCCCTTCCTGGAGGGTCCGGAGCCCCGCCAGCATCTGGAGCAGGACCGTCTTCCCCGATCCGATGCCCCCCACCACCGCCAGGCGCGAGCCCGCGGGCAGGTCCAGGTCCAGGGGCCCCACGCCCCGCCCCGTCTCGAAGCGGTGGGTGGCGCCCTCCGCCCTCAGGGCCGCGGGCCCCTCCGGGAGCCTGACGGGGG
>DATGXY010000239.1:0-12023 GCA_035298525.1 Holophaga sp.
CTGCTCCTCCCCAACGTGCGCGCCGCCCTGGACCTGGACCCCCTGGGCCACGAGGCCGTCGCCCTCACCCTGGAGCTGGACCGGGAGCGGCCGGGGGTGATCATCTCGGGGTCCAACACCGGCGGAAAGACCGTGGTCCTCAAGACCGTGGGCCTGCTCACGGCCCTGGCCCGGTCCGGCTGCGCCATCCCGGCCCGGCCCGGCACCGAGGTGCCGGAACTGGCCACCCTCCACGCGGATATCGGCGACCACCAGACCCTCATCGGAAGCCTGTCCACCTTCTCCAGCCACATCCTGCACCTCAAGCGCATCGTCGCCCAGGCCAAGACCGGGGGCCTCGTGCTCCTGGACGAACTGGGCACGGGAACCGACCCCAAGGAGGGCGCGGCCCTGGGCATCGCCCTGCTGCAGGCCCTCTCCCGCCGCCAGTGCTGGGTGCTCTGCTCCACCCACCTGGGGGAGATCAGCCAGTGGGCCCTGCGCCACCCGAGGTTCCAGAACGCCTCGGTGCAGTTCGACGAGGACCGCCTGGCCCCCACCTACCGCCTCATGGTGGGCATGCCCGGCCAGAGCCGGGCGCTGACCATCGCCGCCAAGCTGGGCCTCCCCCGCTTCATCCTGGACCACGCCGAGAAGGTGCTGGGCCGCCGGGAGCAGGACTGGCGGGAGTTCCTCCGCCAGCTGGAGGCGGACCGGGTGAGGCTCCAGGAGGAATCCGAGGCCCTGAAGGACCTCTCGGCCCGCCTGGAGAAGGATCGGCGCATCCTGGCCAGCCGGGAGGAGGCCCTCCGGAACCAGCAGGAGAAGTTCCAGCGGGAATCCGCCGAGAAGGTGCAGCGGGTGCTGGACTTCATCGACCACGAATCCAAGCGCCTGGTGCGGGAGCTCAAGGAGAAGCAGAAGGCCTCCCTTGAGCTCAACGCGGACCGGGTGGGCACCGAGGCCCGGGAACGGGTCAAGGCCATGGAGCAGATCGCCCGCGCCGAGATGAAGGCCGGCGCCCCCGTGCCCCGGGCCCAGGACGCGCCCCAGCTGAAGGAGGGCGGGTACGCCCGCCACCGGGGCCTGGGCGTGGAGGGCCGCGTGGCCAGCCTCAAGGGGGACCGGGTCACCCTGGAGACCCCCCAGGGCCGGCGCATGGAATGCCGGGCCGGGGAGCTGGAGCCCATCCACCGGGGCAACCTGGGCGAGGCCTCCCCCCGCAAGGGCCACGTGCGCTTCCGGGGCGGCGACGACGCCATCCAGAGCGAGATCAACCTCATCGGCCGGGCCTCGGACGACGTGGACACGGAGATCCACCGCTTCGTGGAGGCCAGCCTGGCCGCCGGCCAGAAGTTCATCCGCATCGTCCACGGCCACGGCACGGGACGGCTGAAGGCCGCCGTGCGCGAGGCCCTGAAGGGCCACCCCGGCATCGCCCGCATCGAGGACGCCCCCCAGGCCCAGGGGGGGGCGGGGGCGACGGTGATCACGCTGCGCTGAGGGCGCGCCGCTGAGACTCAGCCGCGCCGGCGCGCCGATAACATCGTTACCATTCGCAACGGATACAAAGACCTGAACCGGGCTTTTGCAGGCGCGGTCGCGCCGATCCGGCGGAAGGGCCCCCTCGTCCTTCCGCCACGCCCTTCGCGGGTGGTTGCACCTGTGATGCAAATCAACGCCAAAGCCCCCTTCTGCGGATAACTTGATTGCGTGGTCGACCTGCTGCGGATGGTTCCGGCACGGACGACAAGCCGAGCAGGGCAGCCCTTCCGGCCTTTCCCAAGCCTCACGACATGAGGGAAGGCAAATTCAATCGGAATGGTCAGCTTTCTCGACCAAAGCTCAAGTTAATATCGATCTTTTTCTATCGATTACTCACTCACAAAAAGCGGGCCTGGCGAAAGCGCATTCCGGCCCCGATCCCAGGAGCACCCCATGGCGAACCAGGTGGCGGACTTCTTCGAAAGGCTGAAAGCCCGGGCCCACGCGGCCCTGGCCGACAGCGGCGACGCGAACCGCATCAAGATCCAGATCGGATCGGCCACGTGCGAACACGCGGCCGGGTCCCTCGAGGCCCTGGACGAGTTCCAGAAGCACATCCAGGCCTCGGGCCGGGACGACATCATCATCCACCAGACCGGGTGCACGGGGCGCTGCAGCAAGGAGCCCATCGTCGGCATCACGGTCCCCGGCAAGATGCCCGTGAAGTACGAGCGGGTGGACCGGGCCCTCGTGCACAAGATCTTCAGCAGCCACATCCAGAAGGGCCAGCCCCTGGCCGAGCACGCCCTGGACGGTTCCCTGGACGACGTGGCCGAACTGGAGTTCATCTTCTGCTACGGCCGCCGCTGCACCACGGGCCAGACCCTGAAGCACGCCTTCGACCGCAAGCTGAAGGAGGCCAACCTCCCCGCCGGCCGGGTCAAGACGAGCCACGTGCGCTGCTTCGGCGCCTGCAGCGACGAGACCGAGGGCAAGTGCACCCACGTCCTCGTGAACCCCCACCAGGTCTTCTACCGCATCGCCTGCGAGCAGGACCTGGACGACATGCTCGAGATGCACGCCCGCAACGGCGAGGTGGTGGAGCGCCTGCGCGCCCCCGAGAAGCCCATCACCCAGGACTTCTACCAGACCTACGGCGACATCCACTTCTTCAACCACCAGAACCGCATCGCCATGCGCAACAGCGGCATCGTGGATCCGGAAAGCCTGGAGGAGTACATCCGCTTCGGCGGCTTCCAGGCGCTTGGCACCGTCCTGGGCAAGAACGATCCCGAGTGGGTCATCAACGAGGTCCTGAAGGCCAGGCTGCGGGGCCGCGGAGGCGGCGGCTTCCTCACGGGCAAGAAGTGGCAGATGGCCCACCAGCAGCCCGAGAAGACCCGCTACCTCATCTGCAACGGCGACGAGGGCGATCCGGGCGCGTTCATGGACCGCGGCATGCTGGAATCCGACCCCTTCAATATCGTCGAGGGCATGATCATCGCCGCCTTCGCCATCGGCGCCCAGCACGGCTTCTACTACATCCGGGCCGAGTACCCCCTGGCCATCAAGCGCATCCAGAAGGCCCTGGACGCCTGCCGCGCCGCGGGCCTCCTCGGCAAGAACATCATGGACTCCGGCTGGGACTTCGATCTGGAGATCCGCCTGGGCGCCGGCGCCTTCGTGTGCGGCGAGGAAACCGCCCTCATCCGCTCCATCGAAGGCAAGCGCGGCCAGCCCAAGGTCCGCCCCCCCTACCCCGTCGTGCGCGGCCTCTGGGGCAAGCCCACCTGCATCAACAACGTCGAGACGTTCGCCAACATCAGCGCCATCATCAACTACGGCGGCGAGTGGTTCGCGAACCAGGGCACCTCCGAAAGCGGCGGCACCAAGGTCTTCGCCCTGGCCGGCAACGTGAAGGAGACGGGCCTGGTGGAAGTGCCCCTGGGCACCCCCCTCTCCAAGGTGGTCTTCAACATCGGCGGCGGCGTCAAGGACGACAAGGCCCTGAAGGCCATCCAGACCGGCGGCCCCGCCGGCGGCTTCATCCCCGCCTCCCAGGCCGACATGGAAGTGGACTTCGGCCCCCTGGCCAAGGCCGGCTCCATCATGGGCTCCGGCGGCATGATCGTCCTCAGCGAGGACGACTGCATGGTCGACCTCTCCAAGTTCTACCTCTCCTTCACCCAGGAGGAATCCTGCGGCAAGTGCACCCCCTGCCGCGAGGGCACGACCCGCATGCTGGAGATCCTGGAGAAGATCACCTCCGGCCGCGCCGAGATGGGCGACCTGGACAAGCTCGAGCGCCTCGCGCGCCTCTGCCAGCAGACCGCCCTCTGCGGCCTGGGCCGCGCCGCGCCGAACCCCATCCTCTCCAGCCTCAAGGGCTTCAAGGACGAGTTCGTCGAGCACATCGTGGACAAGAAGTGCAAGGCGAAGAAGTGCGTCGCCCTCATCCGGTACCAGATCGACCCCGAGACCTGCATCGGCTGCACCGTCTGCGCCCGCAACTGCCCGGTGGAGTGCATCTCCGGCCAGCGCAAGACCGCCCACGTCATCGACCAGGAGCGCTGCGTGAAGTGCGGCCAGTGCTTCGAGGTCTGCCGCTTCGACGCCGTCGAACGCGTCTGAACCCGGACCAGCGAAGGATACGACCATGACCGAAAACATGATCACCCTCACGATCGACAGCGAAACGGTCCAGGTGCCCAAGGGCACCACCGTCCTCAAGGCCGCCGAGAAGCTGGGCATCCACATTCCCCGCCTCTGCTACCACCCCAAGCTGAGCCTGGAAGGCGCCTGCCGCATCTGCGTGGTGCAGGTGGAGGGCTTCTCCAGCTTCCTCACCGCCTGCAGCCACGAGGTCTGGGAAGGCATGAACGTCCAGACCAACAGCCCCGAGATCCGCCAGGCCCGGCGCGACATCGTGGAACTGCTGCTGGACAACCACCCCATGGATTGCCAGACCTGCGACCGCGACGGCATCTGCGAACTGCAGAAGCAGGCCTACCGCCTGGGCGTGCGCGAGCGGCTCTTCGAGGGCAAGCGCAAGCGCTTCCCCATCGATGACGCCAGCGAATCCGTCGTCCGCACCCCCGAGAAGTGCATCCTCTGCGGCCGCTGCATCCGCGTCTGCAAGGAGGTCCAGGGCGTCCACAACCTCAGCCAGCACGGCCGGGGCTTCGAGACCGTCGTCGGCCCCGCCAACCTCGGCAAGATGGACGATTCCGCCTGCATCCAGTGCGGCCAGTGCATCAACGTCTGCCCCACCGCCGCCTTCCTGGAGAAGGACCACACCGAGCGCGTCTGGCAGGCCCTGGCCCTTCCCCGGGACGTCAAGCACATCGTCGTGCAGCCCGCCCCCTCCATCCGCGCCGCCATCGGCGAGTGCTTCGGGATGCCCATCGGCACCCCCGTCACCGGCAAGCTCATCACGGCCCTCCGCCGCCTGGGCTTCGACGCGGTCTTCGACACCAACTTCGGCGCCGATCTCACCATCATCGAGGAGGCCAACGAGTTCCTCCGCCGCATGAGCGGCGACGGCCCCCTGCCCCTGCTGACCTCCTGCAGCCCCGGCTGGGTGAGCTTCCTCGAGAAGTTCTACCCCGAGATGATCCCCTTCACCTCCACCTGCAAGTCCCCCATGAGCATGCTCAGCACGCTCAGCAAGACCCACTACGCGGAGAAGAAGGGCCTGCGTCCCGACCAGGTCTACATGGTCGCCATCATGCCCTGCGTGGCCAAGAAGTTCGAGGCCGCCCGCCCCGAGCACGCCATGGAGGACGGCACGCCCTACACGGACGCCGTGCTCACCACCCGCGAGCTGGCCTGGATGATCAAGAGCTACGGCATCGACTTCCAGAACCTGCCCGACGGCGAGTTCGACCGCCCCCTGGGCATCTCCTCCGGCGCCGCCGATATCTTCGGCGCGACGGGCGGCGTGATGGAGGCCGCGCTTCGCACCGCCGCCGTCAAGCTCACCGGCGACGAGCTGGGGCCCCTGGTCTTCGAGGACGTGCGCGGGGTCACCGGCCTGAAGGAGGCCACCGTCAACGTGGCCGGCAAGGAGATCAACATCGCGGTCAGCAACGGCCTCACCAACGCCAAGACCATCCTCGAGGCGGTGAAGAGCGGCGGCAAGCAGTACCACCTGATCGAGATCATGGCCTGCCCCGGCGGCTGCGTCGCCGGCGGCGGACAGCCCTACCCGCCCTTCGACATGGACGTGCTGGATCCCCAGCTGCCCAAGCTGCGGGCCAAGGCCCTCTACCAGATCGACCACGACAAGCAGCTGCGGCGCTCCCATGAGAACCCCGCCATCGCGCACCTCTACGCGGAGTTCCTCGGCGAGCCCAACGGGGAGAAGGCCCACGCCCTGCTCCACACCCACTACCACGCCCGGATGCCCAGGGGGATCAAGTGAGCGCCAACGTGAACACCGACAACTGGCCGGCCATCAAGGCCGCCTCCGAGGCCGCCCTGCCCGCGAGGGTGGTGGAGTTCATCGACGGCCTCAAGGGCCAGACCCATTCCGAGAGCCAGCTCATCGCCATCCTCCACATGGTGCAGGCCGAGTGCGGCTGGCTGAGCCAGGAGCACATGGAGGCCGTGGCCCAGCTGGCCCAGATCCCCCTGGCCAAGGTCACCGGGGTCGCCACCTTCTACCACTACTTCCGCCTGCAGCCGAGAGGCAAGCACATGATCAACGTGTGCCTGGGCACCGCCTGCTACGTGAAGGGCGCCGACAAGATCAGCCAGCGCCTCATGGACAACCTGGGCATCGCCTTCGGCGAGACGACCAAGGACGGCATGTTCAGCCTCGAGAGCACCCGCTGCCTGGGCACCTGCGGCCTGGCCCCCGTGGTGATGATCGACGACCAGGTCCACGGCCCCGTCACCCCCGGCGAGGTCAGCCTGATCCTGGAGAAGTACCTGAAGAAGGACAAGGCTCCCAAGGCCTGATCCCGGCCGGGTCCAGGGCCCCCTTCCCCGCCTCGCGCGGAAGGGGGCCTTCCCGCGTCACCGGGCCAGGTAGGGGAAGAACTTCCGGTCCTCCCGGAGCATGTGCTGGGCGGCCATCTCGTAGGCCAGGAAGCCGAAGAGCTCCGCGGCGGGCAGTTCCCCGGCCTCGTACCGGGCCATCAGCTCCCGGGCCCGGCCCAGGAGCTCCCGGTGGATGGCCGCGTGGGCGGCCACGTGGGGATAGCCCGCCTCCCGCAGCACCCGCTCCTCGTCCTGGAAGTGGGTCTCCAGGGCCCGCAGGAGCGCGTCCATGGCCCCCTGGAGCCCCTCCCGGTCACGGCCCTCCAGGATGGCGGCGAGGAGGGCGTTGGAGAGCTCGAAGAGCTCCCGGTGCTCCCGGTCGACGAGGGCGTTCCCGCTTTCCGCCGATTCGCGCCAGGTGAGCTGGATGAGCCCATGGATGGCCTGGGCGGGTTCCGGCTCCGGGGCCGCCCAGGCCCGGTTGCGCCCGGCCTGCTTCGCCGCGTACAGGGCCGCGTCGGCCCGGGCGACCAGCTCGTCCGGCGACACCATGCGGGACGGGTGGCCCGTGGCGTGCCCCAGGCTCACGGTCACCACGGGGGCGGCGCTGCCGCCGGGATGGGGGATGGCCAGGGCCTCCACGGTGCGGCGGATGCGCTCGGCGATCAGGGCGGCGCCGGCGGCGTCCGTGTCGGGAAGGATGGCGGCGAACTCCTCGCCCCCGAACCGGGCCGCGAGGTCGGCGGGGCGGCCCATGCAGCCCAGGAGGGTCTGGGCGATGCGCCGCAGGGTGTCGTCCCCGGCGGGGTGGCCCAGGCGATCGTTGTAGAGCTTGAAGTGGTCCACGTCCAGGATCACCAGGGAGAGGGGGGCCCCGGAGCGCTTGAGGCGGAAGAATTCCAGGGCGAGGGTGTCCTCGAAGTGGCGGCGGTTGGGGATGCGGGTGAGGGCGTCCTGGAGGGCCCGGGCCTGGGCGTAGTCCCGTTCGATCTCCAGTTCCGCGGCGAGCTGCTGGATGCGCGCCTCCCCCTCCTTGAGCTGGGTGATGTCCGTGGACATGCCGCAGAGGCCCCACACGGAGCCGGCAGCGTCCCGCAGGGGGAACTTGACGGTGAGGAAGGTCACCTTCCCCTCCGGCGTGGCCAGGACCTCCTCCTGCTCCAGGGGGCTGCCCTGGCGCAGCACCTCCTGGTCCAGGCCCCTGAAGTTCCGCCCGTCGGGACCGGGGAAGACCTCCAGGTCGCCCAGGCCCAGGACCTCCTCCCTGCGCCGGCCGATGACCTCCTCCCAGCGCCGGTTCACGAGGCCGTACCGGCCCTCCAGGTCCTTGACGTAGATGAGGGCGCCGCTGTTCTCCACCAGGCCTTCCAGGAGGGCGGTCTTGTTCTCCAGGGCCGCCTGCAGGGCGGAGACCTCCCGCACGGTGCGGGCCAGCTTCCCGTTGAGGCGGCCCAGGTGCCGGTTCCACAGGAAGACCAGGAACAGGGCCAGGGTGAAGCCCCCGGCCACCAGGGCCAGGGTCCGGTGCCCCACCCCGGGCATGGCGGCGGCGCCGTGGGCCAGGGCCGGAAGGGCGGCCAGGACGGGCAGGAGGCAGCGCAGGATCCGCCACCCCTTCCGCAGGGGGCCGGAGGACCTGGAGGCGGATCGGCGCACGGTGCACCCGGGCTGGAGGACTGGATTCGTCCCCATCCTACGCCCTTCCGGCCCGGAGGGAAGCGGGGCCTTCCATTACCGGGGCAGGCATCTAGGATGGATACATGACCCCCAAGGGATGGAAGCGGTTCGTGTCCCGGCTGCGGCGCCTGCCGCTGCGGCTGCGCCGCGTCCTGCGGGGCGGGACCGAGGGCCAGCACGTGTCCAAGGTGAAGGGGGCCGGCCTCACCTTCGTGGAGAGCCGCCCCTACGTGCCCGGCGACGATCCCCGGGCCATCAACTGGCCCCTCACGGCCCGCACCGGCGAGCCCATCGTGAAGACCTTCCAGTCCAGCCGCGAGCTCATCGTGTGGCTCGTGGTGGACCCCTCCCCCTCCATGTTCCTGGGCGACCCCGTCAGTCCCGCGCGCTGGGCCCTGGAGATCGCCGCCGCCGCCCAGGCCACGGCGGCCGCGGGCAAGGACCGCCTGGGCCTGCTGGTGCCGGGGGACGGGGACACCCCCGCCCTGCGCATCGTGCCGCGCCGGGGCCGGGTGGCGGGCCTCCACCTGCTGGAGGCCCTGGCCCGCCGGGGCCCGGCCATCCCCACGGAGGCCGCCTGGCAGGAGGCCCTGGGCCGCTGGGGCGAGCACGGCCGGGGCCACCGCCTCTGGCTCCTGAGCAACGGCGCGGGGCTGCGGGGCCTGGGGCCCCTCATCAAGCCCATCGCGGGCCGGCACCGGGTGGTGTGGTTCCGGCCGGACCAGCCCCACGAGCGCCACCTGCCCAACTGGCCGGACCCGGGCTTCCCCGCCACGGTGGAACGGCAGCAGTGGAACATCATGGACGATCCCGTGGCCCGGCTCGGGACCTGGCTCCGCAACGGGGGGGCCTGATGGGCACCCTGGTGTGGAAGGCCCCGGCGGAGATCCCCATGGGGCGCCTGTCGGTGATCGAGCTGAGGGAGGAGGACCCCGGGGCCCCGCCCCCGCCCCGGCCCGGGGAGGAACGGCTGCGCCCCCTGGCGGTGCGGGGCATGGACCCCCTCCGGGACGGCCGCGGCTGGCGCATCACCGTCCAGCCCCTGGGTCCGGGCCTGGCCGTGGTGCGGCCCATGGACCTGGGCGACCGGCGCATCACCCCGGAACTGCGCATCACGGTGCCCCGGACGGTCCCCTTCGGCGGTCCCTGGGTGGCCGTGGGGGGCGGCAAGGAGGACCTGCTGCCCTACCTCCCCTTCCCCTACGCCTGGTCCAGCCTCCTCCTCCTGCCCCTGGCGGCGGCCGCCTGGGCCGGCTGGGCCCGGTACCGGCGGGGCTCCGCCGGCCGCCTCCGGCACCGGGCCCGCCGGGCCTTCGCCCACGCCTACCCCCCGGCCTCCCTGGACAGGGGCCGCCTGGACGCGGCCCACGCGGCGGGCCGGGCCCTGCTGGCCGCCCACCTGGGGGACGCCGCCCTGGGCTGGGGCGCCGAGGATCTGACGGAGCGCAAGCTGGAACCCTGGGCCGCCTGGGTCCGGGCCCTGGATGCCGCCCGCTTTTCCGGTGCACACCCCACCTTCCCGCCCCTCCTCGCCCTCCTGGGCGCTCTGGAGGGACCATGAGCCTGGATCTGCGCTACCCGTGGCTCCTGGTCCTCCTCCTGCCGGGGATCTGGATCGCCGTGCGCACCAGCTACCGGTGGGGCATCCCCAGCTCCCGCCCTTCCGGCCGGTTTGCCCGTTGGACCTCCCACCTGCTCCCCGCCCTCATCGTGGCCCTCCTGGTGGTGGCCGCCGCGGTGCCCGAACGGCGCCTTTCCGTGAAGGGCCTGGTCCCCGTGGTGGACTTCGCCGTGGTGCTGGACGGATCCAGTTCCATGAAGGCCCTGGACGGCGGGGCCCAGGAGGACCGCTGGAACGCGGCCCGGCGCCTGCTGAAGCTCTTCATCGCAGGCCGGCCCGACGACCGCTTCGCCCTCGTCCTCTTCAGCGCCCACCCCGTGACCCTCTGCCCCCTCACCGCCGACCACGTGCGCCTCTGGACGATCCTGGAGCGCCTGGAGCTGGAGAGCCGGGACGACGGCACGGCCATCGGCAGCGCCCTCATGACGGCGGTGCGCCGCCTTTCGGACAGTCCGGCCAGGAGCCGCGTCATCCTCCTGCTCACGGACGGGGCCCAGAACCGGGGCCGGGTGGACCCCATGGAGGCCGCCGCCGAGGCCCGGACCAACGGCATCCGCATCCACACCGTGGCCATGGGCTCCACGGGCGAGGCCCTGTACCCCCTGGACGGGGGCGGCTTCGCCAGCCTGAAGGTGGACACGGATCCGGAGACCCTGCGGGCCATCGCCCAGGCCACGGGCGGGGAGGCCTTCCGGGCCGATGACCCGGCGGGACTCGCCCGCAGCATGGCCGCCATCGACCGCCTCGAAAAGACGGCCCTGCCCGTGGACGCCCCCACGGAAGGGCGCCCCCTGGCCCGCTGGTTCCTGCTGGCGGCGGGCCTCCTGGCCCTGCCCCTGGCGTTGGATCTGGGGCGCAAGCGGGGCCGGCCGGCCCCGGCCTGGATGAAGCCATGATCCCCGGCGCCTTCTCCCACCCCGCCCTCCTGGTCCCGGCCCTGGCCTTGGCCGCGGCCGCCCTGCTCCTGGGCCTCTGGGCCCAGACCCGCCCCGGCCTGGGCGTGCGGGTGGTGGGCCAGCGTCCCCTCCTGCAGGGGCTGGGTCTGGCCCTCGTCCTGGCGGGGGCGGGCCTGGGCCTGGCCGAGCCCCGGTGGGGCACCCCGGAGGCCCCCCGCCTGACGGTGCACGTGCTGCTGGACGCCAGCCGATCCATGGGGGTGCGGGACGGGGGCGGCCCCAAGGGTTCCCCCCGCTCGAGGTGGGAGGCCGCCCTGGCGGACCTGGACCGCCTGTGGTCCCGGCCCAACCCCGGCATCCTCTTCAGCCTGGACCTGCTCACGGGCGACGCCCTGCCCCTCCTGCCCCCCGGGGACGATCTGAAGCTGCTGCGGGACGCCCCCCGGGCCGTGACCCCCGGCGATGTGGGCTCCCCCGGCACGAGCCTGGGCCGGGGCATCCCCCAGGCCGCCGCCCAGGCGGGACCCCGCACCCCGGAGGTGATCCTCCTGCTCACGGACGGGGAGGAGACCTGGGAATCGGAAAACGATGCCCTCGCCAGGGCCGCCGCCCCCCTGCGCAAGGCCCAGCTTCCCCTGTACGCCCGGTGCTACGGCCAGGAGGAGGCCCTCCCCGTGGGCAAGGCCCCGGACAAGGACGAGATGCTCTTCACCCGGGCGAGGCCCGCCTTCCTGGCCGCCCTCGCCCAGGCCTGCGGCGGCCGCCTCCTCAAGGAGGGGGAGGATCCCCAGGTGCTCTTCCAGGACCTGGCCCAGGGCCGGGCCCCCCTGCCCATGGGCCGGTCGAGGCTGCCCGCCCACCCCGAGGCCGGAGCCTGGATGGCCCTGGCGGGCATCTGCGTTTGGTTGGCCGCCGCGGGTCGCCCCATGCGCACCTGGCGCCCCCTGCTTTACCTCTTCCTGCTTCTGCTGGGCGGGGCCCCCGCCCGGGCCCAGGTGCCCCAGTCCATCCAGGCCTGGCTGGCCCAGGGGGCCCTGGAGCGGGGCGACCTGCCGGGGGCCCAGAGATGGAAGCCCCGGGGCGACCGCCCCGTGCACCGCCTGCTCCGGGCCGAGATCGAACTGCGCGGCAAGGCCCCCAAGGAAGCCCTGGAAACCCTGGCCCCCCTCACCGGGCAGGGCGCGCCCCGGCCCCTCCCCCCCTGGCGGGTCCCCGCCCTGCTGATGGCCGCCCGGGCCGCCATGGACCTGGATCGCGTCGAGGACGCCCGGCACCTGCTGGAGCGGGTCCTTCTGGAGGAGCCCGGCCGGGAGGAGGCCGTGCACAATCTCCAGACCCTCCTCAAGGATCCCGGTCCCCCGCCGCCCCCTCCGAAGAAGCCC
>DATGXY010000240.1:0-3170 GCA_035298525.1 Holophaga sp.
AGGAGGCCCTTCACGTCCGGGAGGGGGGCCGGGTCCACGGGGGCCCACAGGCCTCCGTCCGGGGCCGTGCCGGCCTGGACGGCCTCGCGGAAGGGGGCGGTGAGGGCGGGGTTCCGGGTGCTGGCGAGCTTCATGGCGCCGCCTCCAGGTCCCGGGCCCCCCGCCGGTCCAGGGCGCAGACCCAGGCGCGGCTGCCCACCCCCGCCGCGGCGAAGGCCTCCTGCACGGCCCCGGCCACGGCGGCGGCGCGGTCGTCGGGGGCCACCGCGAAGACGGAGGGACCCGAACCCGAGAGGCTGAAGCCGATCGCGCCGGCGCCCAGGGCCGCCTCCCGCGCGGCCCCGAAGCCCCGCACGAGGGGGGCCCGGTGGGGCTCGGCGAGGGGATCGCGCAGGCACCGGGCCAGGAGGGCCCGGTCCCCGGTGTGGAGGGCGTGGACGAGGGACGCCAGGTTCCCCGCGAAGTCCACGGCGACCGGAAGGGGCACGGCCGCGGGCAGCGCGGCGCGGCTTTCGGCGGTGGAAAGGGCCAGGTCCGGGTGCACGACGGCGAAGTGCAGGTCCCCGGGCCAGGGCAGTTCCCGGGCGGCCGGCGCCCCCTCCCGGCCCGGCACCACCAGGCGCAGGCCCCCCAGGAGGCTGGGTGCCACGTTGTCCAGGTGGGGGGCGCCGCTGGTGGCGCCCTCGGCCAGGCCCGCCAGCCCAAGGAGTTCCGAGGGGCGCAGGGGATCCCCGGCCAGGCGCTGGAAGGCCAGGAGGGCCGCCACCACGGAACTGGCGCTGGAACCCAGGCCGCTCTTCACGGGCAGACGCTTCTCAAGGACGATGCGCAGGGGGCCGGGGCCCCCCGCCTTCTCCCGGAAGAGCGCGAGGGCCCGCAGGGCGAGGTTGGGCCGGAGATCCCCGGCCAGGTCGGGGGCGTAGGGCCCCTCCAGGAGGAAGGCATCGGCCTCGGCCGGTTCGGCCCGGAGCACATCTCCCAGGAGGGCGCCGTCCAGGGGCGCCAGGGCCGCGCCGAGCAGGTCGAAGCCCGCGGCCAGGTTGCCGATGCTGGCGGGAGCGTAGATGGCCGCCCTCATCGCACCAGCCTCAGCACGTCCGAGAGCACCCCGGCGGCGGTGACGGCCCCGCCGGCGCCGTAGCCGCGCACCACCATGGGATGGGGGCTGTAGCGCTCGGTGAGGAAGACGTAGGCGTTCTCCCCGCCCTTCACCCCGGCCAGGGGATGGGCTGCGTCCACGGCCACCAGCCCCACCCGGGCCCCCTCGGGGGTGATGGAGCCCAGGTAGCGGAGGATCCCCTCCCGGGCGGCCCGCTCCCGGAAGGCCGCGTCCAGTTCAGGGAGGCGCGCCATGAAGGCCTCCACGTCGCCCGAGGCGTCGAAGCCGGCGGGCAGGAGCCCCTCCACGGCCACGTCGGCGAGTTCCAGCTCCATGCCGATCTCCCGGGCCAGGATGAGGAGCTTGCGGGCCACGTCCATGCCGCTGAGGTCGTCCCGGGGGTCGGGCTCCGTGAAGCCCTGGGCCAGGGCCTGGGCCACGGCGGCGCTCAGGGGCACGCCCTCGCCCAGGAGGCCCAGGATGTAGGACAGGGAGCCCGAGAGCACCCCCTCGAAGCGCTGCACCCGGTCCCCGGTCTTCACCAGGTTCTGGAGGGTGTCGATGACGGGCAGGCCCGCGCCCACGTTGGTCTCATAGAGGAACTTCCGGGCGTGGCGCCGGCAGAGCTCCCGCAGGGTGCGGTAGAAGGCGGCGCCGGAGGAATTGGCCTTCTTGTTGGCGGTGACGATGTGGAGGCCCGCCTCCAGGATCTCCGGGTAGCGGAAGGCCAGCTCCTGGCTCGTGGTGCAGTCCACGAAGACGGGGACCACGGGACGCTCGGCCCGCACCTCGGCCAGGACCCGGTCCAGGTCGGTGGCCTCCCCGCCCCCGGCCAGATCCTGGCGCCAGGTGTCCAGGGAGGGGTCGGCCAGCATGCGGCGGCCGTTGGCGAGGCGGCGAAGGCGCAGATCGACGCCCTCCGCCCGCAGGCGGGGCTGGGCCTCCCGGATCTGGTCCAGGAGCCAGCCCCCCACGTTGCCGGCCCCGAAGAGGTACAGGTCCAGGGTGCCCCGGGTGCCGAAGAAGCGCCGGTGCACGTGGGGCATGACGCGCCGGGCGTCCTCCTCGGCCACCACGGCGCTGATGATGCGCTCGCTGCTGCCCTGGGCGATGGCCACCACGTTGCAGTCCACCTCCCCCAGGGCGTCGAAGAAGGTCCCGGCCAGCCCGGGGTGGGTGCGCATGCGGTCGCCCACGATGCTGAGGATGGAGAGCCCGTCGCGGCGCTCGATGGCGTCCACGATGCCCGCGGCGCGCTCGGCCCGGAAGGCCTCCTCGAGGACGCGGATCCCCTTCTCCCCGTCCTCCCGGCGCAGGCCCAGGCAGATGGAGAGCTCGGAGGAGCACTGGCTGATGAACACCACCGACAGTTCCCGCCTCGCCAGGGCGCTGAAGGCCCGGGAGGCCATGCCGGGCACGCCGGCCATGCCCGGCCCGGCCACGTTGAGCAGGACGAGGTCGGGCAGGAAGGACACCCCGCGCACGCCCCGGGGCGGGGCCGGGACGCCGTCCCGAACCAGGGTGCCGGGGTGGGCGGGATCGAGGGTGCTGAGCACCCGGATGGGGATGCCCCGGTCCCGCACGGGGGCGATGGTCTTGGGGTGCAGCACCTTGGACCCGAAGAAGGCCAGCTCCATGGCCTCCTCGAAGCTCACCTCGGGCAGGGGGAAGGCCTCGGGCACCAGGCGGGGGTCGGCGCTGAAGACGCCGGGCACGTCCGTCCAGATCTCCACCAGGTCCGCGTCCAGGGCGGCGCCGGCGAGGGCGGCGGTGTAGTCGGAGCCCCCCCGGCCCAGGCAGAGGACGCGCCCCTCGGCGTCGGCCCCGAAGAACCCCGGCAGCACCAGGAGCCGCTCCGCCCCGTCCCGCAGGGGCCGCAGGCGCTCCCGCATCTCCGCGGGCCGGGGCCGGGCCTCCAGGGGATCCCCCTCCAGCACCACGAAGCGCCGCGGGTCCAGGAGCCGGGGGGAGAGGCCCCTGGCCTCCAGCAGGGCTGCGAGGACGGCGCAGGAGGCGCGCTCCCCGAGGCTGGCCAGGTTCGCCGCCACGGACGGAGAGCGCTCCCCCACCA
>DATGXY010000241.1:0-7673 GCA_035298525.1 Holophaga sp.
GTCTTCGGCACCTCCCCCGCCTTCCGCAACGCCACGATCTGGGCCGGCCGCCGCTTCTACATGCGCCAGGACCTCCACATCCGCGACCAGTGGTACTGGAACAACTCCGGCGACGGCGTCGGCATCGAGGGCATCAACCTCGGCTGGGCCAAGCTGCACTACGCCTTCATCCAGCATGACTCCGGCAACGTCTCCAACGACTGGAACAACGGCGCCATCAAGGGCGACCTGGCCCCCTACAGCCAGTGGGTCGGCGGCTCGGGCCACTTCGTCATCGGCAGCCACGACATCCGCCTGAGCGACATCGCCCTCTGGCAGGGCGGCAGCCTCACCGTGGGCTACCAGTACAACGACGCCCACGGCGACGCCAAGGCCGACCAGGCCGGCATGAACAACAAGGGTCACCAGATCCACGCCATGCTGAACCAGTCCAACTTCTTCGGCGGCGACAACCGCGTCTACGCCACCTACGGCGACGGCAACACCTTCTGGAACTGGTACAACCCCGAGGTGAAGACCGAGAACAAGTGGTGGCACGTGATGGACGCCTTCTACATCAAGCCGATGAAGAACCTCGAGATCGGCGGCGTCGTGCAGTACCGCAAGCAGAACGGCGAAGGCAGCATGAAGAACAACACCAACAGCTGGCTGTCCTACGGCATCCGGCCGGTGTACTTCCTCACCAAGAACTTCAGCGTCGCCGCCGAGATCGGCTACGACAAGCTCAAGTTCGACAACGAGAGCGAGGACCGTCACCTCTGGAAGCAGACCCTGGCCCTGCAGTGGAGCCCCCAGGCCTCCTGGTGGAGCCGCCCCTCCATCCGCATCTTCGTGACCCGCGGCCAGTGGAACCAGAACGCCAACAACTGGA
The DNA here is from genome assembly GCA_035298525.1 of Holophaga sp. GTDB lineage: Bacteria > Acidobacteriota > Holophagae > Holophagales > Holophagaceae > Mesoterricola. The sequence continues at coordinate 872 of DATGXY010000241.1, forward strand.
ACAAGATCGCGGAAGGCCACTTCGGCACCGCCACCCAGGGCGTGACCTTCGGCGCCCAGATCGAAGCCTGGTGGTGATCGGAGCCTGACCGGTGACGCGCATGCCCCCCCTCCCCCAGCCCACCCGCGAAGCCCGGCGCGAGCCCTCGCCCCGGGCCGGGCGGGGGGGGGCGCTGCGCTCCCGGATCGCCGTATCGATCCTCCTCAGCCTGATCGGCCCCCTGGGCTGCTCCGGCGGAGGGGGATCCACGGCGACCCCCACGTACCCCGCCGACACCACCACCATCGCCCCCGGCCAGCAGCTGGAAAGCCCGAGCCGCTGGTACGACGACGCCATCATCTACCAGATCTGGGTGAAGGCCTTCAACGACGGGGTCTACAAGGACGGCATCGGCGACATCCCCGGCATCCAGGCCAGGCTGGACTACATCCAGGGCCTGGGCGTCAACACCCTGTGGCTGTCCCCCATCTTCGAGTGCGCCTACAAGGGCACGAACATGCACGGGTACGACACCACCGACTACTACGCCATCAACGACCGGTTCGGGCGCAAGGCCGACCTGAAGAGCCTCATCGACGCCGTGCACGCGCGGGGCATGCGGATCATCTTCGACTTCGTCCCCAACCACACCTCCACCGCCCACCCCTGGTTCACGGGAGCCAACGCCCAGAACTGGTACGTCTGGAAGCCCTCCCTGCCCTCCGGCTGGGGCTACCCCTGGGGCGGCGGCACCTCGGCCAGCGTCTGGACCCCGTCCGGCTCCGCCTACTACTACACCGCCTTCGGCTCCGGCATGGCCGACCTCAACTGGTACGATCCCGGCCTGCGCGCCGCCATGCGGGACGTCCAGGCCTACTGGCTGGACCGGGGCTTCGACGGCATGCGCATGGACGCCGTGCGCTACCTGTGCGAGACGGGCCCCGGGCAGGCTGCTGACCAGCCGGACACCCACGCCCGCCTCCAGGATTTCCGGACCCTCCTGGACGAGTACGCCACCCCCGGCAACGCCCACCCCCGACCGGGCGGGGACACGGCCAAGTACGCCTCCAAGATGATGGTGGCCGAGGCCTGGACGGACACCGCCGCCATCGGCCCCTACTTCGGCAACGGAAGCAACGAGTTCCACCTGTGCCTGGACTTCGCCGCCCCCCACGCCGTCTACAGCGCCATCAACGGCTCCAACGCCGCGGCCCTCACCGGCCTCTGGGAGACGGAGCGCGACACCTGGCCCGCCGGCGCCAGGGCCGCCTCCTTCGACTCCAACCACGACAACGTCATCTCCCGCCCCTGGACCCAGTACAAGGCCAGCCGGCCCCAGGTGGTCCTGGCCGAGGCCTTCAACCTCCTCGGGCCCGGGACCCCCATCATCTACTACGGCAACGAGGTGGGCATGCCCGGCGCCTCGGGCAACGACCTGGACCTCCGGCAGCCCATGGACTGGGGCGCCGTCACCACCCAGTCGGGGGACCCCGAATCCGTCCTCTCCTGGGTCAAGGCCCTGGCCCGTGCCCGCAACACCTACCCCGCCCTGCGGGGATCCTACGCCACCCTCGCCACGGACCTGGGGCCCACCAAGGCCATCGCCTTCATGCGGTCCGCTGGCACGGAGCGGATCTTCGTGGTGGCCAACCTCACGGGGACCACCCAGACCGTCACGGTGACGGGCCTCACCTCGTACGGGGTGGCCTCCGGCGCCACGGTGGGCGCCATCCTGGGCGACCTCAAGACGAACAATTCATTGAATGGCGGCGCCTACACCGCCGCCTCCATCCCACCCTACGGCCTGCGCGTGCTCCACGCCGCGGGCGGGGGTTTCCAGGGCAACATCCGCGGCGATATCAAGTAACGCCGGACCTGAATAGTTCTAGACTCTACCCCGCGCAACCCCCTTTCCCGGACCTATCCCCATGGGCGACCTGCAAATCAAGGCACTGAAGAAAGCCTACGGCGACGTGAAGGTCCTCCAGGGCCTGGACCTGGAGATCCAGGACGGCGAGTTCGTCGTCTTCGTCGGCCCTTCCGGCTGTGGCAAATCCACCCTGCTCCGCTGCATCGCCGGCCTGGAGGAGATCACCGAAGGCGAACTCCGCATCGGCGGCAAGGTCATGAACGACGTGCCCCCCTCCAAGCGGGGCATCGCCATGGTCTTCCAGAGCTACGCCCTCTACCCCCACATGACCGTGGCCGAGAACATGGCCTTCGGCCTCAAGCTCGCCGGCGCCTCCAAGCAGGAGATCGCCGCCGCCGTGGCCCGGGCCGCGGCCATCCTCCAGATCGAGCCCCTCCTGGAGCGCAAGCCCAAGGCCCTCTCCGGCGGCCAGCGCCAGCGGGTCGCCATCGGCCGCGCCATCGTGCGCAAGCCCGACGTCTTCCTCTTCGACGAGCCCCTCTCCAACCTGGACGCCGCCCTGCGGGTCCAGATGCGCGTGGAGCTGAGCCGGCTCCACCAGGACCTGAAGACGACCATGATCTACGTGACCCACGACCAGGTGGAGGCCATGACCCTGGCCAACCGCATCGTGGTCATCAACCGCGGCGTCATCGAGCAGGTGGGCTCCCCCCTGGAGCTGTACCACCGCCCCGCCAACCTCTTCGTGGCCGGGTTCATCGGTTCCCCCAAGATGAACTTCCTGCCCTGCGCCTTCGCCTCCGCCGAGGGCGGCATGGCGTGGGTGGTCCTCAAGGACGGCACCCGCGTCCGGGTGGCGGCGGACGCCTCCGGCCTGGCCGAGGGGACCCCCCTCACCCTGGGCATCCGCCCCGAGCACCTGGGCGCCTCGTCCGAACCCGGCCCCGAGACGGCCGCCGGGCGCATCCAGGTCGCCGAGCACCTGGGCGACACCACGTACTTCTACGTGGAAGCCCCCAGCTGCCCCGAGACCCTCACGGTGAAGGCCGACCCCGACAATCCCCTGGCCACCGGAAGCCAGGCGTTCCTCTCCTTCCCTCCCGAACACGCGTACCTGTTCGGCCAGGACGGCAAGACCCTGTCCCGGGCCTGATCCCGGACCCCGATCCACCCTTCCGCGGCCCCGTCCGCCCCAAGCCTTCCAAGGAGCCAACCATGAGCACCCCCGCCAAGATCGCCAAACTGGCCGTCACCGCCACCCTGCTGGTGGCCGGCGGCCTCGCCACCCCCCTCCGGGCCCAGGAGAAGGTCCTGCACGTCTGGATCAACGGGGACAAGGCCTACAAGGGCCTCCAGAAGGTGGGCGACGAGTTCTACAAGAAGACCAAGGTGAAGGTCATCGTCGAGCATCCCGAGGACGCCCCCGGCAAGTTCCAGCAGGCCTCCAGCGAGGGCAAGGGTCCCGACGTCTGGATCTGGGCCCACGACCGCATCGGCGAGTGGAGCGCCGCCGGCCTCCTCAACGAAGTGAAGCCGAACCCCAAGTTCAAGGCCGGCGTGGCCCCCATGGCCTGGGAAGCCGTCACCATCAAGGGCGCCACCTGGGGCTACCCCATCTCCATCGAGGCCGTGGCCCTCATCTACAACAAGAACATCATCAAGAACCCCAACGACGTGCCCAAGGACTGGAAGGACGTCTTCACCCTCGACGAGAAGCTGAAGAAGGAAGGCAAGCACGCCATCCTCTGGGACTACAACAACACCTACTTCACCTTCCCCATGCTGCAGGCCCACGGCGGCTACGCCTTCAAGCGCAAGGCCGACGGCACCTACGACGCCAGGGACACGGGCGTGAACAACGCCGGGGCCGTCAAGGGCGCCGCCATCCTCGACCAGCTGATCAAGAAGGACGTGATGCCCCCCGAGGCCGGCTACGCCGACATGGAGGCCGCGATGGCCGCCGGCAAGATCGCCATGATGATCAGCGGCGCCTGGGCCTGGGACAACCTCGAGAAGGCCAAGATTCCCTACGCCGTGACCAAGCTCCCCGCCGTCGAGGGCAAGCCCTCCAAGCCCTTCGTCGGCGTCACCGCCGCCATGATCCCCAAGGCCTCCAAGAACGTCGCCCTGGCCAAGGAGTTCATCGAGAACTGGATGCTCACCCCCAAGGGCCTCGAGACCATGAACAAGGACGTGGCCCTGGGCGCCCCCGCCAACCTGGAGTTCTTCAACAAGATCAAGGGCGATCCCCGCGTGATGGCCACCATGGCCAGCGCCAAGGACGGCGTCGTGATGCCCAACAACCCCGAAATGGGCCGCTTCTGGGCCGCCATGCTGAGCGCCCTCGGCAGCATGACCGACGGCCGCAAGTCCCCCAAGGAAGCCATGGACGCCGCCGCCAAGCGGATCCTCGCCAAGTAGTCCCTGACCGGGCGGAGGGCCCCGCGGCCCTCCGCCCCCCCTTCTCTCCGGAACGAACGCCATGATCCCAACCGCCCGTCAGCGCTTTCTCGGCCCGGCCCTGCTGGGGGCGTTCGACCTCGCCGCGCTCTACCTGGTGACGGTGGTCTACGTCGCGGGCGAGCCCCTCCTGGGCGCCACGATCCTGGTGATCGCGGGCCTGGCGACCTGGCTCTACACGTCCCGGCGCACCTACGCCTACCGCTACCTCTACCCCGCCATCGGCGCGGCCCTGATCTTCGTGGTCTTCCCCATGGTCTACACCATGACCATCGGGTTCACCAACTACGGCAGCCGGAACCTGCTGGACTTCCCCAGGGCCACCCAGTACCTCCTCGACCAGACCTACGCCGGGGACGCGTCCCCCTGCCAGTTCTCCCTCCATTCCGACGGAAGCGCCTTCCGCGCCCGGCTCGAGGACCCGGAGAAGGGCGAGGTGTTCGTCTCCGAGGCCTTCCCCATGCCCTCGGGCGCCGCCGTGGAGGCGAAGACCCGGCCCCAGGCCGAGGCGGGCTTCACCCCCGGCGACCCGGTTGAGCTGGCCACGGTCATCGAGAACGAGGAGAACCTGAAGAAGCTGACCCTCGTGCTGCCCACGGGCACCAAGCTCGTCATGACGGGCCTTTCCGAATTCGCGGCCGTCAAGCCCCTCTACCGCCGGAACCCCGACGGGACCCTCGTGAACAACCAGGACGGCACCGTCCTGAAGGCCAACATCGCCACCGGCTTCTACGAGACGCCCTCCGGCGAGCAGGTCCAGCCCGGCTTCCAGACCCGCATCGGCTGGCAGAACTACGTGCGCATCTTCACGGACGAGAAGTTCAGCGGGCCCTTCATCAAGATCTTCCTCTGGACCGTCGCCTTCGCCGGCCTCAGCGTCTTCCTCACCTGCGCCCTGGGCATGGTCCTGGCCGTCCTGCTGAACTGGGAGGCCCTGCGCTTCCGCAGCCTCTACCGGCTCCTCCTCTTCCTGCCCTACGCGGTGCCCGGGTTCATCTCCATCCTGGTGTGGAAGGGGCTCTTCAACTCCAACACCGGCGAGATCAACATGATCCTGCACGGGCTCTTCGGCATCAGGCCGGGCTGGTTCTCGGATCCGACCCTGGCCAAGGTCATGATCCTCATCGTGAACACCTGGCTGGGCTTCCCGTACATGATGGTGGTCTGCATGGGCCTCATCAAGGCCATCCCCCAGGACCTGTACGAGGCCTCCGCGGTCGCCGGCGCCGGCCCCCTGACCAACTTCTTCAGGATCACGCTGCCCCTCATCCGGCGGCCCCTGATGCCCCTGCTCATCTCCAGCTTCGCCTTCAACTTCAACAACTTCGTCCTCATCTTCCTGCTCACCGGCGGAAGGCCCGACTTCACCGACATCACGGTCCCGGCGGGCACGACGGACATCCTGATCAGCTACGTCTACAGGCTCGCGTTCCAGGATTCCGGCCAGCAGTTCGGCCTGGGCGCCGCCATCTCCACGGTGATCTTCCTCCTGGTGGCCGTCCTCACGGTCATCCAGATCCGGTTCACGAAGATCACGGAAGACGAGAAGCGGTAGGGGGATCCAGTGGCCATCGTCGTCAACAAGTCGCAGCGCTGGCGGGTCTGGGCGGCCCACCTCTTCCTGGTCTGCCTCTGCGTCGCCGTCATCTTCCCCTTCCTCATGGTGATCTCCATCTCCCTGAGGCCCGGCAACTACGCCACCGGCAGCATCATCCCCTCCTCCATCAGCCTGGAGCACTGGCGCTTCGCCCTGGGCATGGACATCCCCGGCCCCGACGGCACCATGGTCAAGCCCGACCTGCCCGTGCTCCGCTGGCTCTGGAACTCCATCAAGGTGGCCACGGTCTCGGCCTGCATCGGCCTCTTCCTCTCCACCACCGCCGCCTACGCCTTCGCCCGCCTCAAGTTCGCCGGCAAGAAGGCCGCCCTCATGGGCCTGATGCTCATGCAGATGTTCCCCAGCATCCTCACCCTGGTGGCCATCCACTCCATCTTCACCCGCATCGGCAACGCCTTCCCCGTCTTCGGCATGGACAGCCTCTGGTCCCTGGTGCTGGCCTACTCCGGCGGCATCGCCCTGCACATCTGGACGATCAAGGGCTTCTACGAGACGATCCCCGCCGAGATCGAGGAGGCCGCCACCGTGGACGGCGCCACGCCCTGGCAGGCCTTCTGGCGGGTGCTGCTGCCCATGGCCCTGCCCATCCTCATGGTGGTGTTCCTGCTGGCCTTCATCGGGGCCATCATCGAGTACCCCGTCGCCTCCATCCTGCTCCACTCCCAGCGGAACCTCACCCTGGCCGTGGGCGCCAACAGCTTCCTCTACCCCCAGAAGTACATGTGGGGGGACTTCGCGGCGGCCGCGATCCTCTCCGGCCTCCCGATCACGCTCGTCTTCATGCTGGCCCAGAAAGGCCTGATCGCCGGGCTCACCTCCGGCGGCACCAAGGGCTGACCCCTTCCACCCCCTGAGGGCCCCCGCCCTCCCCACCA
>DATGXY010000242.1:0-5652 GCA_035298525.1 Holophaga sp.
TGGGTCGTCCTCGAGTAGGCGCGAAGCGGCGCGAGGGGCCCCGCGCGGCGACGCGCGGGGCCCTTCCGCGTACGGTCAGTTCCAGCCGGCCTTGAACTCGTCCAGGAGCCGGGGCAGGAGCCGATCGATCTGGCGCCGGAACTGGTTCATCATCCCCTCCGGCGTCTCCCCCTGGACGACGGTGAGGGGGGCGGCGCGGGTGAGGGCCGCGCCGCCCCCCTCCAGGAGCGTCACCTTCGCCTCCAGGTGGTACGTGACGCCGCTGTATACGTCCAGGGTGGCGAAGATGAACGCGGGCCCCTCCGGCCCCGGCGCGAAGGCCAGGTCCAGCACCAGGTCCGGGTCCAGTTCGCGGCACCGGAGGCCGTGGCTGGAGGCCAGGCTCCGCAGGTAGGCGTCCACGCCCAGGGGCAGGTCCACGTTGGCCCGCAGGGCCAGGGTGAGCCGGGAGAGATCCAGGGGCGGCAGTTCCGCGCGGCCCAGGGCCTCGAGGCGGGCTTCCAGCGCCCGGCGCTCCGCGGCGGCCTCGGATACCAGATCCCGGCCGGGGCCGGCCGCGGGCAGGAAGGCCAGGATCTCCTCCAGACGATCCAGGTCCGAGGCCGCCTTGCGCAGACGCCACAGGGCCCTGCGGCTCGTCTCCGGCCCCACCCGGAGGCGGTCCTGGCGGAGACGATCCAGGCGGCTGGCCAGGCTGGTCGCGGCCTGGCGCAGGTCCAGGTAGGCGAGGGCAAAGACGGTGCGGGCCTCCGCGTCCGTGAAGGTCTGCTCCACGGTGAGGCCCGGAAGGTCCTCGGCCCGGGCGCCGACACTCACCTCGTCCCGGGTGATCCGCTCCCCGGCACCCGCCCCCCGCCCCGCCCCGTCCTTCATCTCCACGGTGCGGGTGGCCACCCGGGTCCGGCCCTGGATGGTGGCGCGCAAGCGGGCCACCACCTCCAGGCGGGCCCGGTCCGAAGCCCGGGCGATGGCCCGGCCTTCGGGGTTCCCCAGTTCGGCCGTGCCCAGGGCGTAGACCCGCCCCGGCACCTCCGGCAGGGCCCCGACCCAGGCGGGCCGGGGACCCTGGTGGGCCAGGAGGAGGGGGAAGAGCAGGGCGGACAGCACGGCCATCCCCCCAAGGTGGGCCCTCCGCGGTCAGTGCGCCAGGATGTGCCGGATGGCGGCCACCACCTGGTCCTGGTCCTCCTCGGTGAGGCCGGGCCACAGGGGCAGGCTCATGAGGCGGTCCCCGCTCCACTCGGTGTGGGGCAGGCCGTCCTTGGGCAGGGCGCCGGGATGGGCCTCGAAGAAGTCGCGGTAGAAGGAGTGCACGTGGGCGGGCCGGTAATGGATGCCGGTGCCGATGTTCTCGTCCTTGAGGCGCGCCACGAAGGCGTCCCGGTCCATGCCGGCCTTCTCGGGCCGGATGCGCAGCACGAAGAGATGGAAGCAGTGCTGGTGGACGTCGTCGCCGGGGACGGGCAGCACCACCTCGGGCATGTCCGCCATCAGGTCCAGGTAGCGCCGGAAGAGCACGCCGCGGCGCTCGTTGAAGGCGTCAAGTTTCTTCACCTGGTGGAGCCCCATGGCGGCCTGGATGTCCATGAAGTTGGCCTTCCGGGCGGGCTCGGTGACGTCGAAGTGGGGGCTGCCCTCCTTGGCGAACCGCTTCCAGGCGTCGCGCTCGATGCCGTGGAAGCGCAGGCGCTTGATGCGGGGCTCGAAGGAGGCGTCGTGGAAGGCGATGGCGCCGCCCTCGCCGGTGGTCATGTTCTTGTTGGGGTGGAAGCTGTAGACGGAGAAGACGGAGCGGGGGTCCGCGCCGATCTTGCGCCCGCGGTACGAGGCGCCCATGGCCTGGGCCGCGTCCTCCACGACCCACAAGCCGTGCTTCGCGGCGATCGCCCAGATCTCGTCCATGGGACAGGGCAGGCCCGTGAGGTGCACGGGGATGATGCCCCTGGTGCGGGGGGTGATGGCCGCCTCCAGGAGGCGGGGATCCAGGTTGAGGGTGGCCGGGTCGATGTCCACGAGCACGGGCACGCCGCCCTGGAGGAGGATGGTGCTCAGGGTGGAGACCCAGGTGAGGGCCGTGGTGATCACCTCGTCCCCGGGCTGGATGCCAAGGCACTGCATGGTGATCTCCTGGGCCGTGGTGGCGCTGTTCATGGCCAGGACGTGGGGGATCCCGTTGTAGGCCTGGAGCGCCTCCTCGAACCTGGCGGCCTTGGGGCCCGTGGTGAGCCAGCCGGACTCGATGGAGTCGATGATCTCGGCGATCTCCTCCTGGCCGACCATGGGGCGGGTGAAGGGCAGGAACGCCTCGCGGCGCTTGTACGACATGGTTCCTCCGTTACGTTCTCGTGTCAGCGGCACGCCTGGAGCGTGTTCGCCATCAGGCCCGCGATGGTGAGGGGCCCGACCCCCCCGGGCACGGGGGTGATGGCCCCGGCGTTGCGGGCGGCCTCGGCGAAACGCACGTCCCCGCAGAGGACGGCCCCCTTGGCGCGGAGGGTCTCCAGCTTGGCGGGGTCCGCGGCGAAGATCCGCTCGCCCAGGGCGAGGTCGTCGACCCGGTTGATGCCCACGTCCAGGACCACGGCTCCGGGCTTGATCCAGTCCCCCTCCACCATGCCGGGGCGCCCCACGGCGGCCACCAGCAGGTCCGCCTCCCGGCAGAGGGCCGGCAGGTCCCGGGTGCGGCTGTGGGCGATGGTGACGGTGGCGTGCGCCTCCAGGAGCATGAGGGCCATGGGCTTGCCCACGATCTCGCTGCGTCCGAGCACGACGGCCCGGGCCCCCTTGAGGGGCACCCCGTGGGCGGCCAGCAGGCTCATGCAGGCGGAGGGGGTGCAGGGGCGGAGGCCGGGCAGGCCCTCCAGGAGGAGGCCCTGGTTCACGGGGTGGAAACCATCCACGTCCTTGGCGGGGTCGATGAGGTGGAGGGCGCGCTTGGCGTCCAGGCCGGCAGGCAGCGGCAGCTGCACGAGGATGCCGTCCACGCCGGGATCGGCGTTGAGCTGGCCGATGAGGGCCTCCAGGGCGTCCTGGCCCGTTTCGGCGGGCAGGCGGTGCTCCAGGGAGCGGATGCCGGTCCGGGCGCAGGCGGCCACCTTGCCCCGCACGTACACATGGCTGGCCGGGTCATCCCCCACCAGTACGACGGCCAAGCACGGGGGGCGGAGGCCCCGGGACGTCCTCTCGGCCACCCCCGCCGCCACCTGGGCGAGCATGGTGTCCGCATGGGCCTTGCCATCCAGGATCTGGGTCATGATCGCTTCTCCTCCATGTTCCATGGTGCCCACAAACAACCCCCTTGTCAGGAGGGCCGGATGGTTTGGGTTTCAAGGACATTTTCCTTGTGGGACAGGCAAAAGGGCGGTAGTCTTCTCATTTGAATTCGGCCTGGATCCTCCGGGCCCGACGGCATCGGCGGGAAGCCGGTAGCCGGGGCCCGCAAGACCCGTGTCGGGTGGGTTCGACCCGCCTCCCCCCGCCTTTCCCAGGTAACACCCATGGACATCAGGAAGCTCAAGGACCCCATCGAAGGCCAGCTGGCGCTGCTGGGCTTCGAGCTCGTTTGCCTGGAGACGGCCCGGGAGGGCCGGGACGAGATCCTGCGCCTCTACATCGACCACCTGGCCGGGGACCGCCCCGTGACCCTGGACGACTGCGTCGCCGCCAACGACGGCCTCGTGGCCTGGATGGACGTGCAGTTCCCCGACCTCCGCGAGGCGGTGGGCCTCGAGATCAGCAGCCCGGGCCTGGAGCGCCCCCTGGTGAAGCCCGCCCACTACCTCCGCCAGATGGGCCGGCTCTGCCGGATCCAGACCCTCGGCCCCCTCAACGGCCAGAAGCGCTTCAAGGGCTGGATCCAGTCCGTGGGCGCGGAATCCGTGACGGTGGAGGAGGACGGCGTCCTCAAGACCATCCCCCTGGACCAGGTCCAGAAGGCCCGTCTGGCGCCCTTCGACGAAGAGAAGGCGCCCAAACCCCGGCATGCGCCGGAACAACCGACTGACGCCGGCGTAGAGAAAAGCGCCGGCAAGGAGACAGCATGGCACTCGTAGCTACCAGCTTTTTCGACAGCGTGAAGATGATCGCGGCCGAAAAGGGGATCCCTGAGGAAGAGGTCTTCAAGGCCGTCGAGGAGTCCCTGGTCAAGGCCGCCGAGAAGTACTTCCAGAGCTTCGATTTCTACGGCAACTTCCAGGCCCAGATGGACCGGGAGACCGGCGAGTTCCACGTCTACGCCCTCAAGCAGGTGGTTCCCGTGGTGGAGGAGGAGGACCTGGAGATCAGCCTCGAGGAGGCCCAGGCCCTGAACCCCGACGCCGCCGAGGGCGACACCCTCTGGCTGCCCCAGGACACCTCCCAGCTGGGGCGCATCGCGGCCCAGGCCGCGAAGCAGGTCCTCGTGCAGAAGGTGCGCGAGGCCGAGCGCGACCGCATCTTCACCGACTTCGCCGACCGCATCGGCGAGGTGGTGGTGGGCGAGGTGAAGCGCTTCGAGAAGAACGCGATCATCCTCGAGGTGGACCGGGTCGAGGCCATGCTGCGCCGCAGCGAGGCCCTCCGCGGGGACCGCTTCGACAAGGGCCAGCGCATCAAGGTCGTCATCTCCGCCGTGGACAAGTCCGCCAAGGATCCCCAGGTCCAGGTCAGCCGCACCGACCCGCGGCTCCTCATCAAGCTCTTCGACCAGGAGGTGCCCGAGATCCACGACGGCACCGTCGTCATCCGCTCCTGCGTCCGCGAGGCCGGGGACCGCGCCAAGGTGGCCGTGCACAGCCTGGATCCCGACGTCGATCCCGTGGGCGCCTGCGTGGGCCTGAAGGGCAGCCGCGTCCAGGCCATCATCCGCGAGCTGAAGAACGAGAAGATCGATATCGTCCGCTACGACGACGACCACTCCCGGTTCATCGCCAACGCCCTGAACCCGGCCAAGGCCCTCCGGGTGACCGTCACCGACCCCGAGCACCGCCGGGTGGAGGTGGTGGTGGACGACGAGCAGCTCAGCATCGCCATCGGCAAGCGGGGCCAGAACGTTCGCCTTGCCGCCAAGTTGACCGGCTGGAACATCGATGTCCGCTCCGAGGCCGAGAAGCGCAAGGACACCGAGGCCGCCATGGGCCAGGCCCTGGCGATGCCCTCCGGGGTCGAGGAGGCCGCCCCCGTCAGCCGCATCCTGGAGGAGCTGGGTCCCATCGAGGGCCTCACCGACGAGGTGGTCGAAAACCTCGCCGGCGCCGGACTCCTGGACGCCAAATCCCTGTACACTGTGACCGTAGAGCAACTGCTCGCCATTGACGGGATGGACCAGGATCTCGCCATCCGACTCATCGACGCCGCGCACGACCGGTTCGGCGAGTAAGCCCGGGGTTCCCCCGCGCCCGATCCGTCCCTTCCACCTACCGAGGTAAGCCCCTTCATGCTGCGCATCAACCAGTTAGCCAAAGAGCTTGGCGTGAGCAACCACGAGGTCATCGAAGCCCTCGAAAAGCGCCTGAACATCCAGGGCAAGAGCCACAGCTCCAACCTCACCGACGACCAGGTCTCGGCCCTTCGGCGCGTCATGGTGAACAAGGGCGGATCGGAGGAGACGGCCCCCGCCCGTCCCGCCCCGCCCCCGGTGCGCATCGTGAAGCCGGCCCAGCCGCCCACGCCCGC
>DATGXY010000243.1:0-1680 GCA_035298525.1 Holophaga sp.
GCTGGCGTCCGCCAGCTTGTCCAGCCACAGGCGCGCCTTGGCGGGCTCCTGGTGGAGGAAGGCCTTGGCCTTCGTCCAGTTCTTGCTCCCCTTCCCTTCCATGCCGTAGGCCAGGAGGGTCCAGGGGGCGCCGGCGAAGCCCAGGAGGGCCTTCTCCGGGGGCAGCTCGGCCCGCACCTTGCGCAGGGCGGCCTGCACGGATTCGTACACCTTCTCGTCGGGCACGGTGGCGGGATCGATCTGGTCCAGGGTGCGGGTCAGGCGGGGGCCGCCCTCGGGGATCACCACCTCGCAGCCCAGGGCCTCGAGGATGACGAGGATATCCGAGAAGATGATGGCGCCGTCCAGCTTGGGGAAGCGCCGGGTGGGCTGGAGGGTGACCTCCGCGGCCAGGTCGGCGTCGTAGAGCAGGTCCTCGAAGGAGGCCTTGGCGCGGATGGCCCGGTACTCGGGCAGGAACCGGCCCGCCTGGCGCATGAACCAGATGGGGGGCACAGGAAGGACTTCACCCCGGAGGGCGCGGACGAGATTCGGAGTCATCGGGGCTTCCGTTCAGTTTTCGGTTTTCAAGGCAGCGGCGACGACGCCGATGGCGCGTTCCACGTGGGCCAGTTCCTCGTCGCCGTGGGCGGCGGAGAGGAAGGCCACCTCGTAGCCGGAGGGCGGGAGGTACACGCCTTCCTTCAGGAGGAGGCCGTGCATGGTGTTGAACTTGGCGATGGCGCCGGATTCCACGCGGTCGGCGCGCCTGACGCCGGGCTGGAAGAGGGGCCACAGGAGGCTGCCGATGCGGGGGACGTGGAGGCCGGGGATCTTCTCGAAGGCGGCGGCCCACTGGGCGCCCTTCTGGTCCAGGTCCCGGTAGAGATTGGGGGTCAGGCGCTCCAGGGTGGCCAGGCCCGCGGCCATGGCCACGGGGTTGCCGCTGAGGGTGCCGGCCTGGTACACGGGGCCGTCGGGGCTGACGACGCCCATGATGTCCTTGCGGCCGCCGTAGAGGCCCACCGGCATGCCGCCGCCGATGATCTTGCCGTAGGTGACCAGGTCGGGGGTGATGCCCAGGTACTCGGCGGCGCCGCCGGGGGCCACCCGGAAGCCGCTGATGACCTCGTCGAAGATCAGCACGGTGCCGTTCTGGGTGCAGAGCTCGCGCAGGCGGGTGAGGAACGCCTTGTCCTGCAGGAGCAGGCCGTTGTTGGCGGGGATGGGCTCGATGATGGCCGCGGCGATCTCGTGGCCGATCTCGCGGAAGGTGCGCTCCAGGCCCTCGAGGTCGTCCAGGCTGACGACGGTGGTGAGGTCGGCGAAGCCCTTGGGCACGCCGGCGCTGCTGGGCTCGCCGAAGGTCACGAGGCCCGAGCCGGCCTTCACCAGCATGGCGTCGCTGTGGCCGTGGTAGCAGCCCTCGAACTTGAGGATGCGCTCGCGCTTCGTGAAGCCCCTGGCGGCGCGCAGGGCGCTCATGACGGCTTCCGTGCCCGAGGACACGAAGCGCATCTTCTCCACGAAAGGCACCATCTGCTTGATGCGGCGGGCCAGGGCGATCTCGCGGCGGCTGGGGGCGCCGAAGGTGAGGCCCTCCTGCATGGCCTCGACGGCGGCCTCGATGACGGCCGGCACGGCGTGACCCAGGATCAGGGGACCCCAGGACATGCAGAGGTCCACGTAGCGGCGGCCCTC
>DATGXY010000244.1:0-48209 GCA_035298525.1 Holophaga sp.
GGGGTCGCCGCGCCGGCCACCTGGGCCGGGGCCGGCTTGGCCGGATAGAGCTTGCTCATGGCGTAGTTGTAGCCCAGCAGCATGACGATGCTGGCGGCCACGAAGATCACCATATTCCGGTTGTTCATCGGGAGTCCCAACGGCTCAGGGCCAGCTTCAGCTGGCCAACGATTTCCTGGTACGTGAATGGGCAGCCCCGGGCGCTGCCGCGGGCCGGTCGGACCCAGACGACGCCGGAACTGCCTTGGAAGAATGTTTCCTGCCTCAGCACCTCGAGGAAGGCCATGCGCACGCGGCGGCGGAAGCGATTGCGCTGCGTCGCCCGGCCCTGCTTCCGGGAAGCGTTCACCAGCAGGAGGGGCTCGACGCCTCCGGCCAGACGCCAAACGCGGATATCCAGGGGCTGCTCCTTCCCCAGGAGGGGACGGGGAGGCACCTGGGGCACCGCGTGATCCTGGCGCCGGACGACCCGGTAGCGCCCGGCCACCTTCATGGCACTAGAGTGCGAGGACGTGGCGGCCCTTGGCGCGGCGGCGCTTGAGCACCAGGCGGCCATTCTTGGTCTTCATGCGGGAGAGGAAGCCGTGCGTCTTGGCGCGGCGGCGGTTGTTGGGCTGGAAAGTGCGCTTCATGGTCCACCTCGGGGCCCAGGCCAATGGCAAGGGCGAACCTTCGAGGCTACCAGCGGATCATCCATTTCTCAACCCCAAAGAGGGGATCCCAGCGCGGACCCCAGGTGATAGAGTAGTTCTCCCGAATCCAGGATGGACGCCAGAGGCCACCCTCCCGCCCCGGGGCGCACGCCCTGGGCCATCCTGCCGTTTCCCTCCGAGGTGGGGCGCAAGAATGCAAACGAACGACTCTCAGGCCCTCTGGGAAACCCTGCGCAAGGGTCTGGCCACGCACCTCCCGGAGCGGACCTTCCACGACTGGATCGAACCGTGCCGGCCCCTGGGCTTCGACGGGACGACCCTCCTCATCCAGGTGCCCTCCCCCTCGGCCCGCATCTGGATCGAACAGCAGCTGGCCGAGGAGTTCCACGACGTGCTGGTGCAATGCGACCTGGCGAACCTCCGCCTGGGCTTCATGGTGGCCGGCGACGCCAAGGCCGCGCCCGCGCCGCCCAAGGCCGCCAAGGCCGGCCCGGCCATCGCGGAGGCTCCCCAGGAGGACCCCTTCCCCCAGGGCTTCCACCGCTACACCCTGGACCGCTTCGTCGTGGGCCCCAGCAGCCAGCTGGCCTTCGCCGCGGCCAACGCCGTCGTGGAGAACCACGGCAAGGCCAATTCCACCCTCAACATGAACCCCCTCTTCATCTACGGGGGCTCGGGCCTGGGCAAGACCCACCTCATGATCGGCATCGGCAAGGGGATCCTGGCCAAGGCCCCCCACGTGAGGATCGCCTACCTGAAGGTGGACAACTTCTTCAACGAGCTGACCATCGCCATCCGGGCCAAGAACACCGAGCCCATGCGCAAGAAGTACCAGCAGAACGACCTGCTCCTGCTGGACGACGTGCAGACCCTGGGCCGCATGGAGCGCACCCAGGAGGAGATCTTCTACATCCTGGAATACCTCCTCCAGTACGGAAAACAGATCGTCATCACCTCGGACAAGCCCCCCCAGAAGCTGGAGGGCCTCCACGACCGCCTCATCACCCGCTGCAAGTGGGGCCTGACGGCGGACATCCAGCCCCCCGACTTCGAGACCCGGGTGGCCATCCTCCGGAAGAAACTGGAGGACGAGGTGTTCAAGGACCTGCCCGAGGTGCCCGAGGATGTCATCACCTTCATCGCCCACAAGGCCAAGGGCAGCGTGCGCGATCTGGAGGGCCTCCTCACCCGGGTCGTCTTCCAGAGCAGCTTCCTGGGGGTGACCCCCAGCCTGGAGGTGGCCCAGCAGGCCTTCATGGGCCAGACGGGTTCCGAATCCACGGCCGCCATTTCCATGGAAAGGATCTGCCGCACCACGGCCGAGACCTTCAGCGTCTCCTTCAACGATCTGATGAAGAAGAAATCCAGGCAGCAGAGCATCCTCCTCCCCCGCCAGGTGGCCATGTACCTGACCCGGGAGCTGACCGCGGCTTCCTTCACGGAAATCGGGCGGAGTTTCAACGATATGCATCACTCCACGGTCATGAACGCCATCGAGTCCGTGAAGAACCGCATGCAGAAGGATGCCGATTTCCACAAGCTGGTGCACTCCCTCTTGAATAGCATCCAGTGAAATACAATGACTTGCGCTTCCAGTCCACAACCGGCCCCCGCCCGCCCTGTGGACCCGCTGCGGAAACCCGCCGCCGGGATCGGATCCCGGGGGAATCCGCGGCCCCGTTCCACAGGAACCCGGTCCAGACCCACACCTGTCCGGAGGCGTCTTTTCCAGCTACACTAAGGGTTTGACCGCCATTTCCGCAGGGTAGCCCGCCACTCAGCATAATCAGGGTGATTCATGAACTTCCAAGTACAGGTTTCCAAGGAACGTCTTGATAAGACGCTCGGGATTCTCAAGCACGCCCTGGAGAGGAGGGTCACCCTGCCCATCCTCCAGCACGTCCTCGTGGAAGTGCAGGATCACGAAATGACGCTCAAGGCCACGGACATGGAACTGGCCTTCGAGGCCAACGTGCCCGTGGAAGGCCGCGGCAACCGCGTCGTCGCCATCCCCGGCAAGAAGTTCGTGGAGACGGTGAAGGCATATCCCGACGGCCTCCTCACCCTGGAATGGCCCGAGACCGGCAACCGCATCTGGCTCCGGGCCAAGGGCTTCAACTCCGAACACAACATCCAGCCGGGCGAAGGCTTCCCCGAGCTGCCCAAGCCCGAGGCGGGCCTTCCCTCCGTCACGGTGCCCGCGAACCTCTTCCGCAAGGCCATCGCCCTGGGCTCCATCTCCGTCAGCAAGGACGCCACCAAGCCCGCCCTCTCCGGCGTGCTGCTGCACCTGGGGAAGAAGTTCATCCGGGTCGTGTCCACGGACGGCTTCCGCCTGGCCGTCGTCGAGGTGCCCCTGGAGACGGGCCTGGAGGCCGACGCCCGCATCATCGTGCCCCGGCGGGCCCTGGACCTGCTCCCCTCCAGCCTGGGCGACGAAGGCCAGCTGACCCTCTCCTGGGACGAGCGCAGCCTCTTCATGGACCAGCCCGGCCTCAAGTTCAGCACCCGGCGGGTGACGGGCAACTACCCCGCGTACGAGAAGGTGCTGCCCTCCGAGCTGCCCCGCCGCGTCATCGTGGACCGGGAGGACTTCCTGCGCACCCTGCGCGTGGTGGGCCTGAAGAAGGACGACTACAACAAGAACGTTCGGCTCTTCTTCGAGTTCCCCAATCTGCGGGTCTTCTTCCAGCATCCCGACGAGGGCGTCAACCAGGGCACCCTCAGCTTCACCGGCGAGGAGCAGCCCCTGGAGCTGGCCTTCAACATCGACTACCTCACGGAGCTGCTGGAGCGCATCCCCGGCGAGGAGGTCGTGTACCAGTTCAAGGACGACGTGGGCCAGGGCATCTTCATGTCCCCCAGCATCGAGGACATGTCCTTCCGGTACATCCTCATGCCGGTGAAGTTCGCCAACCCGAGCTGAGCGAGGCCGGGCACCGCGCACGTCCTACATCCCGAACAAGCCAAAGCGAGCATTGATGACCGAAGAAGTGAGCGCCAAGAACCCCGAGTCCCCTTCCACCTACACCGCCGACAACATCACAGTCCTGCGCGATCTGGAAGCCGTCCGGAAGCGTCCGGGCATGTACATCGGCGACACCGACGATGGCAGCGGCCTCCACCAGATGGTCTACGAGGTGGTGGACAACGCCGTCGACGAGGCCCTGGCGGGCTACTGCACCCGCGTGGACGTCACCCTCCACGACGACGGCAGCTGCTCCGTGGAGGACAACGGCCGCGGCATCCCCACCGACCTCCACAAGGAGGAGAACCGCTCCGCCGCGGAAGTGATCATGACCGTCCTCCACGCGGGAGGGAAATTCGACGACAACTCGTACAAGATCTCCGGCGGCCTCCACGGCGTGGGCGTCTCCTGCGTCAACGCCCTCTCCCGGAAGCTCTGGCTGACCATCTGGAAGGACGGCAAGGAACACGCCATGACCTTCACCCAGGGCAAGGCCGACGCCCCCCTGGCCGTGCTCGGACCCACCACCCGGCGGGGCACCCGGGTCCGCTTCAAGCCCGACGAGGAGATCTTCCACATCAAGATGGACTTCTCCTTCGAGGTGCTGAGCCAGCGCTTGCGGGAGCTGAGCTACCTCAACAAGGGCGTGCACATCCGCATCACCGACGAGCGCAGCGGGGAGCACCACGACTTCCTGAACGCCGGCGGCATCGACGCCTTCGTGGAGCACCTCAACCGCACCAAGACCGTGCTCCACCGCCCCCCCATCCACATCGAGGACTCCAAGAACGATATCACCGTCGAGGTGAGCCTCCAGTGGAACGACAGCTACCAGGAGACGCTCTTCTGCTTCACCAACAACATCCGCAACCGGGACGGCGGCGCGCACCTGGAGGGCTTCCGGGCCGCCATGACCCGCGTCATCAACACCTACGCGGAGAAGAACAACCTCCTCAAGTCCGCCAAGGTGGCCCTCTCGGGCGAGGATGTGCGCGAGGGTCTCACGGCCGTCATCTCCGCCAAGGTCCCCGATCCCAAGTTCAGCAGCCAGACCAAGGACAAGCTCGTCTCCAGCGAAGTGAAGGGCATCGTCCAGACCATCGTCTACGACCGCCTGACCACCTTCTTCGAGGAGAATCCCCGGGAAGCCAAGGCCATCCTGGAGAAGGCCATCGAGGCCGCCCGCGCCCGGGAAGCCGCCCGCAAGGCCCGGGAACTGACCCGGCGCAAGGGCTCCCTGGACAGCGCCGGCCTGCCCGGAAAGCTTGCCGACTGCCAGGAGAAGGATCCCGCCCTTTCCGAGATCTTCCTGGTGGAGGGCGATTCCGCCGGCGGCTCCGCCAAGCAGGGCCGCGAGCGGCGCACCCAGGCCATCCTGCCCCTCAAGGGCAAGGTGCTCAACGTGGAGAAGGCCCGCTTCGACAAGATCCTCAGTTCGGCCGAACTGCGGATCCTCATCCAGGCCCTGGGCACCGGCATCGGCGCCGACGATTTCAAGGTGGAGAACCTCCGGTACCACAAGATCGTGCTCATGACCGACGCCGACGTGGACGGTTCCCACATCCGCACCCTGCTCCTCACCTTCTTCTACCGCCAGATGCCCGAGCTGGTGATGCGGGGCCATCTGTACATCGCCCAGCCCCCCCTCTACAAGGTCAAGAAGGGCAAGCAGGAGCGCTACCTGAAGGATGAACGGGCCCTGGAAGAGTACCTGTTCACCAAGGCCCTGGACGGCTGGACCCTCTTCCTCCCCGACGGCTCCGAGCACCAGGGCTCCGTCCTCGTGCGGGAGATGAAGAAGTGGGGCGAGGTGAAGCACCTCTACGCCAAGCTGGAGCGCCGCGGGTACGCCCGGCCCCTGGTTGACGCCCTCCTGGCCGATGGGCTTCTCGATGACGGCCGCTTCAAGACCGCCGAGGACCTGGGCCAGCTGATGGCCCGCCTCATGGCCAAGGGCATGGGCGAATGCGAGCTGGAATCCGAGGAGATTCCGGCGGAGGCGGAGGGCGTGGAGCCCACGTCCGTGCACCGGCTCAAGCTCACCCGCATGCACCTCTCCCGGCCCATCACCCTGTGGATCGACCAGCAGGTGGCCCACTGGGGCGAGTTCCGGCGGCTCCTCAGCCTCCACCAGGATCTGTCCGCCTTCTCCGGCGGCGCCCTGAAGCTGCGCCGCACGGGGACCGGCCCCGCCACCGAGCCCGGGGAGGACGGCGATGCCGGCATCGTCACCAAGGCCAAGGAACTGGTCTTCGAGAACCCGGAGCAGATGCTGGCCACCATCCTCGAGGAGGGCAAGCGCGGCCTCAGCATCCAGCGCTACAAGGGCCTGGGTGAAATGAACCCCGAGCAGCTCTGGGAGACGACCATGGATCCCGAGCGCCGCATCCTCCTGAAGGTCCAGGTGGACGACGCGGTGGAGGCGGACGAGATCTTCACGATCCTCATGGGCGACGCGGTGGAGCCCCGCCGCCGCTTCATCGAGAACAACGCCCTCCTCGCCGAAAACATCGACGTCTAACCCTTTGCATTGCATCAAGTAAGTTGAAGTTCCACGTGGAACCACGGAAGCCTGAATGACCCAGAACCTCCGAATCGAGCCCATCGAGATTGAAAAGGAAATGCGGAAGTCCTACCTCGATTACGCCATGAGCGTGATCGTGGGCCGGGCCCTCCCCGACGTGCGCGACGGCTTGAAGCCCGTGCACCGCCGGGTGCTCTACGCCATGCGGGAGGGGGGCAACGACTGGAACCGCCCCTACAAGAAGTCCGCCCGCACCGTGGGCGACGTGATGGGCAAGTACCACCCCCACGGCGACTCCGCCATCTACGACACCCTCGTGCGCCTGGCCCAGCCCTTCTCCATGCGGCATGTGCTGGTGGACGGCCAGGGCAATTTCGGATCCATCGACGGCGATAGCGCGGCGGCCATGCGCTACACCGAGGCCCGGCTCTCCCGCCTGGCCAACGAGATGATGTCCGACCTGGACCAGGACACGGTGGACTGGGGACCCAACTACGACGATAGCCTGGAGGAGCCCCTCTCCCTGCCCACCCGCTTCCCCAATCTCCTGGTGAACGGCAGCCAGGGCATCGCCGTGGGCATGGCCACCAGCATCCCCCCCCACAACCTGCGGGAATGCTGCAACGCCCTCGTGGCCCTGGTGGACGACCCTTCCCTGGGTCTGGACGGGATCATGGAGCACATCAAGGGCCCCGATTTCCCCGGCGGCGGCATCATGCTGGGGACGGAGGGCGTCCTGGAGGCCTACCGCACCGGCCGAGGCCGCTGTGTGGTGCGGGCCCGGGCCCACGTGGAGCAGATCAAGCGCGCCGGCGACCGCGAGCAGCTCGTGTTCACGGAACTGCCCTACCAGGTGAACAAGGCCACCCTCCTGGAAAAGATCGCCGAACTGGTGCACGAGAAGAAGATCGAAGGCATCAGCGATCTGCGGGATGAGAGCGACCGGGAAGGCATCCGCATGGTCGTGGAGCTCAAGAAGAACGAGCCCAGCGATATCGTGCTCAACCAGCTGTACCAGCTGACGGCCCTCCAGAGCTCCTTCTCCATCACCATGCTCTGCATCGTCAACGGCCAGCCCCGCATCCTCACCCTGCGGGAGATCCTGAAGGAGTTCATCGGGTTCCGCCGCGAGGTGGTGACCCGGCGCACCCTCTTCCAGCTGCGCAAGGCCGAGGAGCGGCACCACATCATCATGGGCCTGGTCATCGCCCTGGATCACCTGGATGCGGTCATCAAGCTCATCCGGGCCGCCGCCAGCCCCGAGGAGGCCAAGCAGGGCCTCATGGAAGGCGCCTTCGCCACCGCCGCCGCCATCAAGAAGAACCCCGCCCTGCGCCTTTCCGACAAGCAGGCCCAGGCCATCCTGGATATGCGCCTCCAGCGCCTCACCGGCCTGGAGCGGGAAAAGATCCTGGAGGAGATGCGGGAGCTGGAGGCCACCATCGCCAGCCTCAAGGCCGTCCTGGCCGACGACAAGCTCCTCATGAAGGTCATCCGGGATGAATTCGAGGCCGTGGCCGACCAGTTCGGAAACGACCGCCGCACCGAGATCACCGCCTTCTCCGGCAATATCCGCATGGAGGACGTGGTGCCCGACGAGGAGATGGTCGTCACCATGTCCAAGGCCGGGTACATCAAGCGCACGGCCCTGGCCGCCTACCGGCGCCAGAAGCGGGGCGGCAAGGGCAAGCTGGGCATGAAGACCAAGGACGAGGATTTCGTCGAACGGCTCTTCCTCACCAAGGCCCACGACACCCTGCTCGTCTTCACGGACCGCGGCTACGCCTACGCCTTGAAGGTGTACGACCTGCCCGAGGCCGCCGCCTCCACCCGGGGCAAGCACATCAAGAACCTCATCAGCCTCAAGGACGACGAGAAGGTCGTCACCCTGCTGGCCCTCCGCGAATTCCCCGAGGAGAACCACCTGGTCTTCGCCACGGCGGACGGAACGGTCAAGAAGACGAGCCTCAGCCTCTATGCCAACATCCGCTCCAACGGCCTCATCGCCCTCAATATCGACGAGGGGAACAGCCTCGTCAGCGTGCGGGTTTCCACGGGCAACCAGCAGATCCTCCTGGTGAGCGCCCTGGGCAAGGCCATCCGCTTCCCCGAGGAGGATGTCCGGGCCATGGGCCGCACCGCCACCGGTGTCCGGGGCATGCGCCTGGGCATGGGCGACGCCATCGTGGACATGGAAGTCATCGACGCCCTGCCCGATCTGCCGGAAGGGGAAGAGGCCGACGAGGCCACCGCCAGCCATGGCCTCCTCCTCACCGTCACCGAGAAGGGCTACGGCAAGCGCAGCCTCCTCCAGGACTACCGGCTCCAGGGCCGGGGCGGCACGGGCGTGATCAATATCCGGGCCGGGGTCCGCAATGGCAAGGTGGTGGGTTCCGTCCTCGTGAAGCCCGGGGAAGGCTGCCTGCTCATCTCCCAGGAGGGCATGGTCATCCGCTTCGCCACGGACGATGTGCGCAAGACCGGACGCGCCGCCATGGGCGTCAAACTCCTCAATGTCATGACGGACCAGGACCGGGTCGTCGGCCTGGCCAAGATCGACGCCAGCGCCCAGGCCCTGGACGAGGAGGAGGATATCGATCTGGTGGTGGACGCCGAGCAGGCCCACCCCGGGCCCGACGAATCCGGCGAGCCCCAGCGCCTCCTCTAGGAGCCGCCGCGGGACCAGGAAGGGGCCGCTCCGGCGGCCCCTTTTTCGTGTCTCGAAGCATTCACGACCCAAATATCGCTATTGGGGTGCCCCGCCCTGCACCCGGGCCCATACTTGGTACAGGGATAGGAGGACCGTATGCACTTCCACTTCCCGCACCCCCATATCGACCGGCACGAGCTCATGACCCACTTCGTGGACGTGATGAACGTGCTCCTGATCGTGCTCGGACTGCTGGTGGCCCTGATGGCCGCAGGCGGCTACACGTCGGCGGACTGAGGCCAGGTGATGGTCCGGTCCTCCAGGGTCTCCGCCACGAGGACGCCATCCTTCACCAGCTTCGCCACATCCGGATAGGCGCCCAGGTCGATGGCCTCGCCCTCGC
This sequence comes from Holophaga sp., assembly GCA_035298525.1. Taxonomy (GTDB): domain Bacteria; phylum Acidobacteriota; class Holophagae; order Holophagales; family Holophagaceae; genus Mesoterricola. Next base: position 9,199 of record DATGXY010000244.1, read on the forward strand.
CCTCGCCCTCGGCCTCGTGGACCCCCACCCAGCTATTGCGCCCGCTGGCCTTGGCCGCGTACAGGCACTGGTCCGCCACCTCGGCGACCTTCTCCCAGGCGATGAGGGAAGGGTCCCGGCGGAAGAAGGGGTACGAAGCGAAGCCGATGGAGCAGGTCTTGTGGATGGTCTCCCCCTCCCCCAGGTCGAAGGGATGGGATTCCACCCGGGTGCGGATGCGCTCGGCGACGATGTGGGCCTCGGAACGGGAGGTGTGCTTGGCCACCACGAAGAACTCTTCCCCGCCCCAGCGCACGACCGTATCCGAATCGCGCATGGTGGAGGAAAGGATGGCGGCGAACTGGCGCAGCACCCGGTCGCCGGCCGCGTGGCCGTGGGTGTCGTTCACGTGCTTGAAGTGGTCGATATCGATCATGAAGAAGATGACATCGATGTTCACGGGCATGCGCGACTTGCCGGCCTCGGTGCGGCCGATGCGCTGCATGCGGTGGATCTGGGCCAGATCCTCGGCGATGCGGGTGGTGAGGTAGCGCCGGTTGGCCAGGGAGGTGAGGGGGTCCCTCAGGCTCATGTCCGCCAGGGCGGCGTTGGCGGCCTGGAGTTTTCGCCGGCCAATGACGAGCACGCCGGCGGCGCCCAGGCCCAGGAGGCTGATCACCGTCCACAGGAGGCGCAGGCGGGCCTGATTGCGCTGCTCCCGGTTCAGGGCGTCGATCTGCAGCTGCTTGCGATCGCTTTCGAAGGCGGCGCTGGCGTCGGCGATGTGCTTGCGGTCCTGGACGTTGCGCAGCTCGTCGCTGAGGGCCTTGAAGAGCACCTCGGTCTCGTACGCCCGGCGGTAGTCCCCGGCGAAGGCGTACTCCTCGGCCAGGATGCCGGTGATCTCGGCCGTATCGTTCTTGGCCTGGGATGACTTGAAATGTTCAAGACCCGCCTGGACCTCCTTGAGGCCCTCGGCGGCGTTGCCCAGCCGATTGAGGGCGATGCCCCGGTTCACCTGGCTGACGGCGATGGAGGAGGCGCTGCCCGCCTCCCGGGCCATCTTCAGGGAGGCGTCCGCGTACTTGAGGGTGGCCCGCCAATCCTTACGCCGGAGGTGCGCATCGGCCAGGTTCACGGCCACCGTGAGCTGCAGATCCGTGTCCTGGATGGTTTTGGCCAGTTCCAGGCACCGGTTGAGCTGTTCCAGCTGGCGGGTGGTGTCGTTGAGGTTGCCGTAGGTGTTGGCGAAGGAAAGATGGATGGAGGCCAGGAGGCCCGGATCCTTCAGGGGCTCGGCGATGGCGATGGCCCGGCGGTGGTTCTCCACGGCCTCGTCCAGGCGGCCCAGGAGCGCCAGCAGGGTGCCCATCTGGTCCAGGACCCGGGCGTGGCCCGCCACATCCCCGGCCTCCTGGTACACCTTCATGGCCAACTGGTAGGCCTGGATGGCCTCGGAAAAGCGGCCCAGGTCCCGGAGGGCCCCGCCCTTCTGGCGGAGACAGCGACCGAACTGACGAACGACCTCGTTGTCCTCGGGGTGTTTGTTCACATAGGACGTGAGGGAGGGGATGATCCGGTCCGCGGCCACCAGGGCGTCGGCGGGGCGCTCCTGGAGGATGAGGAGGGTGACGGCCTCGGTGTCCAGGAGATGGGTATCCCGGGGCTGCCCGGCCTTGGCCACCTGGACCCGGGCGACGGCCAGCCACTTTTCCGATTCCTGGAGGCGCAGGAGCATGTTCAGATCGCGCACGAGGCCCAGGAGCAAGGCCGTGCGCGTGGGCGGGTCGTCCTGGATGTCCAGCTGGCGCAGGGCCTCTTCCGCCCAGGCCACGGAGGCCACCGGGTGGTTCCGGTTATCCGCGTCGATGCGCTTCCTCAGCTCGGCAACGCGTTTGTGCACCTGGGCCTGGGCGCCTCCCGGGGCGCCGGCCCAGGCGGGAGTAGCGGCCAGGACGGGGATCAGGGACAGGCCGAGGGCAAGCACCGCGGGGCGGGCTTCCGGCCAGCTTCGTGCATCCTGGAAGGGACCCATCCCACTACTATATCTGCAAAAGGGATTACGCGAGATAGGGGCTCCAGTCCCCATCCGATAATTCGACGCCATCCCGCTCCAGGCGGGGAAGGCGGCTTTCCGGGAAGACGTACGCCCAGGCGAAATACCGGTGGCCCGAATCCAGGACGACGGGGACCAGGATCCGCTTGAACAGGCCCTCCTCCACGCCCTCCAGGGGATCCAGGTCCGCCACGGCGGAGGCCAGGTCCTCGGGATCCTCGTAGCCGGCGAAGACGCCCCTCACCCAGCCGGAGCCGGGGGGCGGGGCCCCGGGATCCTCCCCGGGCACGAGGGCGGGATAGCCGGGGCCCGGCAGATGGAAGAGCCGGCCCGGGGTGAAGGCGCCGATGGTGCCCTCGGGCCGGGTGCGCAGAAGCCAGGGGTGATGGCGCCCCCCCTCCCGCAGGGTCCCATACACGAAGAGGCCGTCAGCCTCCATGGCCGCCCCGGCCCTCCAGGAGCAGGTGCACGTGTTCCAGGAGATCCTTGCTCCGGTAGGGCTTGGCGAGGAAGGACGTGGTGGCGGTGGGGCGGGTCAGCTCGGGGCGGCTGTCCGGGGAGAACCCGCTGCTGATGAGGATGCGGGTGGACGGGGCCACCTGGAGGATCCGGTCCATCACCTGGAACCCGTGAAGCCGGGGCATCACGAGGTCCAGGATGATGAGATCGAAGCGGCCCGGTCCGGCCATCCACAGATCGAGGCCCTCCTGTCCGTCCACGGCCTCCGTGACGGCATAGCCCTGGTTCTCCAGGATCTCGCGCGCCATCTCCCTGATCAGCGGCTCGTCGTCCACCACCAGGATATGGCTCTGGGGCCTGTCGGGCATGGGATCTCCGGGCCGGCTACTCGGGAATGGGGAACTGGTCGGTGAGTTCGAACACTTCCTGGCGGATGCGGGCGGAGCTGGCTTCGTCCGCGCGGTAGCGCAGGGCCATGTCGATCCAGCCGGCGATGCGCTCCATTTCGGGCTCCTTCATGCCGCGGCTGGTGATGGCGGGGGAGCCGATGCGGATGCCGGAGGGCTTGAGGGGCGGGTTGGGGTCGAAGGGGATGCCGTTCTTGTTGACGGTGATGCCGGCCTTGTCCAGGGTCTGCTCGGCCTCGTTGCCCAGGATGCCCTGGCCGAAGACGTCCACCAGCATGAGGTGGTTGTCGGTGCCGCCGGAGACGATGCGCCAGCCCTTGCGCTGCAGGGCGGCGGCCATGGCGGCGGCGTTGCGCACCACCTGCTCCTGGTAGGCCTTGAACTCGGGCTGGAGGGCTTCAAACAGGGCCACGGCCTTGGCGGCCACCACGTGCATCAGGGGGCCGCCCTGGACGCCGGGGAAGAGGGCGCGGTCCAGGTCCTTGGCGAACTTCTCGCGGCAGAGCACGAGGCCGCCGCGGGGGCCGCGCAGGGTCTTGTGGGTGGTGGTGGTGACGAAGTCGGCGTGGGGCACGGGGCTGGGGTGGTGGCCCGTGGCGACGAGGCCGGCGATGTGGGCCATATCCACCATCATCAGGGCGCCCACCTCGTCCGCGATGGCGCGGAAGGCGGCGAAGTCGAAGATGCGGGGGTAGGCGGAGGCGCCGACGACGATGAGGCGGGGCTTGTGCTCCCGGGCGAGGCGGCGCACCTCGTCCATGTCCACGCGCTCCGTCTCGCGGTCCACGTGGTAGCCGATGAACTTGTAGAGGATGCCCGAGCTGTTCAGGGGGTGGCCGTGGGTCAGGTGGCCGCCGTGGGCCAGATCCAGACCCAGCACGGTGTCGCCGGGCTTCAGTACGGAAAAGTAGACGGCCATGTTGGCCTGGGCGCCGCTGTGGGGCTGGACGTTGGCGTGCTCCGCGCCGAAGAGCTGCTTGGCGCGGGTGCGGGCCAGGTCCTCCACGGTGTCCACGTTCACGCAGCCGCCGTAGTAGCGGCGGCCCGGGTAGCCCTCGGCGTACTTGTTCGTGAAGTGGCTCCCCATGGCCTGCATCACGGGGCGGGAGGCGTAGTTCTCGGAAGCGATCAGTTCCAGGTGGTGGCGCTGGCGGGTGACCTCGAGCTCCAGCGCCTGGAAGACGGCGGGATCCGCGGCTCGTAGGGCTTCGTACATGGGCATGGCTTCACCTCAAAGGTTGACGCCTGAAATCTTCTCACAAGCCGGCCCCCCGCACATCGAAAAGCGCCCTTGGCCCGTCTCTGCCAAAATGGAGGGGAAAGGTGGCCCATGTCCGTCCTCCCCCCCAGCGCCGAAGCCGACCTGGAGAGCTTCGAGCACCCCCTGGCCTCGCGGTACGCGTCCAAGGCCATGGTGCGCCTGCTCTCCCCCCTCTACCGCATGCGCGTCTGGCGCAGGCTCTGGATCGCCCTGGCCGAGAGCGAGCGCGAACTGGGCCTGCCCATCACCGAGGCCCAGATCCAGGAGATGCGCGCCACCCAGGACGCGGTGGACCTGGAGGCCATCGGCCGCTTCGAGGCCTCCCTGCGCCACGATGTGATGGCGGCCATCCACGCATGGGGTGAGCAGGCGCCAACCGCTCGTCCGATCATCCACCTGGGCGCCACCAGCTGCTTCGTCACGGACAACGGGGATCTGCTCATCGCCCAGGCCGCCCTGCGCCTCCTGCGCCGACGCCTCCAGGACGTGATCGCGGCCCTGCGGGACTTCGCGGCCACCTGGCAGGACACCCCCTGCCTGGGCTTCACCCACTTCCAGCCGGCCCAGCCCACCACCGTTGGCAAGCGGGCCACCCTCTGGATCCAGGACCTGCTCCTGGATCTGGCGGATCTGGACCACGTGCTGGCCACCACCCCCGTGCGGGGCGTGAAGGGGGTCACCGGCACCCAGGCCAGCTTCCTGGAGCTCTTCGACGGGGACGGGGCCCAGGTGGAGGCCCTGGAGCGCCGCTTCTGCGAAAAGGTGGGCTCCCCCGCCATCCCCGTTTCCGGCCAGACCGCCACCCGCAAGCTGGAGGACCGCATCGGCCAGGTGCTCTGCGGCCTGGCGGCCTCGGCGGCCAAGTTCGGATGCGATATGCGCCTCCTGCAGCACCTCAAGGAGGTGGAGGAGCCCTTCGAGACGAAGCAGATCGGCTCGTCGGCCATGCCCTACAAGCGCAACCCCATGCGCAGCGAGCGCATCTGCAGCCTGGCCCGCTTCGTCACGGGCCTCATGCCCAGTTCGTACCAGACCACCGCCAATCAGTGGATGGAGCGGACCCTGGACGATTCCGCCCACCGGCGCCTCACCCTCAGCCAGGGCCTCCTGGCCGTGGACGCCATCCTCGTGCTCTACCGAAACGTGGCGAGGGGCCTCGTGGTCTACCCCCGCATGATCGAGGCGCGGCTCCAGTCGGAACTGCCCTTCATGGCCGCCGAGGTGCTCCTCATGGAAGGGGTGAAGCGAGGCGGGGACCGGCAGGACCTGCACGAGCGCTTCCGGGTGGCCAGCCTGGAGGCGGGCCGCCGCATCAAGTCCGAGGGGCGCCCCAATACCCTCCTGGCCCTCCTGGCGGAGGACCCGGCGTGGAACATGAATGAATCCGAGCTCGCGGCCCTCCTGGATGGGCGCCGTTTCACCGGCCGTGCCGGTGAACAGGTGCGCACCTTCCTCGCCGGCGAAGTGGCCGCCGCCCTGGCGGATCACGAGCCCGCCGACGAAGCCACCGTACGCGTATAGAAAGGCACACCATGCAAAAGATCGCCGTCCTGGGCGCCGGTTCCCTGTTGGGCCGGGAGCTCGTTGATACCCTGGAACCCAGGGATTGCTCCGTCCTTCCCCTCACCTCCGGCCCCACCACCCTGGATGAGGAGCTCAGCGATGTGGTGATGTTCGCCCCCCGGCCCGAACTCCTGGAGGGCATCGAACTGGTCATCCTGGCGGAGACCCCCGCCTCCCCCGAACTCCTGGACGGCTACACGGGGGCCATCCTGGATCTGCGCCAGGACGCCGATCCCGCCCTGACCCCCATGCCCGTGCTGGGCGGCTGGCCCAAGGGGGAAAGGATCCTGCGGAACCGGCCCGCCGTGGACCAGGTCCTGGCCATCCTGCCCCAGCTGGTGCAGGGCCTGGGGGACGTGGCCGGCACCCACCTCCGCTCCGTGGCCTTCCTGGGCGACAAGGGCCTGGATGGGCTCATGGACCAGACGGTGGCCATCCTCAAGGGCGAGGATCCGGATCTGGAGAAGCTGGGCTACCGGGCCGCCTTCGAAGTGGTGCCCCAGGCCCCCCGGGGCCGCCTGATGGAGGTGCGGGTGCCCGCCTTCCACGGGGATCTCCTCATCCTCCACCTGGGCGCCGCCCCCGGCGCCGTCCTGGCGCCCAAGGAGGCCCCCCAGGGGGTGAAGTGGATCGAGCACCCGGCCACCAGCCGGGACGTGGCCGTGTCCCCCGAACTCCTGGCCCACCTGAGCCTGGCCGACGAGGGCCGGGCCGGCATCCTCACCCTGGGCTTCGATCCCATCCTCTGGGGCACCCTCATGCCCACCCTCCGCCTCCTGGGACTCTAGGCCCATGGCCAAGAAGCTGGAGGAACCCCACGACCGTTCGGACTTCTTCAAGTCCCTGGGCACCCTTATGGCGGGCTTCATGGCCGCCCGGGTTGAGGACGCCGTGACGGGGGCGGGGCCCTCCCTCCTGCGCCCCCCCGGGGCCCTGGACGAGTTCGACTTCCTGCTGGCCTGCACCCGCTGCGACAAGTGCATCAAGGCCTGCCCCCAGGATTCCATCCTGTCCGCGGGCCCGGGCTCCGCCCTGGCCTCGGGCACCCCCTACATCCTGCCCCGGAACATGCCCTGCTTCCTGTGCACCTCCCTGCCCTGCATCCCCGCCTGCCCCGAGGGGGCCCTCGTGTGGCCCAGGCGCAAGGTGGGGGAGGAGGAACTGGAGGGCCCCCCCGCCGTGCGCATGGGCCTGGCCCGGATCAAGAAGAAGCTCTGCCTCACCTGGGAACACGAGGACGAGCCCGCCCAGCCCTGCACCACCTGCGTGGACCGCTGCCCCTACCCCGGCAAGGCCATCCGCATGGGCGAGCCGGCCGAGGGGGAGCTCCCCCACCCGGAGGTGATCGCGGATTTCTGCACGGGGTGCGGGCTCTGCACCTTCGGCTGTCCCTCCCCGAATCCGGCCATCGTGGTGGACCCCCGCGATTAGGGCCTCCGGCGGCATAAACGCCCCTGTTCCACGTGGAACAGGGGTGTTTGTGCCCTCGCTCACCAAGGAATCATGAGGGTTTTGATATCCTGCTGGTTGCGGGCCGTTCGATCTTTCGGCTCCATCGGGAGGGCTCCGCCGTGGCCTACAAGGTTTTGATCATCAATCCGAGGGCGGAGGAGCTGGAGGAGGAGGTGCGGGAGCTGGAGGCCCGGGGCCTTCCGGCCGTGGGGGCCACCACCTACAAGGAGGCCTACGATCTCCTGGTGAAGGATGGCCGCATCCACGTGATCCTCACCGAATGGATCCTGCCCCTGAAAAAGCGGACGAAGGAGACGGTGGCCGGGGCGGAGCTCTTCAGCCGCTTCCTGGCCGTGCGCTACGAGGTGAACATCTTCCTCTTCACCCACGAAACGGACTGCGCCACCTTCAACACGGGCGGCCTCATCAACGGTTACTTCCACAAGGGCGAGGAAAGCTGGGACGACATCGCCAGCAAGGTGCGGGCCGAGGTCATCAGCAGCAAGGACCGGGCCCCCTTCTTCGACGCCCTGGTGGCCTACGCCCAGGCGGCCAAGGACGCCTGGCACACCCCCGGCCATTCCTCGGGGGATTCCGTGAAGAACTCCGAGGTGGTGGGTGATTACCTGCGCTTCTTCGGGGAGAACCTCTTCCAGTCGGATGTGAGCGTCTCGGTGCCGGCCCTGGATTCCCTCCTGGAGCCCAAGGGGGTCATCAAGGAGGCCCAGGAGCTGGCGGCCCGGGCCTTCAACGCCCGCTACACCTACTTCACCACCAATGGCACCAGCACCAGCAACAAGGTGCTCATCCAGACCCTCCTGAAGCCCGGGGACGCCATCCTCCTGGACCGCAACTGCCACAAGAGCGTCCACTACGGCGTCATCGTGGCCGGGGCGGAGCCCCTGTACCTGATGCCCTCGGTGAACAACCGCTACGGCATCTTCGGGCCCGTGCCCAAGGCCCGCATCATCGCCAGCATGGACGCGGCCCTGGCCGCGGGCAAGCGCCTCAAGGTGCTCATCCTCACCAACTGCACGTACGACGGCCTCATCTACGACATCAAGGACATCGTGGAGCAGGCCCACGCGCGGGGCATCAAGGTGATCGTGGACGAGGCCTGGTTCGGCTACGCCAACTTCCACCGGGCCTTCTACCCCTCGGCCATGGCCGCGGGGGCCGATTACAGCACCCAGAGCACCCACAAGACCATGAGCGCCTTCTCGCAGGCCTCCATGATCCACGTGCAGGACCCCGAGTTCGAATCCATCCGGGAGTTCTTCCAGGAAAACTTCAATATGCAGGCGAGCACCTCGCCCCAGTACCCCATGATCGCCAGCCTGGATGTCGCCCGGCGCCAGATGGCCATGGAGGGCTACGCCCTGCTTCAGCGCACCCTGGAGATGGCCGCGGCCCTGAAGAAGTCCATCAACAGCCTGAAGAAGTTCCGCGTGCTGGAGCTGGAGGACCTCATCAGCGACGAGGTGCGCGAAGACGGCATCCGCCTGGATCCCACCAAGCTCACCATCGATGTGTCGGGCTCGGGCTGCACCAGCAAGGAGATCGAGTACCTCCTGCTCACCAAGCACAACATCCAGATCGAAAAGAGCACCTTCAACACCATCACCGTGCTCATCACCATCGGAAGCACGTACTCCAAGCTGAACCGCCTGGTGCTGGCCCTGGCCAATATCCAGCGCATGAGCGGCGCCCGCCGGGAAAGCGGCGCCGCCCGCATCCTGGAGGATTTCTCCCTGTCCCTTTCGCCCATCCGTTTCCTGCCCCGCTACGCCTTCTACGCCGAGGGCGAAAGCGTGCCCATGCGGGACGCGGCGGGCCGCGTGGCCACGGCCATGGTGGTCCCCTACCCCCCCGGCATCCCCCTCCTGGTGCCCGGCCAGATCATCACCGAGGACATCGTGAACACCCTCATGACCTACCGGGACTACGGGGTGGAGATCCACGGGGCCTCCGAAGGCCTGGTGAAGGTGATGCTGCCGGCGGAGGAGGAGCGCCTCGTGCGGCAGGGCCGGGAGATGGTCCCCCTGGCGGTGGGCTAGGCGCCGTGTCCCTCCTCTCCCTGGTCCCGGCCCTGGTGACCATCGTGGTGGCCCTGGCCTGGCACCGGGTGGCCCTGGCCCTGTTCTGCGGGGTCGTGGCCGGGGCCTTCGTGCTGGCCGGCTTCCATCCCCTGCCCGCCCTGACGGGGCTGGGGCACCGGCTCTTCGAGGCCTTCACGGACGTGGACCGGCTGAAGATCGTCCTGTTCATCCTCCTCATCGGGGGGCTCCTGGAGCTCATCTCCGCCAGCGGGGCCTACCTGGCCTTCGGGCGCTGGGTGGGCACCACCCTGCGCACGGGGCGGCGCTCCCGCATGGCCGCCTGGGGCCTCAGCGCCTGCCTTTTCTTCGACGACTACGCCAATGTGCTCATCGCGGGGTCGGCCATGCGCCCGGTCACGGACCGGAACCGGGTCCCCCCCGCCCTCCTGGCCTACCTGGTGGATGTCATGGCCATGCTGGCCAGCGTCGTGCTCGTGTCCACCTGGGCCGCCTTCGAGGGCTCCCTCATGGTGGACGCGGGGCGGGAACTGGGGCTGAAGGGGACCCTATCGGACTTCTTCCTGGCGGCCCTGCCGTACCACTTCTACGCCTACCTGGCCATCTTCCTGTCCCTCCTGGTGGCCTGGACGGGCCGCTGGTTTGGCGCCTCCCTGGACCGGGAGACCTTCGCCGGGGCGCCGGAGGAGGATCTGCCGGATGGCGCGCGGCCGGCCCACGTGCTAGCCCCCCTGCTCACCCTCGTGGCCGCCGCCGTGGGGGGGCTCTTCCTCTTCGGCATCCGCGCCCTGCGGGCCCAGGGGGAGCCCATCACCCTCATCCGCATCCTGGGCGCCGCCCCCTCCGTGAACATCCTCATCGGGGCCACGTGCCTGGCCATCCTCGTGGCCGCCGCCCTCCTCCTCAAGGACCGGGTCCTCTCCCACGGGCCCATGCGCGCCCACTTCCATCGGGGCATCCAGTCCATGGTGGAGATCGGCTTCATCGTGCTCCTGGCCACGGCCCTGAGCCAGGTGGGCAAGGACCTGGGCACCGGGCTCACCATCGCCCACGCCTTCGACCGCTTCCTCACCCCCGCCACCCTGCCCTGCCTGGTCTTCGTCATGGCCCTGTTGGTGACCGTCACCACGGGTTTCAGCTGGGGGGCCATGGCCATCCTGATGCCGGTGGCCTTCCAGATGGCGGCGGTCCAGGGCCCGGGCCTCCTGCCCCTGGTATCGGCGGCGGTGATCACCGGGGCCGTGGCGGGCGAACATGCCGTCCCCTATTCGGAGAAGGCCGTCATGTCGGCGGCCGCCTGCGGGATCCCCCCCCTGTACCACGTGCGGACCCAGGCCTTCCAGACCCTGGCCACCGTGGCCGCGGCGGCCGTGGCCTTCCTGCTGGCCGGCTACCGCCAGCCCCTGGCCGTGGCCCTGGGGCTGCCGGCGGCGGGCCTGCTGGCCCTGCACCTGGTCCTGGCGCGGAAGGCGGAGCGGGACTAGGGCGGTTCGCGATGTAGGAGGCGCCACCCTCGCGGGGCCTTCCAATACGGAGTCAGGCTCCTGCTATGTCCCGTGGGGTGACCGCGCGGTCGCTTCGCGCCCTCTCCGTCCCCCCACGCCCCACTTCAGGCCAGGCCGGAGCCCTGGCATGGAGTCTAGAGTCCCAGTTCCTTCCAGCGCCGCTCCACCCGCGCCTCCACCTCGCCTGGGAAGGCCAGGTCCCCGGGCCATTCCCGCTGGAAGCCGTCCAGCCTCGCGCTCTTGCGGGTGGCGTCGATGCCCACCTTGCTGCCGAAGGCGAAGCGGTCGCTGGAGTGGTCCAGCACGTCCAGGGGGCCCTCCGTGAAGAGCATGTCCCGCTTCGGGTCCACGTTGCTCGTCACCCGGAAGAGCACCTCGGTCATGTCGTGGGGATCGATGTCGGCGTCCACGATGACGATGCCCTTGGTGAACATCATCTGCCCCGTGCCCCAGATGGCGTTCATGACCTTCTGGGCGTGGCCGGGGTACTCCTTGCGGATGGCGATGATGGCCAGGTTGTGGAAGCCGCCGGCGGGGGGCAGGTGCATGTCCACCACTTCGGGCAGGACCATCTTCAGCAGGGGCAGGAAGATCCGCTCCGTGGCCAGGCCCAGGTACGTGTCCTCCTGGGGGGGGCGGCCCACGATGGTGGCGGGGAAGACGGGGTCCTTCCGGTGGGTGATGGCCTCCACGTGGAGCACGGGGTAGTCGTCGGCCAGGGAGTAGTAGCCGGTGTGGTCCCCGAAGGGGCCCTCCCGGCGCAGTTCCCCGGGGTCCACCCAGCCCTCGATGACGATCTCGCTGTCGGCGGGCACCTCCAGGTCGTGGGTGACGCACTTCACCATCTCCACGCCCTCCCCCCGCAGGAAGCCCGTGAACATGACCTCCGACAGGAAGGGCGGCAGGGGGGCCGTGGCGGCGTAGGTGAGGGCGGGGTCGCCGCCGAAGCTCACGGCCACGGGCATGCGCTCCCCGGGGGCGTAGCCGTGCCGGGCCCGCGCGCCGTCGTGGTGGAGCTGGGTGTGGAAGCCCAGGGTGTGCTCGTCGAAGACCTGGAGGCGGTACATGCCCATGTTGCGCATGCCGTTCTTGAACCGGGTGTGGCTGAGGCCCAGGGTGATGAAGGGGCCCGCGTCCCCGGGCCAGGTGGTGAGCACGGGCAGCATGGAGAGGCGCGCGTCGGCGCCCCGGTGGACCACCTCCTGGCAGGCCCCCTTGCGCACGGTCTTCGGCATCCAGGCCCCCACCTCGGCCAGCACGGGGAGCTTGGAGAGCTTGTCCAGGAAGCTGGCGCCGGGCTTGGGCATGGCCTCCTGGATCAGCTTCTCGATGCGGTCCCCGATGGCGTCCAGGCCCCTGGGCTCCTTGTCCACGCCCAGGGCCAGGGCCATGCGCCGGTAGCTGCCGAAGACGTTCATGGCCACGGGCATGGAGGCGCCCTTCACCCGCTCGAAGAGGAGGCCGGAGCCGCCGCCGGGCTGGCGGCACATGCGATCCGCGAAGGCGCCGGCCTCCAGGAAGGGGTCCACCTCTTCCCGCACCCGCTTCAATTCGCCCAGCTCCTCCAGGCGCTTGAGGAAGGTTCGGAAGTCCTGGGCCATGGTTCACCTCTCCCCCAGTTTGGCCTAGAACGGCCCCGGGCGGTAACGCCGGGCCGGCGGCTGGCGTCCCATGTATTGGAGGAATCATGCGTCCGTTCATCCCGATCGCTGCCGCCCTGCTGGTCTCCCACCCCCTTCCTGGAAAGGAACCCATGTCCCTGCATGAACTCACCGCCAAGACCCTGGACGGGAAACCGGCCCCCCTGGCCGCCTACAAGGGCAAGGTCGTGCTGGCCGTGAACGTGGCCAGCGAATGCGGCTTCACCCCCCAGTACGCGGGCCTGGAGTGGCTGTACGAGACCTACAAGGACCGGGGCCTCGTCGTCCTGGGCTTCCCATGCAACCAGTTCGGGGGCCAGGAACCCGGCAGCCCCGAGGCCATCCAGGCCTTCTGCACCACCCAGTTCAAGGTCACCTTCCCCATGATGGAGAAGGTGGACGTGAAGGGCCCGGGCCAGTCGCCGGTGTACGCCTTCCTCACCCGGGACGGGGGCGTGCCCAAGTGGAACTTCCACAAGGTCCTGGTGGGCAAGGACGGCAAGGTGATCCGGGCCTTCCCCAGCCAGGTGGCCCCGGAAAGCAAGGAACTGAAGGAGGCCGTGGAGGCCGCCCTGGCCCGCTAGGCGCCTGGCAAAGGGAAAGCCCCGCGACAAGGCGTCGCGGGGCTTTCCGTTCCTTCGCCTTCGCCTAGATGCGTTCCAGCAGCCAGGGGCCCCGGGGGCATGCCTCGGGGCGGATCTGGATCCAGCCCTGGGGCAGCGGGTTGCCGGTCCTGCCGTTGTGGTGGAGGGTGAGGATGGGCTGGCCCTTCTCCACCCGGTCGCCCACGTTGCGCTGGACGGTGATGCCCACGCCCAGGTCCAGCACATCGTCCTTGGAGGCGCGGCCGCCCCCCATCTCCATGGCCAGGATGCCCAGGCAGCGGCTGTCCATGGCGTGGATGTACCCGCTCTCCTCCGCCAGCACGTCCACGTGCTGGGAGGCCTGGGGCATGAGGCTGAAATCGTCCAGGGCCGCGGCGTTGCCGCCGTTGGCGGTCACCCAGGCGCGGTACGTGTCCATGGCCTTGCCGCTGGTCACGGCGTCGGCGACCCGGGCGCGCGCCTCGGCCAGATCCGCGGCGGCCCCGCCCAGGACCAGCATCTCGGCGGCCAGGCGGAAGCTCATGTGGGCCAGGTCCGAATCCCGGTGGAGGCCCTTGAGGATCTCCACGGATTCGATGACCTCCAGGGTGTTGCCGATGGCGCGGCCCAGGGGCTCCTCCATGCGGGTGATGAGGGCGTGGATCTTCATGCCGTGGGCCTTGCCCACGGACACCATGCTCTTGGCCAGAGTGCGGGCGTCCTCCAGGGTCTTCATGAAGGCGCCGGAGCCGCACTTCACGTCCAGCACGAGGGCGTCGGAGCCGCCGGCCAGCTTCTTGCTCATGATGCTGGCGGTGATGAGGGGGATGGATTCCACGGTGGCCGTCACGTCGCGGAGGGCGTAGAGCTTGCGGTCCGCGGGGGTGATGTCGCCGGTCTGGGCGCTGTTGGCGAAGCCCGTGTCCCGGAGGCTCTGGCGGAATTCGTCCTGGCTCAGCTCCACCTTGAGGCCGGGAATGGCCATGTACTTGTCCACGGTGCCGCCCGTGTGGCCCAGGCCGCGCCCGCTGAACATGGCGCAGGGAACGCCGCAGGCGGCCACGATGGGGCCGAGGATGAGGGTCGTCTTGTCGCCCACGCCGCCGGTGCTGTGCTTGTCCACCTTCACGCCGGGCACCGAGGACAGGTCCACCTTGTCGCCGGAATCCCGCATGCCCAGGGTGAGGGCCAGGGTCTCCTCCACGTCCATGCCCCGCCAGCAGATGGCCATGAGCAGGGCCGCGCTCTGTTCGTCGGGGATGGTGCCCTTGGCGGCGCCTTCCACCCAGTAGGCGATCTGCTCGGGGCTGAGACGGCCCCCCATCTTCTTGGTGTAGATCAGGTCATACATTCGCATGGCGTCTGCCTCCGCGCGGCCGCGGGGCCCCCCCATGGGGCCCGGGCCTGGATTGCTGGAAACGGCCTAGACGCCCTGCAGCATGCGCTCCACGGCGGGGTCGGCCTGGGTCTTGAAACGGGACTTGTAGTCGGCGACATCCTTCAGGGCCTGGGCCCGGTCGCCCTTCAGGCGGTCGGCATCCAGGAGGGTGCTCCAGAAGACGGGGGCCCAGGCCTGGCCCGGATCCGCGTCCTTGCGCAGGGAGGCGAGGGCGGCCAGGGCCTGGTCGGCCTGGCCCAGGGCCACGGCCTTCTGGGCGGCCCGCAGCTTGCCCCAGGCATCTTGCTGCTCGCCCGCGACGCCCCCCTTGCCGTCCAGCTGAAGCTTCCAGGCGGCCAGGACCCCTTCGGCGGTGGTCCGCTCGGAGCCGGGGGCCCGCTTCACCAGGGATTCCAGGGCGGGAAGCTTTTCCCGCATGCGCTTCTCCACCTCGGGGGCGGGGGTGGGCATCATGGGGCTGCCGTTGACGTCCAGCTGCAGGGAGGCCAGTTCGGATTCGAACTTCTCCACGACGGAGGCCCGCCAGGAGCGGTACCCGAAGACGACGACGCCCAGCCCGAGGGCCACGCCCGCGACGATGAGCATGGGCTTCAGGATGCCCGTGTTGAGGTCGTCCCCGGAGGCGACCTTCTGCTGGAAGGCCTGCAGGCTCTGGGCCGGCTTCTGGACCTGGATCACCTTGTTCTTGCTGCTGGAAACCATTGGAGACGCTCCGAACTCTCAATGATGCCCGATAACCCCCGATTCCGCACTTGAAAACGGACCCGGCCGTGCTACAGTTGAATGCTCGGCCCGGATAGCTCAGTTGGTAGAGCAATGGACTGAAAATCCATGTGTCGGCGGTTCAACTCCGTCTCCGGGCACCAGAATCAAGGCCCCCGAAAGGGGGCCTTCGCGTTGCCGGGGGACGGAGTTGAATCACTGAACCGCCGGGCCGCGCCCTGAGGGAGGAGGAGGCCCCGCCTCCGACGACCGAAGCGGCCCATGCGGTTCGTGCGGCTTCCGGGCGGAAGCCCGGAAGAACCCGTCTCCGGGCACCAGAATCAAGGCCCCCGAAAGGGGGCCTTCGCGTTGCCGGGGGAGGGGGCGGCGGACCGCCTCTCCCGGCCCTTTGTCGGCGAATCGGCAACCTGCTGGTCGAAGGCCCCCTCCCCTCCGGCGATACTGCTCCCGGGAGGAGGCCGGGATGGCGCGCATCGAGCACGTGGCCCTATGGACGCACGACCTGGAGGGGCTGGCGGCCTTCTATGCCTCGGCCTTCCACGCGGTCGTGGGCGAGCGGTACGAGAACCCCGCGCGGGGCTTCGCCTCCCGCTTCCTCACCCTGGAGGGGGGGGCGCGCCTGGAGCTGATGCAGACGACGCGGCTGGAGCCGGTGGCGGCGCCGCGGGGGGCCCAGCGCATGGGCCTCACCCACCTGGCCCTCTCCCTGGGATCCCCCGGGGAAGTGGACGCGCTCACGGAACGCCTGCGCCGCGCGGGGGCGGCGGTGCTGGATGGGCCCCGCTGGACCGGCGACGGCTACTACGAAAGCACGGTGCTGGATCCGGACGGCAACCGGCTGGAGCTGACCGTCTGAACCCGTCCGCGGCCGGGCCGCTCCTCAGCGCCGGTCGAAGCGGGAGGACATGACCAGGAGGGTTTCGGTGGAGGCCACCCAGGGCAGCTTGGCCAATTCATCCCTCACCCGCGTGATGTCATCGAGGCGCTCCCCCTCCAGCTGCAGCACGAGATCGATGCCTCCGCTGACGGAATCGGCCACGCGGACCTCCGGGATGGCCTCCAGGATCCGCATCGCCTTTTCGTGGCTGGGGCCGCTCCCCTTCACGAGCAGGTAGGCCCGGACGCCGGGCTTCTTCTCCACGCCCAGCCGCAGGGTGTAGCCCTGGATGACGCCTTCCCGCTCGAGCCGCTTGAGGCGTTCCTGCACGGCGGACCTGGAGAGGCCCACCCGGGCGGCCAGGGCCACCTGGGTCAGCCGCGCATCGGCGTTCAACTCGGCCAGGAGGCGGCGGTCCAGGTCGTCCACATCGGGTTTGTGCATCCCCCCATTCTGGCACTTCGCCGGCCTTCCGGCACCTTGCCGCCTACCGGGCGGCAGAGGTTCGGGGAACCCTGGAAACCCGGCCCCGGAACGACGGACGGGGCGCCCGGGCGAGGCCGCTCGCCCGCCACTTCGATGACCTCCAGGAGGCCCCATGCGTCTGATCTCGTCCCTCGTCCTGACCGCGCTCGTCGCCCCAGCATCCGCCCAGGAGCCGGTCTCCGCGCCCACCCTGAACCGCGCCCAGCAGGAGGGCGTCCTGGAGGCCATTCGGGAGCGGGTGCGGGAGGACTATGTGTTCACGGAGGTGGCCCAGCGAGCGGACGCCGGCCTGGGGGCCCGGGCGGCCACCCTCGTGACCGAGGAGCCCGTGGATCTGGCGGGCTTCATCGCCCGGATCAACGCCGCCCTCCTGGAACTCACCCGGGACAAGCACGTGAGCATCCGGAAGGTGATCCCCCACTTCGACAAGCCCACGGGTCGGCATGGCATCGAGCGGGTGGAAAGGCTGAAGGACGGCATCGGGTACCTGCGGGTGGACCGGTTCTTCCAGGCGGAGGAGAGCCGGGGCATCTTCGACGAGGCCATGGACCAACTGGCCGGGTGCAAGGCCGTGATCGTGGATCTGAGGGAGAACCGCGGGGGCGGCGACGCTCTGGGGCTCCTGGCCTCGTACTTCCTTCCGGAACGGGTGCTCCTGAACAAACTTGAATTCCGCAAGCATGAGTCCATTGAAACCTGGGCGGGTCCCTCCACCCGGCCGGCCTTCGTGAAGGTGCCCTTGTACGTGCTGGTGAGCGGAAGGACCTTTTCCGCCGGCGAGGCCTTCGCCTATGGCCTGCAGCAGCGGGGCCGGGCCACGCTGGTGGGGGAACGGACGAAGGGAGGCGCCAATCCGAACCAGTTCTTCCCGGTGGGCGGAGGGCTGGAGCTCTCCCTTTCCATCGGCCGCACGGTGAACCCCGTCAGCGGCACCAACTGGGAGGGGGTGGGCATCGTCCCCCAGGTGGCCGTCCCCGCGGACCAGGCCCTGGAGAAGGCCCTGGCCCTGGCCGCCGCCGGCCGATGACCCACCGGGGGGCGGACCCCGGACACGGCAGGGGCCATCCCACCCTGGCATTCGGAGGTGGGGATCGTGCAAGAATAGCGGGCACAACATCGGATCGGCCCAGTTCCGGGTCACGGCGGGGAGCGGCCCACCCGCCCGAACCGGATACGCATGAACCCCTTCGCCGGCTTCACGCCATGTCCCTCCCCGCGCCCCTCCACCTCGATTCCGATCACCTCCGTTTCCTGACGGGGGGCATCTCCATCAACGCCGCCTCCAGCGATGGGAACGGGGTCCCCAGCCTATGCCGGGCCATCGGTTGCCGGGTGAAGGGCGGCGGCAGCCGCTTGGTCCTTTTCCTGTCCGAGCCTGCGGCCCGGACGCTGCTGGAGGATATCCAGCGCTCGGGCCAGATCGCGGCCGTGTTCAGCGATCCGCTCACCCACCGGACCCTCCAGATCAAGGGCTGGGATGCGGCGCGGATGCCGCTGGAGCCGGGGGATGCGGAAGTGGTGGAGGGCTACCGCGCGGCTTTCGTGGAAAGGCTGAAGTCCATCGGTTTCCAGGCGTGCTTCGTGCGGGCCCTCCTGGGGTGCGGGACGATGGACCTGGTGGCCGTCGCCTTCACGCCCGGAGCCGCCTTCAATCAGACCCCTGGCGTGCAGGCCGGCGCTCCGCTGGAAGGGCCGTCCCGATGATCCCCGTGCGCGCCCTCCGGGAATGCCTGGATGGGGCCATCCCCGGGGTGGTCTCCACCTGCGCGCTGGACGGCACCCCCAACGTGGCCTACATGTCCCAGGGGATGTTCGTGGGCCCGGAGCACCTGGCCCTGTCCTACCAGTTCTTCAACCGCACCCGGCAGAACATCCTGGCGAACCCGAGGGTCACCTTGGGGCTCACCCATCCCCACACGGCCCAGCAGTACCGGGTCCATCTCGCCTACGAGCGCACGGAGACGGCGGGGCCCATCTTCGAATCCATGAAGGCCAAGCTGGCGGGCATCGCCTCCCACACGGGCATGACCGGGGTGTTCCGGCTCCAGGGATCGGACATCTACCGCATCGAAGGGGTGGAATGGGTCCCGGGCTCCACCCTGCCCGCGCCCGGGCCGGAAGGGGATCCCTTGCCCGCCCTGCGGGCCTGCGTGGAAAGCCTGCCCGCGAGTCCGGACACGGAATCCCTCCTGGACGCCATGCTGGACGGACTGGAACGGCACTTCGGCATCCACCAGGCCATGGTGCTGATGCTCGACGCCGGGCGGCACCGCCTGTACACCGTGGCCAGCCGGGGCTACCCCGTGTCCGGGGTGGGGTCCGAGATCCAGGTGGGCGACGGGGTCATCGGTGTGGCCGCCCGCGAAAGGGTTCCCATCCGCATTTCCCACATGACTTCGGAATACGCCTATGGCCTGGCCATGCGGGAGGGGGGGGCGGCCCCGGGGGGCGAAACGGAGATCCCCTTCCCGGGCCTGGCATCGCCGGGCAGCCAATTGGCCGTGCCGATCCCGGGGCTGCGGGAGCCCCTGGGGGTGCTGTTCCTGGAGAGCCCCCAGGAAATGCGGTTCTCCCAGGCGGAGGAGGATGCCCTGGTGGCCCTGGCGGCCCAGGTGGGGGCCCTCTTCCGGCTCTTCCTGGCCGAACTGGACCTGGCCGAGGAATTCCTGCCGGCGCCGGTCCGGGAGCCGGGTCCCAGCGGGTCCCCCCTGCGGGTCCGCCACTACGCCGCCAACGATAGTGTCTTCCTGGGGGACGACTACCTCATCAAGGGCGTGGCCGGCAACATCCTTTGGATCCTGCTCCAGGACCACCAGGCGCTGGGCCGCACCCAGTTCAGCAACCGCGAACTGCGGGCGGACCCCCGCGTCCGCCTGCCGGACCAAAGCGACAACCTGGAGGCCCGCCTGGTGCTCCTGCACCGGCGATTGGCGGAACGGAAAGCCTGCGTCCAGATGGAGAAGACCGGCCGGGGGCGCTTCCGCCTTCTGGTGACCCGGCCCCTGGACTTGGAGGACATGGATCCGGGGGAGGGTTGAGCCATTCAAGGCATGCCTTTCTTAAAACCTTCTTAAAGACTTGCTAATTCTTTCTTAAGGGTGGAAAAAACCATTAAACCATTCTTGTCTGGTGCGATAACCCCTCATCGGGACCTTGATCCCCCGATCCACGATGAGGTGCACCATGACCCTTTCCTTCCCCCTTCTCCTGGCCGCCCTCGGCGCCACCCTGGTCCAGGCCGGGACCCCTTCGAAGGCGGTCATCCGGCGCGGCGCCTACCTGGTCCAGGTGGGCGGATGCAACGACTGCCACACGCCCCTGAAGATGGGCCCCAAGGGGCCGGAGCCGGACATGGCCCGCATGCTTTCCGGCCACCCCGAAAACCTCCAGATGCCCCCCGCGCCCCAGCTGCCCGAAGGCCCCTGGCTCATCACCATGGCCGCCACGGCCACCGCCTTCGCGGGCCCCTGGGGCGTGAGCTACGCCGCGAACCTGACCCCCGACAAGGAGACCGGCCTGGGAAGCTGGTCGGAGGCCCAGTTCCTCCAGATGATCCGCTCGGGCCGCCACCTGGGGCAGGGCCGCCCGGTGCTGCCGCCCATGAGCGTCCCCAGCCTGCGGGCGGCGACCGAGGCGGACCAGAAGGCCATCTTCGCCTACCTGCGGTCCATCCCGGCCATCGCGAACCGGGTGCCGGCCCCGGGCGACCCCCGTGTCTCGCACTGAGGCCGGGGTGGCCCCTGGGATCCTCGGTCCCGCCCTGGCGGCTGGCCTCGCCCTGATCCCGGCGTCTGCCGCCGGATCCCCTGAGCCCCCGGCCTTGCTTTCACGCACGGGCCTGTTTTCGGCGCCCGGCGTCGTGGACGCCCGCCACTTGGCCTATGCGCCCCAGTACCCCCTGTGGACGGATGGGGCGGCCAAGGCGCGATGGATCCACCTGCCCCCGGGCACCGCCATCGACGGGCGGGACGAGGACGGCTGGGTCTTTCCCGTGGGCACCAAGGTCTGGAAGGAATTCTCCTTCCACGGCCGCAAGGTGGAGACGCGCTTCCTGTGGAAGACGGGACGCCGCGCCTGGGTCTTCGCCAGCTATGCCTGGAACGGGGATCAGACCGACGCGGTCCTCGTGTCCGGCGAAGGCCGGTCCCACGCCGCCCTGGCGGGTCCGGACGCCTGGCACGATATCCCTTCCCGCGCCGACTGCCGGGCCTGCCACGGGCAGGAGCGGGTGGAGGTCCTGGGTTTCAGCGCCCTCCAGCTCTCGCCCGACCGGGATCCGGGCGCCATCCACGGGGAGGCGCTGCAGCCCGGCATGATCACCCTCCGGGACCTGGTGGCCCGCAACCTGCTCCGGAACGCCCGCCAGGATCTCCTGGACCGCCCCCCGAGGATCCCGGCGGATACGCCCGCCACGCGCTCCGCGCTGGGGTACCTGGACGCCAATTGCGCCTCCTGCCATCGCTCGGACCGACCCATTCCCGGTCTGGACCTGGATTTCCGCCACACCTCCCGGATCACCCGCGAGGCGGACGAACCCGGGCTCCGGACCACCCGCCTCCGGGTCGCCCGGCCCGGAGCCCCGGCACGCCTGCAGCCCGGCGCACCGGACCGCAGCCTGCTCCTCCACCGCATGTCCTCCCGGCGCCCCTCCTCCCAGATGCCTCCCCTCGGCACGGTCCTGGTGGACCAGCCGGCCGTGGATCACCTGAGTCGCTGGATCGCGAGCCTGCCCGCGACCCCAACCCCCTGAACCGATTTCCCGGGTTCCCTTTCCTGAGGACCAACCATGCCCTTCCAGCCCCACCGACCCTCCCGCCTGGACCTGCTCGCCGCCATGGTGCGCATAAGGGCCTACGAAGAAAGGATCGTCGCCTTCCACGCCCAGGGCCCCTTCCCCAACGTCTGCACCTCCGTGGGCCAGGAGGCCGCCGCCGTCGGCGTGGTTTCGGCCCTGGGTCCCGAAGACCAGATCCTCACCAATCACCGAAGCGCCGGGCACCTGCTGGCCCGGGGCGCCGATCCCGGCCGGCTCCTCGCCGAAGTCATGGGCCGCGCCACCGGCTACTGCAAGGGCCGGAGCGGAACCCTCCACGTCTCGGCCCGGGAACTGGGCGTGCTCCTCACCTCCACCATCGTGGGCGGGGAGTTGTCCCTGGCCCCGGGCGTGGCGCTGACCCGCACCATGCTGGGCGGCGAGGGCATCGTGGTCTGCTTCTTCGGCGACGGGGCCGCCTGCGAAGGCATCTTCCACGAATCGCTGAACCTGGCCTCGGTGTGGAACCTGCCCATCCTCTACGTCTGCGAGAACAACCAGTGGCAGGCCTTCGTGCACCGCACGGAAACCATGGTGGGCGACCCCATCGCCGCCTGGGCCGCCTCGTACGGCATGGAAAGCCGGGTCGTGGACGGCAACGATGTGGAGGCCGTGTTCGACGCGGCCTGCCATGCCGCGGGCCAGGTAAGGGCCACCCGCCGCCCCTACCTCCTGGAGGCCACCACCTACCGCCAGCGGGGCCACATGGAACCCCACGACCAGTCGTACGTGGATCCCGCCGAAATCGAGGCCTGGCTGGCCAAGGACCCCATCAGCCGCCTGGAAGCCCGTCTCCTGGAAGGGGGGGAACTGAGCCTCCAAGGCCTGCAGGCCATCCGCTCCGAGGCCCAGGCGGTCATGGACGAGGCCGCCGCCTTCGCCCTCGCCTCCCCCTTTCCCGACCCCGCCGAACTCACGGCCCATGTGTACGCCTAGGCCGCGGGGCCTCCTACATTACGAACACGCCCTGAAATGTCCTGTGGGGGGACCGCCCGCTCCCTTCGGTCGCTCTTCGTCCCCCCACACCCCCCCTTCATGCCCGGGCAGAGCCCGGACATGAAGTCTAGGAGCCGAACATGACCTTTCTCACAGCCCAAGAAGCCATCGACCAAGCATTGGCCGAAGAAATGCAGCGGGACAGCCGCGTGCTGATGTTCGGCGAAGGCGTCGCGACCAAGCGCAAACACCTGCTGGAGGCCTTCGGCCCGCAGCGGGTGCGCAACACGCCCCTCGCCGAAGGGGTCATCGCCGGAACCGCCGCGGGGGCCGCGGCCACCGGACTGAGGCCGGTGGTGGACCTGCTCTTCGCCCCCTTCCTGTGCTTCGCCATGGACGGGATCGTCAACAGCGCCGGAAAGCTCGGCTACATGTCCGGCGGCCAGTTCCAGTTCCCCATGGTCGTGCTCGCCATGACCGGTGGGGGCTGGGGGGTGGGCGCCCAGCACAACCACAACCTGGAGGCCTGGTTCGTCCACAGCCCGGGCCTCAAGGTGGTGATGCCCTCCACCCCCGCCGATTGCAAGGGCCTCATGAAGGCCGCGATCCGGGATGATAATCCGGTGCTCTTCTTCATGGACATCGGCCTGGCCTACGCGCCTGGCGAGGTGCCCGGGGACGGGGCGATCATCCCCCTGGGCCAGGCGGCCATCCGCCGCCAGGGCTCGGATCTCACCCTCATCTCCTATGCCAAGACGGTCCACACATGCCTGGAGGCCGCGGAGGCCCTGGCCGCCCACGGGGTCTCCGCGGAGGTCCTGGATCTCCGCTCCCTCAAGCCCCTGGACGAGGCGGCGATCCTGGCCTCGGCCCGCAAGACGGGAAGGGTGATCGTCGTCCACGAAGCCGCGCGGCTTTGCGGCGTTGGAGCCGAAGTGGCCGCCCTCGTCTCCGAGCGGGCCTTCGGGAGCCTGAAGGCGCCCGTGGTGCGGATCACGGGTCCGGATGCGCCGGTGCCTTCCAGCTTTCCGCTGGAACAGGCCTTCATCCCCCAGGTGGACGCGATCGTTTCGGCGGGCCTGTGCCTGGCGGGGCCTTCCGGAACCCGGGCCCTCGAGCTCCAGGCGATGAGGGGGGGCTGGACGCCCGGGGCATGAGTGCGGCCGCGGGGCCTCCCCCCGGGGCCCAGGTTGTCCCGTCAGGGCAGTCATGGTACTCCTGGAAGGCTCCGCAGATGCATCCACCGCAAAAGGAACCGGCCATGTCCATCCCCACCGAACCCAACCTCACCCCCGCCCAGCGGGAACTGGCCGCCCTCATCGACCACACCCTCCTGAAGCCCGAGGCCACCCGCGCGGAGGTGGAGCGGCTCTGCGCCGAGGCGAAGGCCTACGGTTTCGCTTCCGTGTGCGTGAACACCTTCTGGGTGCCCCTGTGCGCCGGACTCCTCAAGGGCACCGCCGTGAAGGTGTGCACCGTGGTGGGCTTCCCCCTGGGCGCCATGGACAGCCGCTCCAAGGCCTTCGAGACCCGCGAGGCCGTGGCCCGGGGCGCGCAGGAGGTGGACATGGTCATCAACGTGGGCGCCATCAAGTCGGAGGACTGGGCCACGGTGGAATCCGACGTGCGCGGCGTCGTGGAGGCCGCCGGGGGCGTTCCCGTCAAGGTCATCCTGGAGACCGGGCTGCTCACCGACGACGAGAAGGTGCGGGCCTGCAAGGCCTGCGTGGCCGCCGGGGCGGCCTTCGTGAAGACCTCCACGGGCTTCTCCAAGGGCGGGGCCACCGAGGCCGATATCGCCCTCATGCGGGCCACGGTGGGCGCAGGCCTGGGGGTGAAGGCCTCCGGCGGGGTGCGCACCCTGGAGGACGCCCGGAAGATGGTCGCCGCCGGCGCCAGCCGCATCGGGGCCAGTTCCGGCATCGCCATCGTCACCGGCGGGGTCGGTTCCGGCTATTGATCCGAAGGGCGGGCGGACGAAGCGTCCGCCCGCGCTCCGTTCTCAGAAGCTGAAGCGCACGGCCAGGCCCGCCTCGCGCCGGGCGGTGTAGTAGGTGTCGGGCCGGTCCACCCCCGTGGTGCCCTGGGGCTGGAAGGGCCGGTTCGCGTTGCGGGCGAAGGCGGAGACCACGAGCCCCGGCCGGAATTCCCATCCCACGTTCACGTGGGACTGGAGGAAGGCCTCGCGCCTGTCGTAGGCGGGGGCCCCGGCGGTGCGCAGGGCTTCCACGTCCGTGGCGCCCACGTACTGCACGGCGAGGGAGCCGCTCCACCGCCCCTGGCGGAACCGGGCGTAGGCGTTGGCCTTCAGCTTGGGCGCATAGGAGAAGCCCTTCCCGCCGTCCAGGGGGTTCAGGGGGTCGGCGGCGTCGCGGGTGTAGTCCAGCCAGGTGGCGTTCAGGCCCAGGTTCCAGCCGGAGGCCACGAGCCAGTTCAGGGTGGCCTCCACGCCCGTGTCCGTGGCGTCCCCGCCGTTGCGGTACTGGTTGGGCAGGAAGACGACCCCGTGGACCAGGTCCACCGACGGGGGCAGCGCGGCCTGGTAGATGAGGCTGCGCAGGTTCATGCGGAAAAGGGTGAGGTCGAGGCTGACCGGGCCGAAGCTGTCCCGGTAGCCCAGCTCGAAGTTGACGGTCTTCTCGGGCCGGATGCCGGGGTTGGGCTGCACGGTGTACAGGAGGGGCAGGTCGCCCACGCCGGGCACCGGGTACGTGAGCCCGGTGGGGTTCGTGAAGTCCACCTGGGCCTCGGAGATCTGGGGGCTGCGGGTGGAGGTGAGGAAGGCCGCCCGGAAGACCCGGCTGCCCCCCGCCTTCCACACGAGGGCCACCCGGGGGCTGGTGCGGCTGCCGCCCAGGGTCTCGTTCTCGGCCCGGGCCCCCACGGAGAGGGAGAGGGCCGGGGTCAGGTCCCAGTCCACGGAGAGGAAGCCGCCGGAGGCCTTGTCGGTGACCACGTCCGCCTTGATGCCGATGAACCTGGCGGGCCCGAAGGCCTCCCCCTTGCGCTGATCGGCCCCGAACACGAGGTGGAGGTCGCTGCGGAGGTTCCAGTTGCCCTGCACCTCCACGAGGGTCGTGCGGGTGTCGTACCACTTGTATTCGCCGTTGAACATGGGGTCGGCCAGCACCACGGCCAGGTCGGGCCGGGGGGCGAAGGTCATGGCGTGCTCCACCCGGTGGACCCGCAGTTCCGTGGAGAAGTCCCCCGTCCAGGCCTGGCGCCATCCGGCCTGGGCCATGTCGCTCTGGGCCCGGCGCCAGGGGAAGGTGCTCACGCCCATGAGCTTGGAACTGGTGCCGGCGGCGGCCCAGAGGGTCGTGTCCCGGAAGCGGCCCTCGGCCCGCGCGAAGGCCTTGGACTGGTGGACCGCGTCGGGGTTCGCGGCGTTGAAGGTGACGAGGCTGGAGGGGTCGCCCAGGGCCGGCAGGGTCTGCCCCGAGTTCCGGGTGGACATGCCCTCGTAGCCACCCGTCACGGCCAGGCCGCCCGAGCCGAACTGCAGGGCGGCGCCGCCGCGCCAGGTGCCCAGGTTGCCCCGGGAGGCCCGGAGGGCGCCGTGGGGACCCTCCTCGGGCCTGCGCGTCGTGATGGCGATGACGCCCACCACCGCGTTGGCCCCGTAGAGGGTGGAGCTGGGGCCGCGCACGACCTCGATGCGGTCCACCAGGTCGATGGGGACGGGGATCTGGTCCAGGTCCGCGCCGGCGCCCAGGACGTTGTACATGGGGGCGCCGTCCACCAGGATCTGGAGGGTGCGGGGCTGGCCGTCCTGCATGACACCCCGCAGGCCCACGGAAACCGCTTCCGTGCCCGCCTCGATGAGGTCGACGGAGGTCATCAGGCGCAGGGCGTCCTGGAGACGGGTGATGCCCTGCTGGCGGATCTCGGCCCCGGTGAGGACCTCGATGGCCTGGGG
The DNA here is from genome assembly GCA_035298525.1 of Holophaga sp. GTDB lineage: Bacteria > Acidobacteriota > Holophagae > Holophagales > Holophagaceae > Mesoterricola. The sequence goes on from DATGXY010000244.1 coordinate 35,315, forward strand.
GCTGTCGGCCATGCGCTGCTCGCGCTTGCTGGCGCCCTGCACGGGCGTGTTGAGGAGGGCGAGGAGCTCGTCCTCCAGGGAGGGGGACTTGGGGGCCGTCTGGGCGAGAAGGGCGGAACCGGCCAGGGCGAACAGCAGGGCGGTAGACTTCATGGGACCTCCGGCGACCCTGAATGGGGTTGCTAGAAAATGCAACTGATCGACCCGAAAATCCATACGTGTTTTTCCGTAGCCCCGGCGGGAGCCCCATGGACGAGAGACTCGCGCGCTATCGCGACCAGCACAAGCTAAGGCTTTCCTGGATGCCGTGGCTCTATTTCGTGCTCAAGGACCGCCACCGGGAATGGGCCCTGGCCTGGCAGGAGGAGGTCCAGGCCCGCCTGCGGGACCTGGAGACGGTGGAGATCGGCCCCGGCTGCTTCGTGGCCCCGGAGGCGCGGATCTTCGGGGAACCGGGCCGGCCCGTGGTGCTGGGTCCCGGCTGCGCCGTGGCCGCCGACGCCTTTCTCCATGGCCCCATCACGTTGGGCGCCAACGTGTCCGTGAACGCCCGGGCCAGCCTGGACGGGGGGGCCAGGGGCATCGTGGTGGGGGAGGGCACCCGCATCGCCTCCGGGGCCGCCCTCTACGCCTTCGACCACGGCCTGGACCCCGGCCGGGAGGTGCGGGAGCAGCCGGTGGCTTCCCGGGGCATCCGCATCGGCCGGGACGTGTGGATCGGGGCCAACGCCGGGGTCACCGACGGGGTGGAGATCGGGGATCATGCCGTGGTGGCCATGGGGGCCGTCGTGACCCGGGATGTGGCCCCCTGGACCATGGTCGGGGGGGTGCCGGCCCGGGTGATCGGGGATCGCAGGAAAAAGTAGGCGGACCTATTCGTTCTATTTATACTTTGTGCCTGCCATGGCCCCCCGACCCTCGCCAGATCCCTCCCAGGCCCACCCCGACGGGGTGGGGGGCGCCCTGCCGGTGGGGGCTGCATGAACCGGCAGGGGTCGCTACCCAGGGCGGGGATGGAGGACTTGGCCCTCCAGGACGTGCTGGAAAGCCTCCCCCTTCCCGTGCATTACAAGAACCTGGCGGGGGTCGTGCAGGGCTGCAACCGGGCCTTGGCCCAGTTCCTGGACCGGCCCCGGGAAGAGGTGGCCGGCCACACCGACCGGGAACTCTTCCCCCCCGAGGAGGCCCAGGAACTGGCTGCCCAGGATGAGGAACTGGTACGAAAGGGCGGGAGGCTCGTCTTCCGCATGGACCATCGGCTTCCCGACGGCCAGGTGAGGCACCTCCTGGTGGGGAAGGGCCTCTGGATCGACGGCGGGGGCGGGGTGGCCGGCGTCGTGACCCAGTTCCAGGACATCACCGAGTTCCGGGAGCTGGAGGCGGAGCACCTGGAGAGCGAGGCCCGCATGCGGGCCCTCCTGGACGGCCTCCAGGAGCGGGAGGCCCAGTTCCGGGCCCTCTTCGTGGCCGGCAACGGCATCAAGCTCCTCCTCGCCCCTGAAGGCGGCTGGATCCTGGACGCCAACCCCGCCGCCGAGTCCTTCCTGGGCTACGACCTGTCCACCCTGCGCACCATGAGCATCTCCGAGTTCAGCGGCCTGGAGCCCGTGGAGCTCTCCGACACCATCCAGCGGGTCATCGATTCCGGCAGCGAGAAGTTCATCCGCAAGTACCGCCTCGCCGGAGGCGAGGTGCGGGACGTGGAGGTGTACGCCGCCCCCGTGGTGATCAAGGGGAAGACCTACGTGTGGGCCACCCTCCACGACATCACGGACGGCATGGCCGCCGAGGCCGCCCTCCGCGCCAGCGAGGACCGCCTCAAGTCCCTGGCGGAATCCATCCAGGCCATCGTCTTCCGCTTGGAGAAGGACGGGACCTGCACCTACGTGAACGGCCACTACCAGCGCCTGACGGGCCTGGACCCGGGCCCGGTCCTGGCCCGCAAGTGGGCCAAGGTCATCCACCCCCAGGACCGGGAGCGGATCCTGGACGGATGGAAGACGGCCCGGAAGCTGGTGCAGGTGCACGAGACCGAGTTCCGCCTCCTCAACGCCCGGGACCAGGAGCTCTGGGTGCTGGGCCGCACCACCCCCGAGCGGGATTCCGAGGGGAACCTGGTGGGCTTCCTCACCACCTGCACGGACATCACCCGCATGCGCCGGGCGGAGGAGGCCCTCCGCCTCGCGGCCAAGCACGAGAGCCTGGGCCTCATGGCCGGGGCCATCGCCAACGATTTCAACAACATCCTCCAGGCCGTATGGACGAGCCTGGACCTGCTGGAAGGGGATCCCGGCCGTTCCGCCGAGGCCCTGGCCTGGGCCCGGGAGTCCCTGGGCAAGGGGAAGCGGGTCGCCCAGTTCATCCAGCAGTACAGCGGCCGCGGCGCCGGCGCCCCCGTCCCCGTGGACCTGGGCCGGCACATCCAGGCCTTCGCCGCCGAGAACCCCGCCCCCGAGGGGGAGGTGAGCCTGGAAGCCCTGGCCGGGCCGGGCCTGCCCCGGGTGCTCATGGACCCCGACCAGCTCACCCACTGCCTCAAGGTGATGGTGGCCAACGCCCAGGAGGCCCTGGGGGCCGGCCCGGGTTCCATCCGGATCCTGGCGCGGCGGCCCTCGGCTTTCAACCCCTCCGACGGCGTGTGGATCCTCAGCCCCCAGCCCGGGCCCTCCGTGGAACTGGCGGTGGAGAACGACGGGCCCTCCATCCCCCGGGAGGAACTGCACCGCATCTTCGATCCCTACTACACCACCAAGGAGGCTGGACGGGGTCTGGGCCTCTCCTCGGTGCTGGGCATCCTGCGTTCCCACGGGGCCGGGCTCTGGGCCGAGAGCGTGCCGGACGCGGGGGTGCGCATCCGGGTCCTCCTGGCCGTGGGGGGGCGGGTGTCCGCCGAGGCGGCGAGCCTGCCCGCGGGCCCCGGAGCCGTGCTCGTGGTGGATGACCAGCCGGAGGTGCTCCGGGTGGTATCACGGCTGCTTGAAAGTTTGTTCGACCGACCCGTCCTCACCGCCTCCGGGGGCGAGGAGGCCCTGGAGGTGGTGCGGATCCAGGGCGGGGATCTGGCCGCCGTCCTCATGGACGCCAATATGCCGGGCATGGACGGCACCGCCGCCTTCACGGCCATCCGCGCCCTGCGCCCCGGCCTGCCCGGAGTCCTCTTTTCAGGCTGCGACCGGGAGCAGGGCCTGGAGCTGGCCCGCACCTACGGCTTCACGGGCTTCATCAAGAAGCCCTTCGAGGCGGAGGAGCTGAGGGAGGCTTTCGCCCCCCTGCTCACCGAAGGCTGAGGCTCAGCGCCGGGGACTCCGTCCGCTGCCGCCGGAGCGGGCGCCGGCGGGACGTCCTCCGCCGACGGGCCGGCCGCCGCCCCCGCCCCGTCCCCGGCCCAGGATGATGGGCTCGGGCTTCTCGGTGGGATCGGGCTCGAAGCCGGGCACCACCTCGGAGGGGAGGCTGCGCTTGAGGAGCTTCTCGATGTCGCGCAGGAGCTTGTTCTCGTCCACGCACACCAGGCTCAGGGCCTGGCCCTCCGTGCCGGCGCGACCCGTGCGTCCGATGCGGTGCACGTAGTCCTCGGGCACGTGGGGGAGCTCGTAGTTCACCACGTGGGGGAGCTGGTCGATGTCCAGGCCCCGGGCGGCGATGTCGGTGGCCACCAGGACGGTGATGCGGCCGTCCTTGAAGTCCTGGAGGGCCTTGATGCGCTGGGGCTGGCTCTTGTTGCCGTGGATGGCCATGGAGGCGATGCCGTCGTGCTCCAGCTGGTCCGAGAGGCGGTTGGCGCCGTGCTTGGTGCGGGTGAAGACCAGCACCTGGCTCATGCGCCGGGAGCGCACCAGGTGGCTCAGCAGGGCCCGCTTGCGGTCCCGGGAGACGGGATGGACGATCTGGTCCACCAGCTCCGCGGGGGCGTTGCGCCGGGCCACGTCCACGTTGGCGGGGCTCTTGAGGAAGGCGGAGGCCAGCTCGCGGATCTCGTCGCTGAAGGTGGCGCTGAAGAGCAGGTTCTGGCGGCGCGTGGGGAGCAGGGCCAGGATCTTGCGGATATCGCGGATGAAGCCCATGTCCAGCATGCGGTCCGCCTCGTCCAGCACGAGGAAGCGGATGTGGGAGAAGTCCAGGTTGCCCTGCTGGTGGTGGTCCAGGAGGCGGCCCGGGGTGGCCACCAGGATCTCAACCCCGGAGCGCAGGGCCTTCACCTGGGGGTTGATGTTGACCCCGCCGAAGATGGTGGTGCTGCGCAGGGGCAGGTGCTTGCCGTAGGTGCGCACGCTCTCCTCCACCTGCATGCACAGCTCCCGGGTGGGGGTGAGGATGAGGCAGCGGATGGGGTGGCGCGCCGGGGAGGCGCTGGAATTGGCGTCGGGGGCCAGCAGCTGGAGGATGGGCAGGACGAAGCCCGCCGTCTTTCCGGTGCCGGTCTGGGCCCCGGCCAGCAGGTCCTTGCCTGAAAGGATGATGGGGATGGCCTGGGCCTGGACGGGGGTGGGCGTCTCGTAGCCCTGGTCCTGCACGGCGCGCAGCAGCTCCGGCAGGAGGCCGAGTTGGTCGAAAGTCATGAATGCTCCTGGGTGGGCCCGCCCGCTTCGCCTCGACGATGCGCGGGCCCCGGTCAGGGCATGAGTGGACTTCGGAACGGGATCCCGGCCTTCCGGGCGAAGGATGCCGACCGGGGGCTCCTTCCAGATACGAATGACCCATTGTAGCGAGAATCGTTCGCAATTTCCAGGGGCGGGCCTCCCTGCGATGGGGGTCACAAGCGGTTTGGCCCCCGGGCCGCACCCGGGTCACCCTTATGGGACTGGATTTCCTGAGAGGAACACATGGCCCACAAGGTCGTCGAATGCGTCCCCAATTTCTCCGAAGGCCGCGATATGGCCAAGATCCGCCAGATCACCCAGGCCATCGAGGCCGTGGCGGGGGTCAGCCTGCTGGACGTGGATCCCGGCGCCGACACGAACCGCACGGTGGTCACCTTCGTGGGCGGCCCCGACGCGGTGGTGGAGGCGGCCTTCCAGGCCGTGAAGACGGCCTCCCAGGTGCTGGACATGACCGCCCACCACGGGGCCCACCCCCGCATGGGCGCCACGGACGTGTGCCCCTTCGTGCCCGTGGAGGGCGTGACCCTGGACGAGTGCGCCGAGCTGGCCAGGCGCCTGGGCGAGCGGGTCGGCCGGGAGCTGGCCATCCCCGTGTACCTGTACGAACACGCCGCCAGCACCCCCGAGCGGCGCAACCTGGCCGTGGTGCGCAAGGGCGAGTACGAGGGCCTGGAGGAGAAGCTGAAGGACCCCCGCTGGGCCCCCGACTTCGGTCCCGCCGTATTCAATCCCCGGGCCGGCGCCCTCATCACCGGCGCCCGGGAGTTCCTCATCGCCTACAACATCACCCTCAACAGCCGCGACAAGAACCACGCCACCGACATCGCCTTCGAGCTGCGCGAGAAGGGCCGCGTGGCCCGGCGCGGCCAGAAGGACGCGTACTACAGCTCGGGCGAGATCCTCTTCTACCGCGAGGGCTGCTTCCCCTGCGGCAACTGCGCCGAGGACTTCCCCACCTTCGAGGCCGTGGAGGCCCACTGCCGGGAGGCCCACGGCTACGACCTGCGCCACCTGCTCAAGCTCAACGACATCGACGCCGCCAAGGGCGTCGTGGGCCGGAAGGTGCACCGGGCCGGGCTCTTCCGCCACTGCAAGGCCATCGGCTGGTACGTGGACCAGTACCGCCGGGCCCAGCTCTCCATCAACCTCACCGACCACAAGGTCACCAGCCCCGTGGACGTGCTGGAGGCCACCCGGCGCATGGCCGCGGAGCGGGGCCTCGTCGTCACGGGCAGCGAGATCGTGGGGCTGGTGCCCTTCTCCGCCCTGTACGAGGCGGGCCGCCGCTACCTGCGCCTCCAGGGCAAGAGCCCCTTCATCCCGGTGTCCGACGTGCTGGAGAACGCCGTCTTCTCCATGGGCCTGGCCGACGTCTCCCCCTTCGAGATCGAGAAGAAGGTCCTGGGCCTGCCCAGGACGTGTCCCAAGGGCCTGATGGCCATGCCGGGCTCCGCCTTCGTGGACGAGGTCTCCCGGGACACCCCCGCCCCCGGCGGCGGTTCCATCGCGGCCCTGGCCGGCGCCCTGGGCGCGGCCCTGGCCTCCATGGTGGCCAACCTGACCCAGGGCAAGGGCGCCCCCGGATCCGAGGCGCACCTGCTGGCCGCCGCCGAGAAGGCGCAGCGGGCCAAGGACGCCCTCGTGCTGGCCGTGGACGAGGACACGGACGCCTTCAACGCCTACATGGAGGCCCGGCGCCTCCCGGCGGGGACGCCGGAGGAGAAGGCCGCCCGCGAGGAGGCCATGCAGGCCGGCCTCAAGATCGCCGTGGACGTGCCCTGGTCCACCGCCCTGGCCTGCCTCGAGGCCATGGAGGCCTCGGAGCTGGCCATGCACCACGGCAATCCCAATTCCATCACCGACACCATGGTGGGCTTCACCATCGCCTACGCCGGCGTGCGGGGCGGGCTCTGGAACGTCCTCATCAACCTCAAGGACATCACGGACGCCGCCTACGTGGAGGGCATGCGCGGGAAGTGCGCCGATCTCCTGGCCCGGGCCAAGGCCCTGCTGGAGCGGGCCACGGCCCACGGCGACGCCAAGCTGGAGGCCCTCCTGGCCCCCCGGGCCTGATACGAAGGGCCCGCGGTGATATAGACTGGACCCCTCCTTCGGAGGACGTCCATGCACCTGGCCCGGTTCAAGTTCCTCGCATGCGCGGCCCTGGCCGCATTCACCATCCTGGGCTGCACCCACCCCCGGACCACCACCCACCGCACGGGGGTGATGGACTACCTGTATCCCAAGCGCGAGGCCGCCCCCCTGCCCATGCCCGGGGGCGCCAGGCTCCAGCTGCCCCTGAGGCTGGGCATCGCCTTCGTGCCCTCCCCCCGCAATTCCTGGCAGCCCGGCCTGCCCGCCTCCAGCGAACGCCCCCTCCTGGAGATCGTGCGCGGCGCCTTCAAGGACAAGTCCTGGGTGGGCGAGATCAAGCTGATCCCCTCCACCTACCTCACCCCCGGGGGCGGCTTCGACAACCTGCAGCAGGCCGCGCGCATGTACGGCGTGGACGTCATGGCCCTGGTGAGCGTGGACCAGATCCAGTACACGGATCCCAAGTGGTATTCCTTCGCCTACCTCACCATCGTGGGGATGTACACCCTGCCCGGCGAGAAGAACGACACCCGCACCCTCATCGACGTGGCCGTCTTCGATGTGCCCACCCGCACCTTCCTCCTGCGGGCCCCGGGCCAGAGCAACGTGAAGGGCTCCTCCACCCCCATCCACGCCCAGGAGCAGCTGCGCATCGATTCCGGCAAGGGCCTGGACCTGGCCATGCGGGAGCTCACCGTCAACCTGGCCAAGGAGGTGGAGGCCTTCAAGGCCGAGATCGCCAGCGGCGCCCGCAAGGACGTGGACGTGGTGGACCGCCAGGGCCAGTCCCTGCGGGCCACGGGCGGGAGGTCCTTCGGCGGCGCCTTCGGCATCGCGGAGGCCGCGGCGGGTCTGGCCCTGGCGGCGCTGGCCCTGCGCCGCCGGAGGCGGTGAATCCCCCGCCGCCGGAGGCGGTGAATCCCTTCGTCCTGGAGGCCGGCGCCTGGGCCCAGCCCTGGCGCCTCTGGACCTGCCACCTGGTCCACTTCGGCCCCTGGCACGCCCTGCTGAACCTGGCCGCCCTGGCGGCGCCCTTCGCGGTCCTGCCCAGGGCCCTGAGGCCCCGGCTGGTCCTGGGCCTGGCCCTGGCGGCGCCCCTCCTTTCCCTGGCCCTCCTCCCCCTCATCGGGGACGGCACGTACCGGGGCGCCTCCGGCCTGGCCTGCACGGCCTGGGCCGCCGCGGGCCTGGCCCTGCTCCGGGACCGGCGGCCGGAGGCCCTGGCCCTGCTGGGGCTGCTGGGGGCGAAGCTGGCCTGGGAGGCCTTCCGGGGCGCCCCCTGGATGCCGGGGGGGGAGGGCTGGACGGCCCTGCCCGCGGCCCATGGCATCGGGGCCCTGGCGGGCCTGGGCTGGGGGCTCGTGCTGGCGGCGCGCGGCGGACCCCGGCGATGATGGTCTGAACCCATCCGGAGACGTCCACCCATGCAGCGTTCCAGGCTTCCCCTTCCAGCGTTCCTGCTCCTGGGAGCCCTGCTGGGGGCCCAGGTCCCCGGTCCCCTGCGCTTCGAGCGCAGCGGCGGCCTGGAGACGACGCGTCTGGCGGAAACCCTGGAGGAATGCCGGGCCCTCGCCAAGGCCTCGCCCTGGGTCCGGGTCGGCGCCTTCGGCCGCAGCCCCGAGGGGCGGGACCTGCCTGTCGTGATCGTGGACAAGGACCGGCGCTTCGATCCCGCCTCGGCGCGCAAGGCCGGCAAGGCTGTGGTGATGATCCAGGCCTGCATCCACGCCGGGGAATGCGAGGGCAAGGACGCGGGCCTCCTGCTCATCCGGGACCTGGCCGTGGCGAAGCGGCGCGCGGAATGGCTGGACCGCCTCGTCCTCGTCTTCATCCCCGTCTTCAACGTGGACGGGCACGAGCACTTCGGCCCCTTCAACCGCATCAACCAGGATGGCCCGAAGGAGATGGGCTGGCGCACCAACGCCACCAATCTGAACCTGAACCGGGACTACCTGAAGGCCGATACCCCGGAGATGCGGGCCTGGCTGAAGCTCCACCGGGCCTGGCTGCCGGATTTCTTCGTGGACTGCCACGCCACGGACGGGGCCGACTACCCGTACGTGCTCACCTACGGGGCCGAGATGCTGGAGCAGGCCTCGCCCCAGGTGGAGGCCCGGCTGGGCGCGTGGATCCGGAACACCTACCTGGCCGAATTCCGGCGGAGGATGGAGGGAGAGGGCCTGCCGGTCTTCCCCTACGTGGCCTTCCGGAAGTGGCACGACCCCCGCAGCGGCCTGGTGATCCAGTCGCCGGAGCCGGGCTGGTCCCATGGCTACCAGAGCGTCCAGAACCGCCCGGGCATGCTTCTGGAAACCCACATGCTCAAGCCCTACAAGGCGCGGGTGGAGGCCACCCTGGCGGCCCTGCGCCACACGGCGGATCTGGTGTACCGGGAGCGGGACACCCTCCTGGCCCTGAACCGCCAGGCGGACGCCTTCACCGCCAGCAAGGCCTTCCGGGAGACCCCCCTGGCCCTGCGCTACGAGGCGGAGGGGGCCGGGGAGCCCGTCACCTTCAAGGGCTTCGCCTACACCCAGGAGAAGAGCGCCTTGACGGGCGGGGACTGGTTCAAGTACGACCGCACGAAGCCCGTGGATTTCCAGATCCCCACCTACCGGCAGACGAAGGTGGCCGCCAGCGTTCGCCTGCCCGAGGCCTACCTCATCCCGGGGGCGTGGACGGAGGTGATCGCCCGGCTGGATTTCCATGGCATCCGGTACCATCGCCTTCGCACGGCCCGGAAGGTGGCGGTGGATACGGTGGCCTTCGAGGACGTGCAGTGGCAGCCCCGGCCCTACGAGGGCCACGCCATGCCCATGGCCTACGGGACCCGGGCCCTCCGGGTGGAACGGGTCTTCGGGCCCGGATCCGCCCTGGTGCCCACCAGCCAGCGGACCGCCAGGATCATCGCCCACCTCCTGGAGCCCGCCTCCCGCCATTCGCTGCTGCGGTGGGGCTTCTTCAATCCCATCTTCCAGCAGCAGGAGTACGGGGAAAGCTACGTGCTGGAGCCCCTGGCCCGGGAGATGCTGGCCCGGGACCCGGCCCTCCGGGCCGAACTGGAGCGGAAGAAGGCCTCGGACAAGGCCTTCGCCGGGGATCCCGAGGCCATCCTGAACTGGTTCTACGCCCGGTCCCCCTACTGGGACAGCCGGCTGAACGTCTATCCCGTGGGCCGGATCGAGGATGAATCCACCGTGGCATCCCTCCTGCGGGATTGATCATTCCCCGATGATCTTGATGAGCACCCGCTTGTCGCGGCGCCCGTCGAACTCCCCGTAGAAGATCTGTTCCCAGGGGCCGAAGTCCAGGCGCCCCTGGGTGATGGCCACCACCACCTCCCGGCCCATGATCTGGCGCTTGTGGTGGGCGTCACCGTTGTCCTCCCCCGTGCGGTTATGCAGGTATCCGCCCGTGCGGGGATCGCTGCCGGCGTTGAAGGGCGCCAGGTGCTCCAGCCACCGGGCGTAGTCCTGGTGGAGCCCCGATTCGTCGTCGTTGATGAAGACGCTGGCCGTGATGTGCATGGCGTTCACCAGACAGAGGCCCTCCTGGACGCCGCTGGCCTCCACGGCCTCCTCCACGTCGGGCGTGATGTTCACGAAGCCCACCCGGTGGGGCTCGTGCAGGGTGAGGGTGGTGCGATGGCTCTTCATGGGACGCTCCGGCCCCCAGTACACCGGAAGCGGCGGTGGCGGGGAAGGCCCCGGCGGGGTACCCTGCCCCCATGTTCACCCGAGCCGTCACCCGCCGACCCGGCCCCGACTTCGCCGAGGGCCTCACCACCTCCGATCTGGGCCGGCCCGACTTCGGCCGGATGCTGGCCCAGCACGGGGCCTACGTGGCCCTCCTGCGGGAGCTGGGCCTGGAGGTGGAGGTGCTGGAGGCCCTGCCCGGCCACCCGGATGCCTACTTTGTGGAGGATGTGGCCGTCATGACCCCCCAGGTGGCCGTCATCACCCGCCCCGGGGCCCCGGCCCGCCGGGGGGAGGAGGAGAGCATGGTGCCCGTCCTGGCCAGATACCGCCCCGTGGCTCGGATCCAGGCCCCCGGGACCCTGGACGGGGGGGACGTGCTCCTGGCGGGCCGCCAGGCCTTCATCGGCCTCTCCGAGCGCACCAACCTGGAGGGGGCCCGCTTCCTGGGCGCCGTCCTGGAAGGCCAGGGCTTCACCTGGACCCCCGTGGAGGTGGGGGAGGGCCTGCACCTCAAGTCCAGCGTCAACGCCCTGGGGGACGACACCCTCCTCCTGGCCCCCGCCTTCGCGGAGCGCCCGGAGTTCAAGGGCTTCCGGCGCCTGGTGGTGGACCCCGCCGAGGCCTACGCGGGCAACACCCTGTGGATCAACGGGCACCTCCTGGTCCCGGACGGCTTCCCCCGGACCCTGGACCTGGTGTCGGGCCTGGGCATGCCCATCCACCTGGTGGATACCTCGGAGGCCCGGAAGATGGACGGGGGCCTCACCTGCATGTCCCTGCGCTTCTAGACATCATGTATTGGCCCGTCACTGATTGAGGGGCTCGGAGCATGAGGCATCCGGGGGCTCTGCCCCCGCGCCCCCGGGATTTATCGCATGAAGCCCAGAATTGAGGGCAAAGGGCCGGAGTGCTCCGGCCCGCCCCATTTCCGGGCTCGGGTCGGCGCTCAGGTCGCATCCCTGCGTTGCCCTATCCTCCGCCCGGCTGGTTCCAAGGTGAGTCAAAGGTGGGTGCCCGGCAAGATCCGGCATGAAAGGGCCTGCCCTGTCTCAAGAACGCGGATTAAGCTCGGGGCGCTTGACCAACCGGCTCAGAGCCGTCATTGAGGAGGGCAGGCCATGGAAGTCTATACCAAGTTCGTCGGGATGGATGTCCATAAGGAGACCATCGCCGTTTCCGTTGCGGAGGCTTTCGGCGGGGAGGTCCGCTACGTGGGAGAGTTCCGGAACACGCCTGAGGCAGTCGGTAAGCTGATCCGGCAGCTCGGGAAGGGAGAGGCCAAGCTGTCCTGCTGCTACGAGGCAGGTCCTTGTGGTTATGGGCTGCACCGACAGTTGCGGGGCCTGGGGATTGCCAGCCAGGTCGTGGCCCCCTCCCTGATCCCCAGGAAGCCTGGGGATCGGATCAAGACGGACCGCCGGGATAGTCAGACCTTGGCCCGTCTGCTCAGAGCCGGAGAGTTGACGGCGGTCTGGGTTCCGGATGAGTCCCAGGAATCCCTGCGTGATCTGACCCGAGGCCGGGAGGACCTTAAGCACTTGGAACGCCAGGCCAAGCAGCGGCTGCAGGCCTTCCTTTTGCGCCATGGGAAGGTGTTCACCGGCAAGACCAAATGGACCCGGATGCACTTCCACTGGCTCGAGAACGTAAAATTCGACCAGCAGATCCAGCAGATCGTTTTCCAGACCTACCTGGACACCCTCCAGATGCTGAGCCGGCGTGTGGAGGCGGTGGAAGGGCAACTGGAAGCTGCTGGTGCCGCATCAGGGCTCGGGCCACTGATCACGGGGCTGATGGCCCTGCGTGGCATCAGCCGGATCGCGGCGACCACGATCATGGCGGAGATAGGCGACCTGCATCGGTTCTCAACCGCCCCGCAGTTGATGGCATACCTGGGACTGGTTCCCAGCGAGCATTCTAGTGGGGTGACCCGGTCCCGAGGAGGAATCACGAAGACAGGGAATGGCCACGTCCGCCGGGTCCTGGTGGAGGCTGCCTGGACCTACCATTACCCGGCGCGAAAGACCGCACACCTCCAGCAGAAGGTGAAGCAAGTGCCGGAGAAGATCCAGGAGGTCGCATGGAAAGCCCAGGTGCGTCTATGTGGCAGGTACCGTCTCCTGGAGTCCAAGGGCAAGCTCAAGGTCAAGGTCTGCACGGCTGTGGCCAGGGAACTGGTGGGCTTCATCTGGGCCATCGGCCAGGCATTTCCTCCTCCCGAAGCCGAGGTTCCTGGAAATCAGTCAAACCCGCAGTGCATTGGCAGCAGAACGGGCAACGGTGGGAGAACCCTCGGTGCTCCTATGTAGGCTTCCAGCGATGGAATGACCCTCAACGCTAGAGCGAGGCAGCTCCCCGACGATTCGGTTGTCATGCCGGTAACCAACCCGCGGATATCAGACTGATCAACCGGCGGAATGCCGTCCGTTCTGCTCCCCATGCACTGCCGTGAAAGAGAGGCCTGGCACCCTTGACAGGCCAATACATATCAGGAGCCTGACC